>CAZGCB010000046.1:0-20120 GCA_964524065.1 uncultured Caulobacterales bacterium | reverse complement strand
GGTTGTGGACGCTTTACGCGAAAGAGGTGCGGCGCTTTTTGAAGGTGTCCGTGCAAACCGTCATCGCACCTGCCATTCAAACAGTCCTGTTCATGGCGGTGTTGACCGTCGCCTTTGGCGCTGAACGGGACGGAGCGTTGGGGGTGAGCTTTCCACAGTTCCTCGCGCCCGGTTTAGTGATGATGGGCGTCATCGGGCAGGCCTTCGCCAACACGTCCTCTTCGATCATTGTCGCCAAACTCCAAGGCAGTGCGGTGGATTTCTTGATGCCGCCCTTCACCGCGGCGGAGTTGACGGCGGCGTTTATTGGCGGGGCGGTGACGCGCGGCATCCTTGTCGCCATTACCGGGATCATCGCCGTCGCCCCGTTTGCGCACATCAGCGTCGCGGATCTTGGCGCCGTGATCTACTACACGTTGGCGGCGTCGGTGATTATGGCGGCGTTGGGCCTCATCGCGGGGATTTGGGCGGAGAAGTTTGATCACCTGGCCGCGGTGACCAACTTCATCATTACGCCACTCAGTTTTTTGTCCGGAACGTTTTATTCTGTGGAGCGTTTGCCGGAGGTGTTGCAGCCCTTCGTGGCGTGGAACCCGTTTTTCCATCTTATTGACGGCTTTCGTTACGGCTTCATCGGTGAGGCCGATGGTGATCTGGCCCTGGGGGCCGTGATGGTGGGGATGTTGTCGCTGGTGTTGACGGGGGTCGTGGTTGTCGCGTTCCGTTCAGGCTGGCGTTTGAAAGCGTAGCGCGCGGCGGTGCGACGAAGCCCGCCTGGCGCGTTCTTTTGCGGCCACGGCCCGCATGGCGCTGTGCGCCGGCAAAAAGGAGAGTCCCATGGCGTCGCCCCATCGCGAGCATTTGTATCAGACCTACGCCCCGCCAGCGCTGACCTTCGCTAAGGGCGAGGGGGCGGTGCTGACCACCACCGATGGTGCGCGGTATTTGGATTTTATCTCCGGCATCGCGGTGAACGCCCTTGGTCATGCACACCCCAAAGCCGTGGCGGCGCTGAAACAGCAAGCCGACACCTTATGGCATCTGTCCAACATGTTTGACGTGCCCGGTCAGGCGGAACTCGCAGCCAAGTATTGCGCCGCCACGTTTGCCGAGCGGGTGTTTTTCACCAATTCGGGCGCGGAAGCGGTGGAGTGCGCGCTCAAAACCGCACGCAAATACCATGCGGCCAAGGGTCAGCCCGATCGCATCACCATTCTGACCTTCACCGGCGCGTTTCATGGCCGCACCTACGGCGCCATGAATGCGGGCGGCAATCCGGCGTATCTGGAGGGATTTGGCCCAGCCATGCCCGGATTCCGTCAACTGCCCTTCGGTGACCATGGCGCGTTGGAGCAGGCGATGGACAACAGCGTCGCGGCCGTTTTGATCGAGCCGGTGCAGGGCGAAGGCGGGGTGCGGGCTGTGCCGCCGTCCTGTCTGCAGGGCCTGCGGCAGCTGTGCGACACGCATGGCGCGCTCTTGATTTACGATGAGGTCCAGTCGGGCGCGGGCCGCACCGGGCAGCTGTTCGCCTATCAAGCGGTGGAGAACGCCGCGCCGGACATTATGGCCGTGGCCAAGGGCGTGGGCGGGGGCTTTCCGCTGGGCGCGTGTTTGGCGACGGCAGCGGCGTCCGAGGCGATGGTGGTGGGCGCGCATGGCTCCACCTTTGGTGGCAACGCCTTGGCGATGGCCGTCGGTCATGCGGTGTGGGACGTGCTGACGGAACCTGGCTTTTTGGAGCATGTGCAGGCGGTCAGCGCCCATCTGCGCCGCGGCTTGGAGGCGCTGGCGGCCGGGCGCAACAGCGCGGTGATCACGGATATTCGTGGCGCGGGGCTGTTGCTGGGCATGAAGGTCGCGCCGCCTAACCGGTTGGTGCGTGACGCCGCCCGTGATCGCGGACTGTTGGTGGGCGTGGCGGGCGACAATGTGGTGCGCTTGGCGCCGCCGCTGATCATCACTTTTGAGGAGGCGGATGAGGCCTTGGCCGCCCTTGATGGCGCATTGGCCGAAGCGGCCCAGGCCGGTGAGGCCGCCTCGTGAGCCGTCTCGCCGGCGATGTGCACATGGATCCCCTCGGCGGGGATGATGATATGGTGGCGGCGTTTCAGTTGGAGGGCCGGCCGGTGCGTGGGCGCATCGCGCGCCTGGGCGCTGCGGGACATGCGGTGCTGTCGAGCCACAACTATCCGCCGGTGGTGTCGGAGTTGTTGGGCGAGGCCTTGGCGCTCACCGTGCTCGTCGGCGCGTCCCTGAAGTTCGACGGCAAGTTGATCATCCAGACCCAGGGCGACGGGCCGGTGCCGCTTTTGGTGGTTGAGTACGCCACCAATGGCGACGTGCGCGCCGCGGCTCGCGTCAACCGCGAACGATTGGCGGACGTGCCGCGCGTGCATGCGGGCGATGCACAGAGCCTTCTGGGCGCGGGCCAGTTGGCCATGACCATTGATCGCGGCGCGGACTTTGATCGCTATCAAAGCCTTGCGCCCATTGAGGGTGTTGGCCTGGCGCAGATCGCGGAGAACTATTTCGAACAATCCGAACAGGTGCCCACGCGCATCCATTTGGCCGCCGGCCGCGACGCCCAGGGACACTGGCGCTGCGGCGGCGCGATCTTGCAGCGAATCGCCGGTGATGAGGCGCGCGGCGACAGCGATGAGGCGTGGGAGGAAGGCCGGGCGCTGTTTGAGACGGTGGAAGCCGATGAGCTGATCAATCCGCATTTGTCGGCCGGGCAGCTCTTGTTCCGGCTGTTTCACGAAAACGGCGTGCGCGTGTTTACGGCCAGTTCGGTGCGTCATCATTGTGGATGCTCGGGCGATAAGGTCCGCGCGGTGCTCGCTCGGTTTCCGCGCAGCGAGTTGGACGGTTTGACGGAAGAGGATGGGCGCATCGCGGTGCGCTGCGAGTTTTGCAGCCGTGAATATCGCTTCACGCCCGATGAGGTGAGTGTGGGCGAGGGCGGTTAAGCCCTCGGGCTGTGATGACTTGGCAACGCACACCGGGCTAACCCTGACGCCATGGCGATCTTCGAGCATAGTTTTCGCACGCATCTGGAGGCCGGTCGGCTGCCGCCCGCCGCGCCGGGGCTCTGCGGCATGGAGACGGCGGGGCTCAACGCCCAGGCGCTCAGCGAGCTGTTTGAAAGTCAGCTTCTCAGCCGGCATTTGGACCTGGCGGCCCGGCGGTTTTCCGGGCTCGGCGAGGCGTTCTATTCCATCGGGTCCGCGGGCCATGAGGGCAATGCGGCGGTGGCGCGAGCCCTGCGGCTGACGGATATGGCGTTCTTGCACTATCGTTCGGGGGCGTTTTTCTTGGAGCGTGCGCGTCAGGCGCCTGGGCAAACGCCGCTATGGGACATGGCGCTGAGCTTTGTCGCTGCGGCGGAGGACCCCTGTTCGGGCGGACGCCATAAGGTGATTGGCTCCAAGGCGCTGTTCATCCCGCCCCAAACCTCCACCATCGCGTCACATCTGCCAAAGGCGGTCGGGACCGCCTTCGCCGTCACGCTGGCCCGACGTGCGGACAAGGCGGACGCGCTGCTGCCGCATGATGCGGTGATCGTGTGCTCGTTTGGTGATGCGTCCGCCAATCATTCGACGGCCCAGGGGGCTTTCAACACCGCGGCGTGGTGCGTCGCCAACGGGCTGGCCATGCCGATCCTGTTTGTTTGTGAAGACAATGGCCTGGGTATTTCGGTGCCGACGCCGGACGATTGGATCGAGCATAGCGTCTCGCGCCGGGCGCATCTGACCTATGTGCCGGCCGATGGTCGCGATGTATGTGATGTGTATCGCGCGGCGCGCGTGGCGGTGGATGGCGTTCGCACCGGGCGTGCGCCCGTCTTCCTGCATATGAAAACGCACCGCTTGATGGGGCATGCCGGCTCCGATGTGGAGGGCGCATACCGCGATCCCGCGGCGATTGAGGCGGGCGAACGGGACGACCCGCTGCTGCATACGGCGCGGCGCATGATGGAAAGCGGCGCGGCCTCCCGCGACGCGATGCTGCGCTTTGACGCCAGGCTGGCGGTACGTGTGGACCGGGCCCTGCGCGAGGCGGCGCAGCGTCCCAAACTGACAAGCGCCGAGGCTGTGCGCGCCCCCGTGACTCCGCCGCCGGGAGGGACGTGGCGTCCGTCCTCACAGACCGAGAAAAGACAAGCCGTCCCCAGTTCCGACACGTCTGATGGGGCGGGGCCGCTGCCCATGGGGCGGATGGTCGCGCACACCCTCGGCGCGCTGATGGCCGAGGATTCGAATATCATCGTGTTCGGTGAAGATGTGGGTGTGAAGGGCGGCGTCTATGGTGCGACGCAGGGGCTGCACAAGCGGTTCGGGCCCACGCGCGTGTTTGATTCCCCCTTGGACGAACAGTCCATTCTTGGCGCCGCCATGGGCCTCGCCCATAATGGGTTTCTGCCCATCCCGGAGATCCAGTTCCTCGCTTATGTGCACAACGCCGAGGATCAAATCCGTGGTGAAGCGGCGACCCTGTCATTCTTTTCCAACGGCCAGTTCGCCAACCCCATGGTGATCCGCATCGCCGGGCTGGGGTATCAGCGTGGCTTTGGCGGTCACTTCCACAACGACAATGCGCTGGGTGTGTTTCGCGATGTGCCGGGGCTTGTTTTGGCCTGTCCGTCGAGTGCGTTGGAGGCTGCGCGGATGTTGCCCGCCTGCGTCCGCTTGGCGCGTGAGGAAGGCCGGGTGGTCGTGTTTCTGGAGCCCATTGCGCTCTATCCGCAGCGGGACTTGTACGAGGAGGGTGACGGCCTTCTCCAGGCGGCCCCGGCCTCCCGTGATCACAGCGCGATATTCGGGGCGCCGGCGATCCACGAGCCCTTTCGGGAGGTTGGCGCCGCGCCGCCAGGGCCGGATACGGCGTCCATCGCCATTGTGACTTACGGCAATGGCGTGCGCATGGCCCGACGCGCCGCCCGGCGCCTTGCTCTGCGCCAGGATGCGCGGGTGCGCGTGGTGGACCTGCGCTGGTTGGTCCCCTTGGACATGGACGCGATCATGGCGGCGCTGGGGCCGGCGCAGAGTGTGTTGATTGTGGATGAGTGCCGCAAGACGGGCTCGCTGAGCGAGGAGCTGATGGCGCGTCTGGTCGAGGCGGGTTGGCGCGGGCCTTTGCAGCGCCTTTGCGGGGGCGACAGCTTCACCCCGCTTGGGCCCGCTTCACGGCTCAATTTGCCCAGCGAGGCCGATGTGTGTGCCGCGTTGGAGGCGTGGCTGCCGGCGGGCTGAGCGCGGCGGGCTGAATCATGCCGGCGCCCGCGCACGATGGTTCGCGGTGCGGGATTGGGCGAGCAACCGCACCCTTGCCGCGCTTAGCGCTTGGCCCAGCGTCGCGCACGCAGGACAATGGCGATGCGGCGCAGTGAGTCGGCCAGGCGGTCCGGCGGCGCCCGGGCGGGAGGCGCAGATGCTGGAACAGATCCTGACACCGATCTCCCCCGGTGAGCTGCTGGATAAAATCTCCATCCTCGAACTCAAGCGCGATCGCATCGCCGATCCGGACAAACGCGCCAATGTGATGCGCGAGCTGACGCTGCTGGAAGACGTCGTTGCGCAATCCGTCCCGCCGTCGCCCGAACTGGATGCGCTGATGGAGCGCATTCGGGCGGTCAACACCGCTTTGTGGGACATCGAAGACGCAATTCGCGTGTGCGAACGCGCCCAGGATTTTGGTGTGACGTTCATCCGCTTGGCGCGCAGCGTCTATGTCACCAATGATGAGCGCGCCGCGATCAAAAAAGAGATCAATCTGTTGTTGGGCTCGCCCATCGTTGAAGAGAAATCCTACGAAGATTATCAGTCGCCGCCCGCTTAAGGGCGGCTCAGGAGGCGGGAGGCCGCGCTGGCGGCCGACAGCGGCTGGCATCATTGGCGCCGTATGTGCGCGGCGCGGTCCTAGCGCCGTTTGCGCGTTTTGGTTTTGGCGCGCCAATGGCCGGCCACATAAATGTCCTTGCCGAAACCGCGGCGCACATGGCCCGGCACCCAGACCCGCTCCACGTCGTCTGGGTTTGGGGCGAACAATTCCAGAGGTGGTCGCTCGGCATCGCTCATCATCCAAGCATGACGCGCGCCGCCCGATTTGTCTTGGGCTGTGTCGCGGGCCCGACGGGCGGCGGGGCGAAGCACGGCCGCGCCCGCCTCCACCTCATTCGGCTGGCTGGGCTGACCCGGCTTTTTGCTCCTGCTCTAAGCGTCGCGCCACATCACCGGGAGCCCCGGCGCCGCGGCCGATCAGCATATAGGCGGCGGGCACCGTAAACAGGCTCACCAGTGTTGAGGTGATGACGCCGCCGACAATGACGATGCCAATTACGGAACGCGTCTCTGCGCCCGGCCCGCCGGCGAGAACCAGCGGCATGGCGCCGGCGATGGTGGTGACGCCGGTCATCACAATTGGCCGGAACCGGGTCAAAGCGGCGTCCCTCAGCGCGTCTTTGAAGGCGAGGCCTTGATCGCGCAGCTGATTGGCGAACTCGACGATCAAGATACCGTTCTTCGCCGCCAGCCCCACCAGCATGATCAGACCGATTTGGCTGTAGAGGTTCAACGTGGCGCCGGCGATATTCAAAGCGGTTAAGCCGCCCACAATAGCCACGGGCACCGACAGCATGATCACCAGCGGATGGCGGATGCTCTCGAATTGCGCGGCGAGCACGAGAAACACAACGCCCAGGCCGAACGCGAAGACGAACAACAGGGAGGAGCCGGTTTCACGCAGCTCCAACGACTCGCCCTTGTAATCGAAGATCACCTGTTCTGGCAGCACTTCGCGGGCCAGCGTCTCGATTTGGGTGAGCGCGTCGCCAAGGGACACGCCCGCCGGCAGGTTGGCCTCAATCGTAATGGCGCGAACCCGGTTATAGCGCGCCAGCGTGCGCGATCCGCCGATTTCCTCTAACCGCATCACGTTCGATAGAGGGATGAGTTGGTCGGTGTCTGCCGAACGCACGAAGATGTTGGTCATGTCGTAAGGCGTGCGCTGCTCGGCGCGCTCGCCCTCCAGGATGACGTCATACTCCTCACCGTCCTGAAGGAAGGTGGTGACCCGACGCGAGCCCAGCATCGTTTCCAGCGTTCGCCCAATCTCTTCGACGCGGACGCCGAGCGCCGTGGCGCGGTCATAATCGATCTGCACGCGCACCTGTGGCTGCGTCTCTTTGAAGTCCCAATCAAGCCCCGGATAGTCGACGCCGCGCTCGGCCATGGCGTCGAACAAGGTGCGCCGCCATTGGCTGAGCTGTTCCCAGCTGCCGCCTCCAAGCGTGATTTGGATTGGCTTTTGGGCCGCGCCGCCGCCAAAGCCCTGGCGCATCACCGGAAAAGCGCGCACGCCGGGCAAGTCGGCGAGGTCGGCCCGGACCTGGTTCATGATTTCAAAGCCGTTGCGGCGTTGGGACCAGTCGCGCAGGACCGTAATCACGATGCCGGTGTTGTAGTTCTCCACCTGCCCAAAACCGCGGGGCGCCCGCACAAGCAGCCTTTGAATCTCATCGGCGTCCACCAGGGGCATCATGCGCCGTTCAATCTCATCCATGTACTCGACCATGTAGTCGTAGCTGGCGCCCTCCGGTCCGTTGACGATGACAAAGAAGGCCCCGCGATCTTCGGCCGGTGCGAACTCTTGCGGCAGCAGGCTGAACAGCCACCAGCTGCCGGCGCCGCCCACCGCAATCAAGGCCAGACCAAGAATAGGTACGCGCAGGACGAGGCTAAGGGCCACGCGGTAGCCCTGGCGCAGGGCGCCAAACACACCGTCCAAGCCGCGCGTGAGGATGTTGCCGCTCGTGCGTGGTTTCAGCAGTTTAGACGCGAGTGCTGGCGACAAGCTGAGCGCCACAAAGCTCGAAAGGGCCACCGCTGCGGCGATGGTGAGCGCGAATTCTGAGAACAGCCGCCCCACATCGCCCTGCAGGAACGCGATGGGCACGAACACGGAAATCAGCACGATGGTCGTCGCCACGACGGCGAATGCGACTTGTCCCGCGCCCCGATACGCGGCGAGCAGCGGGCTCTCCCCATGCTCCTGCATGCGCCGGTATATGTTCTCCAAGACGACGATCGCGTCGTCCACCACGAGGCCGATCGCGAGCACCAGAGCCAGCAACGTCAAGAGGTTAATCGAAAAGCCCAGCACCCAAATGGCCAAAAACGCGCCGATCAAGCTCACCGGCAAGGTGACGGCCGGCACCAACATGGCCCGCAGGCTTCCCAGGAACATCAAGATGACCAACATCACCAGCGCGGCCGCGAGGGCCAGCGTCTTATAGACCTCATTGATGGCGCCTGAGATAAAGACTGAGGTGTCGTAGCTTTCGAGGATTTGCATGCCCGGCGGCAGCGTGGGGTTGATCCGCGCCGCCTCGGCCTGAGCGTCGCGCGCCACCTGCACCGTGTTGGCTGTGGACTGGCGAATGATGCCCAGACCGATTTGCGGCACGGTGTTGCCTCGGAACATGTTGCGCTCTTCTTCGACCCCGAACTCGATGCGCGCAATATCCGCGAGCGTTGTGCGGTAGCCCTCGGGAGTCTCCACGATGCCGAGGCTCTCGAAGTCCGAGACATCCGCGAACGCGCGATCCAGGCGGATTGCAAACTGACGGTCGACGGACTCGATGCTGCCGGCGGGGAACTCCACATTCTCCGCGCGCAACCGTCGCTCCACATCGGCGGCCGTGACCCCGCGGGCCGCCATCTCCGCTCGGTCGAGCCAGATGCGGACTGCATAACTCTGGGCGCCGCCGATCTGCACGCGCGCCACGCCGTCAATGGCGGAAAAGCGATCGACCAAGAAACGCTCGGCGTAGTCCGTCAACTCCGGGGCGGTGCGGCCCTCGCCGATGAGGTTGAGCCACATAATCACATCTTGGTTGGAGTCGACCTTGGAGATTTCCGGCGGATCCGCTTCCTCCGGCAGGTTATCGAGCACGCCGGACACGCGATCGCGGATATCGTTGGCCGCGGCGTCGACATCGCGTGACACGAAGAAGGTGATGTCGATATTGGACTGACCGTCGATGCTCGTGGCGGTGATGGTGTCGATGCCTTCCACGCCGGCGATGCGGTCTTCGATGATCTCGGTGATCCGCGTTTCAACAATGCTGGCGGACGCGCCGGGATAGGTCGTCTCGACCGACACCACCGGTGGATCGATGTCCGGATATTGGCGCAGCGGCAATTGCAGGAACGCCACGATGCCCCCTGCGATCAACAACAGCGACATGACGGCCGCCACCATCGGGCGTTTGACGGATAGATCAGAGAGGACCATCGCCGTTAGCCTCCGGTCTGGTCGAGATATTGCGCCAGGGCCGAGCTGTCGTCCCCATCGGCGATAATTGGCGTCACACTACTGCCGGGGCGCACTTTCATGGCGCCGTGCGTGATGACGGCTTCACCCGTTTCCAGGCCGGCCAGGATTTCGACTTCGCCCGCCCGGCGCGCGCCCGTTTGGACCGCCCGTTGTTCGACCACGGCGCCATCGCCGTCGTCGCGAACGACATAGACCGAGAGTTGTGCGCCAAACGGGATCAGCGCCGCTTCGTTCACCGTGACCGACCGGCGCGGGGCCGATTTCACATCCACCGTCATCAGAAGGCCCGGACGCAGCCGCCCTTGTGGATTGGGTATGGCGGCGCGGACCATCACCGACCGCGTGGCGGGGTCCACAAAGCTGTCGATGGTCGTGATGGCGCCGCGGAACGGTTCTCCGCCCAGGGCCGATGCGATGGCCACGATCGTTTGGCCCGGCTGCAGCGCTGTGAGCCGCGTCGCCGGCACGGGAAAGTCGAGATTCAGATTGGAAATGTCGTCAATGCGCACGATGGGATCGCCCGGTGTGACCGTCGCGCCGACACTGATGGTGCGCAGCCCCACAACGCCGTCAAAGGGTGCACGGATCACCCGGTCGGAGATTTGCGCCGAGGCGCTTTCAAGCTGCGCTTGCGCCACCGCAAGGTCGCGCTGGCGCACCAAGTACGCGCTTTCGGACAACGTATTGGTGCTGAGCAATCGCTCGGCCCGCTCGTATTCGCGCTGAGCAATTTCGACCGCGGTTTTCGCCTCGCGAATGCGCGCGTTTTCCTCCCGCGCTTCAAACTCGACGAGGATTTGATCGCGCACCACGCGCTGGCCATCATCAAAGCCGATTTGGCTCACGCGCTCCGTCACTGTGGCGCTGATCTGCACCGTTTCGGCCGCGCGCAGGGTGCCGATGGCTTCAATCGCATCGACAAACTCCGTCAACGCCGCGGTTTCCACGATCACGGACGGCGGCCCGCCCTGGGCGAGCGCCAGGGGCGCATGCCAAGCCGCGGTCGTGAATACCGCCAAAGACATCAGCATGCGTTTCATGCCCGTCGTTCCTTTTGTTGCGCTAGGTGCAAAGCGCCGCGATGAGGCGATTGCGCGTTCTGTTTGGGTGGATTGTACAGGGCTGGCGGCCATTGACGCGCTCTGCGTGACGCATGTGGTGGACATGCGCATGGATGTCACCGGCGGCTAGAGCGGTATTGATAAAATCACTGTTTCAGATCCTCGAACAATCGAACGCTCGCGTGCGGCGGATGGTGTGTCATCACCATGGCGTCCGAGAGCCGCCGCCGCGTCGCTCCCAGGGGGCGGCACGTGACGGACGCAAGACATTAATCGGGTGATGAGAGACGCAGCTTAAGCCATTGACCTCTTAGGCTAGGCGGCGCAAGCCGTGCGGACTTTTTGATGACGGCGGGCGGCGCCTCTTTGCGCGGGGCGGCCCCCGTTGGACGGAAACGATCAGGCGCATCGATCGGCGTGCTGGATCACGGCGCAGGGCCGTGAGGGCCCGGCGTTGACGCAAATGGAGGACGGTCACCATGGCGCGAACGTTGTACGACAAGGTGTGGGACGCGCATGTGGTGTGCGCGCTGAAAGGCGGCGCGACGCTGCTCTACATCGACCGCCACCTCGTGCACGAAGTGACCAGCCCGCTGGCTTTTGAGAGCCTGCGCCTGCAAGGCAAACCGGTGCGCCGTCCGGACCTGACGCTGGCGGTGGTGGATCATAATATTCCCACCACCGATCGCAGCTTGCCCATCGCTGATCGGGAAAGCGCGGCTCAGGTTGACGCGCTGGACCGCAATGCGCGCGATTTCGGCCTCACCTATTTCAACGCGCGCGACCATCGCCAGGGCATTGTGCATGTGATCGGGCCTGAGCAAGGGTTCACCCTGCCGGGAACCACAGTGGTGTGCGGCGACAGCCACACCGCCACCCATGGCGCCTTTGGCGCGCTGGCCCACGGCATCGGATCTTCGGAGGTCGAGCACGTCCTCGCCACCCAGACGCTGGTGCAGCAAAAGTCGAAAAACATGCGGGTGCGCGTCGAGGGGGTGTTGGCGCCCGGCGTGACGGCCAAGGATGTGACCTTGGCCATTATCGGGCGCATCGGCGCAGCGGGCGGTACGGGCTATGTCATTGAATATGCGGGATCTGTCATTGAGGCCCTGTCGCTAGAAGGGCGCATGACGGTCTGCAATATGGCCATTGAGGGTGGGGCCAAAGCGGGGCTTATCGCGCCGGACGAGAAAACCTTCGCTTATCTGAAGGGACGGCCCATGGCGCCGCAGGGAGAGGACTGGGAGCGGGCGGTGGAGGCCTGGCGGCGGCTGCCCTCGGACGCTGATGCGGTTTTTGACCGGGACGTGGAGATCGCCGCCGCCGACATCGCGCCCTTGGTGACCTGGGGCACCAGCCCCGAAGATGTGGCGCCCATCACCGGCGTCGTACCGCATCCGCAGGACTTCACCGATCCGAACAAGCGCGAAGCGGCGGCGCGATCGCTGGAGTACATGGACCTCAAGCCCGGCCAGCGCCTGGCGGAGATACCCGTCAGCCATGTCTTCATCGGTTCATGCACCAATTCGCGCATTGAGGACTTGCGGGCGGCGGCCGATGTGGCGCGGGGCCGGCGCGTGGCCGAAGGGGTCAACGCTATGATCGTCCCCGGCTCCGGCCTCGTGAAGGCGCAGGCGGAGGCCGAAGGCCTGGCGGCGATTTTTGTCGAGGCGGGCTTTGAGTGGCGCGAACCGGGCTGCTCCATGTGTTTGGGCATGAACCCCGATCGGCTGGGCCCTGGCGACCGGTGCGCCTCCACCTCCAACCGCAATTTTGAAGGCCGCCAAGGGCGCGGCGCGCGCACGCATCTGTTGAGCCCCGCCATGGCGGCGGCGGCGGCGGTGACGGGGCGACTGACAGATGTGCGTGATGTGGTCGAGGAGAGTGCTTGATGGAGTCCTTTAAAACCCTCAATGGCGTCGGCGCGCCTTTGCCGCTGGCCAATGTCGACACCGATCGCATCATCCCCAAGCAATTCCTGAAAATTGTGCAGCGCACGGGGCTGGGTGACGCCCTGTTCCACGAAATCCGCTTCACCGATACCGGTGATGAGGATCCGAGCTTTATTCTCAACCAGGAGGGCTATCGCGACGCGCAAGTCCTGCTGGCGGGGGACAATTTCGGCTGCGGCTCCTCGCGCGAGCATGCGGTGTGGGCGCTGATGGATTATGGCGTGAAGTGCGTCATCGCCACCAGTTTCTCCGATATTTTCGCCGGCAATGCGGTGAAGAACGGGCTCCTGGCGGCGGTCGTGTCGCCGCAGGACATGGCGTATTTGTTCTCCCTCACGGCGCCGGGCGCGCCCTTCCGCGTGGATTTGGAGAGCCAAACCATCGCGCCGCCCAATGGCCGCTCGGTATCGTTTGAGATTGACGCCTTCGCCAAGTCGCGGCTGCTGGCGGGGCTTGATGAAATCGGCCTGACGCTGCAGCACGACGCCGATATCGCCGCCTATGAGGCCCGCCGGGCCGAGGACGACATCACTTTTATACCGCGCCCTTTGGCTGACACGCCGTCATCCGGCGCCTGATTGTGACATCTGTTGAGCGGATAACCCCATGACCACGAAAACCCTGCTTGCGCTCGCCGGCGACGGCATCGGCCCAGAAATCATGGGCGAGGCGCTGCGCGTGTTGGAGGCCGCCGGCGCTAAGGCGGGCGTGACCTTCGCCATCACCCAGGATGATGTGGGCGGCGCCGCGTATGACCGTTATGGCGCGCCCTTGGCGGATGCGACGCTGGAGACGGCCCGTCAGTCCGACGCTGTCTTGCTGGGCGCGGTTGGGGGGCCGCAATGGGACAGCGTGGCGCGGCATTTGCGGCCCGAGGCCGGGTTGCTCCGTTTAAGGAAGGAGTTGGCGTTGTTCGCCAATCTGCGCCCGGCGCAATGCCGCTCGGCGCTGGCCGCAGCCTCCAGCCTCAAGCCGGAGCTGGTGCAGGATTTGGACATCCTCATCGTGCGCGAGTTGACCGGCGGGGTGTATTTCGGCCAGCCGCGCTTTATCGAAACCTTGGCGGACGGCCGCCGGCGCGCCGTCGACACGCAGGTCTATACCGAGGATGAGATCGAGCGCGTCTGTGCGGTGGCGTTCGACATCGCCGCCAAGCGCATGGGCAAGGTGTGCTCGGTCGAAAAGGCCAATGTGATGGAGAGCGGCGTGCTCTGGCGCGAGGTGGCGACCGCTATGGGCGCGCGCCATCCGGCTGTCGCGCTGTCGCACATGTATGCCGACAACTGCGCCATGCAGCTGGTGAAAACGCCCAAGCAGTTCGACGTCATCGTCACCGACAATCTGTTTGGCGACATCCTGTCCGATTGCGCGGCGATGCTCACGGGATCGCTGGGCATGCTGCCCTCCGCCTCTTTGGGCGCGCGCGATGCGGCCGGCAAGATGTTGGGCGTGTATGAGCCGGTGCATGGCTCTGCGCCGGACATTGCGGGGCAGGGCAAGGCCAATCCGTGCGCCATGATCCTTTCGGCCGCGATGGCGTGCCACTATTCGCTGGACTTGCCGCAGGTCGGGCGGGCTTTGGAGCGGGCCGTGGACGCGGCCCTGATGAGCGGGGCGCGCACCGGCGACATCGCCGCGGCGGGTGAGACTATTCTCACCACGCGCGCGATGGGCGACGCGATCCTGGCGGCGTTGGACTAAGCGCCTGGCTCAGACGCGCTGCGGTTAAGAGCCCTGGCGACTTTCGATCCCGGCGCCCGCTTGAGCGCGGCGGCGATCCAATGGCTGGTCTGCACCAGAGCATCAAGATCAACGCCCGTTTCCAGACCCGAGCGCTGGGCCATATACACCACATCTTCCGTCGCCACATTGCCTGAAGCGCCCTTGGCGTAGGGGCAGCCGCCGAGGCCCGACACCGAGGCGTCGAACACGCGCACGCCCGCCTCGTAAGCGGCGTAGATATTGGCGAGCGCCTGGCCATAGGTGTCGTGAAAATGCCCGGCCAAGCGTTCCACAGGCGCTTCACAGGCGAGGGTTTGGATCAGCGCACGGGTTTGTCCGGCGGCGCCGACGCCGATGGTGTCGCCCAGCGACACCTCATAACAGCCCATCTGCAACAACCGGGTGGTGACGCGTACAACATCCGCCACCGGCACAGCGCCTTGATAGGGGCATCCCATCACGCACGAGACATAGCCGCGCACCCGCACGCCATCGGCCGCAGCTGCGTCCACAATGGGCGCGAAGCGCTCAAAACTGTCGGCGATGGACGCGTTGATGTTTTTGTGGCTGAAGGCTTCGGAGGCGGCGGCGAACACCGCCACGGTGTCAGCGCCGGCCGCTCGCGCCGCCTCATAGCCCTTCATATTCGGCGTCAGAACGGGATAGGAGACCGCGGTGCGACGTGTCAGCCGCGCCATCACGGTGTCGGTGTCCGCCATTTGCGGCACCCATTTGGGCGAGACGAACGCCCCCGCCTCCACCGTGCGCAAGCCGGTCGCGGCCAGGCGCTCGATGAGCGCGAGCTTGGTCGCCACCGACACGGTTTGCGTTTCGTTTTGCAGACCGTCGCGCGGACCGACTTCCACCAGGGTGAGGCGATCGCTCATGGCGTCGCCTCAAAATCCATCAGCACATCGCCTTCCTTCACCGCATCGCCGGCGGTGAAGTGCAGCCGCGCGAGGACGCCATCGGCCGGGGCGCTGATGACATGCTCCATCTTCATGGCCTCCAGCACCATCAAGGTGTCGCCGGCTTTCACCTCTTGACCGGCGGGCACGGGCGCCAGCGTCACCACGCCTGGCAGGCGTGCGATCAAGCCGCGTTCGTCCGTCGTTGATCCGCCGGCGCCACTGAGGACATCTGGGATCACCACATCCCACTGCTCAGCGCCAATCCAGATACGTATGGCCTGGCCGTCTTGGGTCGGCGCCGTGAAGACCGAGGCTTCCACGCCATCCACGCTGAGGCGCCAGCCCCCATCGCCCAAGGGCGTGGCGGTGAAGGTCGCGTTCTCCACCGGTTCGGGCGTATAGTCCGCGCCGGCGGTCCGGCGATGGGCGGCGCTGGCGTTGCGTTCGACCAGGAGGGTGAAACGCTCAGCGCCATCGCTCGGTTGCAGGCGCAGCAGGGCGGGCGCGTCGTCAATCACAATCCAATACAGCTCTTCAGACGGTGCGTTGAGGCGAAAGCCGCGCCAAGCATCCGTGGGCGCCACCGCCTTTTGTGCGGCTTGGCGCGCGTGCAGCGCCGCCGCCGCCCACACGCGCATCTCTGCAGGCCGGCGGGCAAAGAGGCTGTCGCCATGTTCGGCGATGTAGCGGGTCGACACCTGGCCGGCGGCGAAGTCCCCATCATGCGCCAAGGCGGCCAAGAAACGTGCATTAGTCTCCACCCCCGCGACGCGGGTGTGAGCGAGTGCGGCGCGCAGCTGGCCGAGGGCTCCCGCGCGGGTCGATCCATGGGTGATGATCTTGGCGATCATGGGATCGTAGTGCGGTGTGATGCTCTGCCCCTCGGCGACGCCGCTATCGATGCGCACGCTCTCTTCCGGCAGGCGCAGCGTGCTCAAAACGCCGGTTGAGGGGGCAAAGTCCTGATCCGGGTTTTCCGCATAAAGCCGCGCCTCAAACGCGTGGCCGTGCGCGGTGATGGCGTCTTGAGCGAGGGGCAGGCCTTCACCCGCGGCGATACGCAACTGCCACTCCACGAGATCGAGGCCCGTGATCATTTCCGTCACCGGATGCTCCACCTGCAGGCGGGTGTTCATCTCCATGAAGTAGACGCCGTCCGCCCCATCATAGAGAAACTCCACCGTGCCGGCGCCGCGATAACGGACGGCCTTGGCGGCGTCGACGCCGGCTTGCAACAGCTGGACGCGCACATCCGGCGCGAGGTTCGGGGCCGGGGCTTCTTCCATGATTTTTTGGTGGCGACGCTGCACGGAGCAATCGCGCTCAAACAGGTGGACCACGTTCCCAGCGCCATCGCCGAACACCTGGACTTCCAGATGGCGGGCGCGGGCGATGTATTTTTCCACCAAGATCTGGTCATCGCCGAAGGCTGAGGCGGCCTCGCGTTTCGCCGCCGCCAGGGCCGTCTTCAAATCCGCCTCGCGCTCCACCAGACGCATGCCCTTGCCGCCGCCGCCGGCCGCAGCCTTCAGCAGCACCGGATAGCCGATGTCGGCGCAGGCGTCTTGAAACACGCTCAGCGTTTGATCCGCGCCTTGATAACCGGGTGTGACCGGCACGCCGGCTGCCTGCATCAGATCCTTCGCCGCGGATTTGGAGCCCATGGCGCGGATGGTGTCGGGCGTTGGACCGATGAAAACGAGCCCCGCCGCCTCCAGCGCGTCGGCGAAAGCGGCGTTCTCCGACAAAAAGCCATAGCCGGGATGGACGCCCTGCGCGCCGGTGCGTTGGGCGGCCGCAATGATCCGCTCCATCACCAGATAACTGTCGGCTGCGGCCGCTCCGCCAATGGCCACGGCTTCATCGCAGGCCGTCACGTGGGGGGCGGCGTGATCCACATCGGAGTAGACCGCAACGCTGGCCACGCCCAGGCGCCGGGCGGTGCGCGCGATGCGCACGGCGATTTCGCCGCGATTGGCGATGAGGATCTTGTCGAACACGCTTTAGGTCTCCGCGGTCCAGGCGGGCGCGCGCTTGTCCAAAAACGCCGAGACGCCCTCCTTGCCCTCTGCGCCGGCGCGAATGGCGGCGATGGCCTGTGCGGTTTCCTCCATCAATGTGTCGTCGATGCTGCGGCCTGCGATGGCGGCGATCAGCTCTTTGCAGGCTGCTTGCGCTTCGGGCCCGCAGGCGAGGAGATTGTGCACCATCGCATCGCATGCGGTGTTGAGGCCCGTGGCCGGGGCCGTTTCGTGCACAAGCCCCAGCCGGTGGGCTGTTGCGGCGTCGAACCGCTCGCCCGTCAGCACATAGCGCCGGGCCTGGCGCGCACCGATGGCGCGGGTGACGAAGGGCGAGATCACCGCGGCCGCGAGGCCAAGGCGCGCCTCGGGCAGGGCGAAGAACGCGTCCTGGGAAGCGATGACGATATCACAAGCCGCCACAAGGCCGACGCCGCCGCCAATGGCCGGGCCGTTGACCAAGGCTACGGTTGGTTTCGCGCAGGTGTCGAGGGCGTGCATCATGGCGGCGAGCCGGCGGGCTTCGGCCAGGTTCTCTTCGGGGCTTGCATCCGCGATCCGACGCATCATGGACAGGTCGGCGCCGGCGGAAAACGCCGCGCCGGCGCCCGTCAGGATGATCACACGCACGCCATCATCCCGTCCGAGCTGGGTGATTGCTGCGGTGATTTCCGCGATCAGGTCTTCATTGAAGGCGTTGCGCAGCTCGGGGCGATTGAGCGTCACGCGCGCGACGCCTTTCGCCTGGTGCTCCACTGACAACAGATCAAACGCCATGGTCGGCTCCTACATGCGAAAGACGCCAAAGCGCGTCGGCGCGATGGGCGCGTTGAGGCTGGCGCCGAGGCACAGCCCCAAAACATCGCGGGTGTCGATGGGGTCGATGATCCCGTCATCCCACAAACGGGCGGAGGCGTAATAGGGCGAGCTTTTGTGCTCGTACTCGGCGCGGATGGCGTCCTTAAAGGCGTTCTCTTCGGTTTGCGGCCAGGCCTCGCCCTTCGCGGCCAGCCCGTCGCGGCGCACAGTGGCCAGCACGCTGGCGGCCTGCTCGCCGCCCATCACCGAGATGCGCGCATTGGGCCACATGAACAGAAAGCGCGGGCCATAGGCGCGTCCGCACATGCCATAATTGCCCGCGCCATAGGAGCCGCCGACCACAATGGTGAATTTGGGCACATCCGCCGTGGCCACGGCGTTGACGAGCTTGGCGCCGTCTTTGGCGATGCCGCCGGCCTCCGCCGACTTGCCGACCATAAAACCCGTGATGTTTTGCAGAAACACCAGCGGGATCCCGCGCTGACAGCACAGCTGGATGAAGTGGGCGCCCTTGAGCGCGCTGTCGGAAAACAAGACCCCGTTATTGGCGAGGATCCCGACCGGATGACCGTGAATATGGGCGAAGCCGGTCACCAGGGTGTCGCCATAGAGCGGCTTGAAGTCGTCAAACCGTGAGCCGTCAACCATGCGGGCGATCAGCTCGCGCGCATCATAGGGCTTGCGCGCATCGGCTTGGACGACGCCATAGAGCTCGTCGGCGGGATGGAGCGGGGGCTCCGCCGTCCGCATGGTGAGGCGGCCCTGCTTTTCCCAATTCAACTGGGCGATCACCCGCCGGGCGAGGCCAAGGGCGTGATCATCATCGTCGGCCAGTTGGTCGGCGACGCCTGACACCCGCGCATGCACATCGCCTCCGCCCAACTCCTCGGCGGTGACGTCTTCCCCGGTCGCGGCCTTCACCAAAGGAGGGCCGCCGAGAAAAATCGTGCCTTGGTTCTTCACAATAATCGCGTTGTCCGCCATGGCCGGCACATAGGCGCCGCCGGCGGTGCATGAGCCGTGCACCACGGCGATTTGCGGAATTCCCGCGGCGGAGAGGCGCGCTTGATTGAAGAAGATGCGGCCGAAATCGTCCTTGTCGGGAAAAACTTCGTCTTGCATGGGCAAGAACGCGCCGCCGGATTCCACCAAATAGATGCAGGGCAGGCGGTTTTCCGCCGCGATGTCCTGGGCGCGCAGATGCTTCTTCACCGTCATCGGGTGATAGGTGCCGCCCTTCACCGTTGGATCATTGGCGGCGATCACGCACGCGACCCCTTCAACCTGGCCGATGCCTGCAATGAGGCCGGCGCTGGCCAGACCGCCATCATACATCTCCCAGGCCGCGAACTGACCGATTTCCAAGAAAGGGGAGCCCGGGTCGATCAGCCGCTCCACCCGCTCGCGGGGCAGCAGCTTGCCGCGGGTCCTATGGCGATCGCTGTAGCGCGGCCCGCCGCCAGCGCGCACCTGCGCCGCGTTCGCCTGCAACTCATCCACCAGGGCGCGCATGGCGCGGGCATTGGCGGCGAAGGTCTCGCTGCGGACGTCGATGGCGCTTTGAATCACGGTCATCGCTTGGGATCTCCGGACCATCATGGTGGGGGCCGCGTCAGCGCTTTGCGACCGGCCAAAGGTCTAGCAGCGCATCGCGTTGTCGGACAATGCGAAAATATGTCAGTCTATGGTCGCAGACGCTTTGCCAGGAGAGGGCGCCCGATGCTCGCCAATAGCCATCAGCCCATGAAGTTCGGCTTGGATCCCATGATCGAGGAGATGCGCGACACCGTGGCGCGCTTTGTCGAGGATCGCATCACGCCACGCGCCGCGGAGATCGACCAAACCAACACGTTCCCGCGGGATCTGTGGCGACCCATGGGCGCGTTGGGACTGCACGGCGTCACCGCGCCGGAGGCGTTCGGCGGCCTCGCTATGGGGTATCTCGCCCATTGCGTGATGATGGAGGAGGTGTCGCGCGGCTCGGGCGCTGTGGGGCTGTCCTATGGCGCGCACTCCAATTTGTGCGTCAACCAGATCAGCTTGAACGGCACGCCGGAGCAGCGCGCCCGCTATCTGCCCGCACTCATCTCGGGCGAGCATGTGGGCGCTTTGGCCATGTCGGAGCCCGGCGCGGGTTCGGATGTGGTCTCCATGAAAACTCGGGCGGAGAAAAAGGGCGATCGCTATGTGCTCAACGGCTCCAAAATGTGGATCACCAATGGTCCGAACGCCGACACGCTGATTATCTATGCGAAGACCGATCCGGATGCCGGGCCCAAGGGCATCACCGCCTTC
>CAZGCB010000045.1:0-20262 GCA_964524065.1 uncultured Caulobacterales bacterium | reverse complement strand
GGACAAACCCTCACTGTAGCTTACGCCCCTGTCCAGATTCCGGGGACCACCTCAGTCCGAGTGAACGGCGTACTCGCGGAGAGAGAGTTTGTCACGTGAGCGAAAAGCCGCCGAGGTCAGCTTTTGGTTGCTCCCTGTCATTTGCTTCGGGAGGCGGGAATGCCCCCTTTCTGGCCGTTGCCGAAGTCGGAGGTCACGAATTGCAGGTACCAACGCGCGAGGTTAGACAACCCAACGATACCTAAAAGGAACAAAGCTTCTCCCAAAACCTGGTTAGACTTTGCAAGTCTTTGACACTAAAGCGGTTCAATCGTCCCTTCGACTCCGCCACAAACCCGCCGCGCGAGAGTTTAAGCACGCCCCGAAGAGACCAGTGCGCTCCGCCCTTCGACGCTTGTCAGACAATTCTGCTGCGCCCGAGCTGCGCCATGACGGGTTCCGCCAGGCATGATGACACCGTCTGGCGCGGTGGTTTTGGCGTGCCATCCGGCTGATCCGCTGTCTTTTCAAAAAGAAAACGACGGGCCACATGAGGCTATGGCGCCGGGGCCACGCGGCCCGATCATGCGCAGCGGGAGGCAGGGTGCTCGATCAACTTACACGCGACCCCATCGCCGCACTCGTTGAAAGCGAGGGCGTTCTGGGCGTCATCACCGGAATGGAGGGGGCCGCCTACCGCCCTGTGGGCGCCGCCATGGCGTTTTTGAGCCATGGCGGTCGCATCGGGACCGTCTCCTCCGGCTGCGTGGAGAATGCCTTAGCGCTGGAGGCCGAGCACGTTCTTCAGCAGCAGCAGGCCCGCCGGGTGCGTTATGGCAAGGGCTCGCCCTGGTTTGACATTCAACTGCCGTGCGGCGCCGGGCTCGACATCCACCTCTGGCCTGGGGGGCGTCACGTCGCGCTCCGCGAAACGGCCCAAGCGCTGCAGGACCGCCAGGCGCACGCGCTGATCCTCCCGCCCGACGGCCTAACTGGTGCGCGCCTCACGGAGCTTCAACCCGCCGGTTGGAGCGACGACGCGTTCGCGCTGCCCCGCATCCCCCCGCTGCGGATTCTCGCCCTCGGCAGTGGGATCGAAACCGTCATATTCGCCCATATCGCCCGCAGCGCCGGTCGGCGCGTTCAGGTGGCGAGCGATGATGAGCAGGTGTTAGCCGCGATATCCCACGACCGCATGTCGATCGCCCAAGGCCTCCACGCGGCGCGCAACGCCGATCCCCAAACGGCGATCGTGCTGTTTTTCCACGAGCACACCAAGGAGGCCGACATCCTGGCCGCCAGCCTGGAGGGCGCGGCGTTTTGGATCGGCGCCCAAGGTTCGCGCCGGGCCCAGGCCAACCGCCTTATCGGCTTAAGGGAGTTGGGGGTGTCTGACGCCGCACTGGCGCGCGTGCGCGACCGCATCGGCCTCATCCCCTCGACCCGCGATCCCGAAACACTCGCGATCGCCGTCCTCGCGGACATGTATGGCGCCTACAAGCAGCGCTGGGCCGACCCCTATTTCAACGCCTCAGAGGCCGCAGCTTCAGTATGAGAGCGGGCTTACTCCTCGCGGCGGGGCGTTCGCAGCGCTTTGGCGCGGCGGACAAACTCACCGCTCCGTTTCGTGGGCGCCCCTTGGTCGCCCATGCGGCGGGTGTGTTGCGCACATTAGCACTGGATCGGCTGTGGGCGGTGTCGGCCCGTCCAGCGGTGGATGACGCGCTTGAAGGGTTCTCGATCCTGCGCAACCTCCATCCCGAATGTGGGCTGGGCGCCTCGCTGGCGATGGGCGCCGAAGCGGCGCGCTCGGCCGGCGTCGCGCAGCTCGTTGTTCTCTTGGGGGATATGCCCTTTGTCACCGCCGATCATGTGCAGGCCGTCGTGCGACGCTGCACGCGGGACCGCGCGTCAGCGAGTTCCGACGGGCGCTTGCGGTTGCCGCCGGCTTGTTTTCCCGCCGCCTGGTTGGAGACACTGACGCAACTCAAAGGGGATCAGGGGGCGCGATCTCTGCTGGGCGATCTGCCTCACGCAGCGGTGATTGTCGCAGACCCATCGATCCTGGCCGACATAGACACGCCCGAAGCGCTGGCGCACCATGCGTCATGACCGGCTTGGCCATCGCTTTTGCGCTGACGGCGATTCTCTACGCCTCTGTTGGGTTTGGCGGCGGCTCCACCTACACAGCCTTGTTGGCGCTGGTCGAGACCGATTATCGCGTGCTGCCCATTCTTTCGCTCACATGCAATCTGGTGGTCGTCACCGGCGGCGTCATCCAGTTTGCACGGGCCCGAGAGATCCCCTGGCGGCGGGCGGCGCCGCTATGCGCGCTATCCATTCCGATGGCGTGGCTCGGCGGCGCCCTTCACGTGCCCCAAACCGTCTTCATCGGTCTGCTCGCCCTGTCTTTGTTCACGGCCGGCTGCCTCATGCTTGTGGGGCCCGTCGAGGCCATGCGTCCCCCATCGCGCGCAGACGCCAAGACCGAGGGACGACGGCGTTTGCGATGGCCCGCTCGCAGCCTTGAGATCGCATTGGGCGGCGGCCTTGGGCTTTTGTCCGGCCTTGTCGGCATTGGCGGCGGCATTTTTCTGTCGCCCATCCTCCATTTGTCGCGATGGGCGCGCGCGAAGGCGATCGCCGGGACTGCATCTGTGTTTATAGTGGTGAACTCGGCCGCGGGATTGCTGGGGCAAATGAGCACAATCGACGCCGGCGTCGCCCAAGCGGCGCGAAGCCATTGGCCCTTGGTTGTGGCGGTGCTCGTCGGGGGGCAGATCGGATCACGCCTCGGCGTGTCGATGCTGCCGGAAATTTGGCTGCGGCGTTTGACGGCGTTACTCGTTCTTGCCGTCGCCATAAGGCTGTTTGTAAGGTTTTTTGAACTTCAGGGAGAGCCTGTCTGATGCCCTACGACTCTGAGACGATGTTGGCTCAGCAAGTGGACGGCCATGGCCGGCTGATCTCGTATCTCAGATTGTCGGTCACCGATCGGTGCGATTTGCGCTGCACCTATTGCATGACGGAACGTCCCGTTTTCCTACCCAAGCGCGATCTCCTCACCCCGGAAGAGTTGGACCAACTCGCCGCCGCCTTCATCCGACGGGGCGTGACCAAAATCCGCGTCACCGGCGGCGAACCGCTTGTGCGCAAGGACATTGGCGAGATTTTTGAGCGGCTGGGCCGCCATGTTCGCACGGGCGGGCTGCGCGAACTGACATTGACCACCAACGCCACCCAATTGGCCGCCCATGCCGAGCATTTGGTGCGATGCGGCGTGCGGCGCGTGAATGTCAGCTTGGACAGCCTTGATCCGCAGATCTATGCGGACATCACGCGTGGCGGCCGTCTCGACTCGGCGTTGGAGGGGCTAGAGGCCGCGCGCGAAGCCGGCCTGGCCTGCAAAATCAACATCGTCGCTTTGCGCGAGCAGAACGCGGATGAGATTCCCAGCATGATCGCCTGGGCGCATGCGCGCGGCTATGAGGCGACCGTGATTGAGGTGATGGCCACCGCCGACACGGGCATTGATCGGCGGTTGCAATTTTATCCGCTGACAGCGCTCAAGGATGATCTGGACACGCGATGGCGCTTAAGCCCGCTCGCCCGTCGCACCGGCGGTCCCGCCCGCTATTGGCATGTGGAGGAGACGGGCGGCGTGCTGGGCCTCATCACCCCGCTGACGAACAATTTTTGCGCCGACTGCAACCGTGTGCGCATCACGTCTGTGGGCCGGCTGGTGTTGTGCCTCGGCCAGGAGGACGGCGTGGATCTGCGCGCGCCGATGCGTGGTGACGGCGATCTGGACCGCACGATTGACGCGGCGCTGCGGATCAAACCGCTGCGTCATGATTTTGAGGAGGCCTTCTCTGAAGGACGCGCCGCCGTGTCCCGCCCCATGAGCGAAACGGGCGGCTGAGCCATGCAGGTTCTGTTCTTCGGGAAGTTGGGTGAGCGTGCCGGGCCGTCGCGCTCCATTGACACGAGCGACTTGGCGACAGTGGCCGATGTGACCGCGCGGTTGTGTGAAGATCCGGCGCTTGCGGAGATGTTCAGCGACACCCCTGTGGTCACGGTGCTCGATGATCAGATCGTCAGGGGCGAAGCGCCTATCACGGGCGCGCGCGAGTTGGCGTATCTACCGCCGCTCAGCGGGGGTTGAGGGCGATGATTATGTCGCAAACGTCGGTGCAGACCGTCGCGATCCTCGATCAGGCCTTGGCGCCCGAGCCGCTGCTCCGGACGTTTCGAGGCGGACTGAGCGATGTGGGCGCGCTTGTGAGCTTTACCGGAATTGTGCGCGCCGATGGAGGGGTCCGCGCGCTGACGCTCAGCCATTATCCGCGCTATACGGAAAAACAAATCGCGGCCTTCATCCGTATCGCGCGTGAACGCTTTGACCTCACCGCCGCGGGCGTCTGGCACCGTGTGGGCACGATGACGCCGGGCGAGCCCATTGTGCTCGTCGCCGTCGCCGCGTTGCATCGGCGGGCCGCCTTTGAGGGCGCGGACTACGTGATGGATTATTTGAAAAGCGCCGCGCCCTTTTGGAAAAAGGAGGAGCGCGCCGACGGCTCCCATTGGATCGAACCGACGGCGCAGGACCTCGCCGATCGACAACGCTGGGAGATCGCATAGTGGCGCACGGCATCAACGAGTCCCTCGCATTCATTCCCTTGCGGATCGCCGTGCTGACGGTGTCGGATACGCGCACGGAGGATACCGACACCTCCGGCGCGACGCTGACGCAGCGCATTCTCAGCGCGGGCCATCAGATGGCGGCCAAGGCGATCCTGCCTGACGATCTGGAGGCGATCCGCACGCAAGTTCGATCCTGGGCGGAGGATCGCGATGTGGATGTGGTCATCACCACGGGCGGGACCGGTCTCACCGGCCGTGACGTCACGGTCGAAGCCGTGCGCCCCCTCTTTTCAAAGGAAATCGATGGGTTCTCGGTGATCTTTCACCAGGTGAGTTTTGACAGCGTCGGGCTCTCGACGCTGCAAAGCCGCGCCTGCGCCGGCATCGTGCCCGCCAGCAGCGGCGAGCACGCCACATTCGTTTTCTGTTTGCCGGGCTCCACAGGGGCTTGCAAGGATGGCTGGGACAAGGTGATTGCCGCGCAGCTGGACAGCCGTCATCGTCCCTGCAATCTCGTCGACATCCTCCCGCGCTTGACCGAACAATGAGCGATCTCACCCATTTTCAAGGCGGCCAGCCGGCCATGGTCGATGTCTCCGCCAAACCCGAATCCGTTCGCGAAGCGGTGGCCGAAGGCGCGGTGCGCATGACGCGCGAGACGTTGGCTTTGGCGTCCGGCGAGACGAAAAAAGGCGATGTGGCGGGCGTCGCCACCCTCGCCGGGATCATGGGCTCCAAGCGCACGGCGGACCTCATTCCCTTGTGCCACCCCTTGCCCCTGGACAAGGTGACGGTGAAGATCACGCCCGATGCGGCTTTGCCGGGCCTGCGGGTGATCGCGACGGCGCGCACCACGGGACGCACCGGCGTTGAGATGGAGGCGCTGACTGCCGTCTCCGTCGCGTGCTTGACGATTTATGACATGCTCAAAGCCGCGCAGAGGGACATTGAAATCACCAGCATTCACTTGAAAAGCAAGACAGGCGGGAAGGCCGGCGATTGGGCCCGCCCGTGAGCCTGATCAGTCTGGAGGAGGCGCGCGCGCGTGTGTTGAGCGGCGTGGCCCCCTTGGGCGCCGTCACGGTTCCGCTGCAAGACGCCGCCGGGGCCGTTCTCGCGACAAGGGTCACGGCCTACCGCGATCAGCCGCCGCAGCCCCTCTCGGCCATGGACGGCTATGCGATCCGCGAAGCGGATCTTGAGGCTGGGCGTTTCACCGTGATTGGCGCGGCGCCGGCCGGCCAGCCCTTTACGGGCGCTGTGGGGCCGGGCGAAGCCGTGCGCATTTTCACTGGCGCTGTTGTGCCGGAGGGCGCGGACCGCATCCTGGTGCAGGAAATCGTTACGGTCGCGGGCGATATCGCAACTCTGACGCAAAGCCCGGGGGACGCGCGCTATGTGCGCCCGGCGGGGCTCGATTTCCGCAAGGATGATGTGCTGCTGCAGCCGGGCGTGCGGCTCGGGCCGGGGCAGATCGCACTCGCCGCCGCCGCCAACCGCGCCGCCTTGCACGTGCATCGGCGTCCCCACATCGCCTTGGTGTCCACGGGCGATGAACTGGTCGCACCCGGCGGCGCCCCCGATGATACGCGCATCATTGACGCCGCGTCCCACGGCGTTGCGGCTCTGTTAAGCGGCTGGGGCGCGGGGACGGTGCAGCACGCGCATGTCCCGGACGACGCCGATGCCGTGACGCGCGAGGCCCGCCGCCTGATCGCCGAGGCCGATCTCATCGTCACCATTGGCGGCGCCTCCGTCGGCGCGCATGACGTGGTCCGGCGCAGCTTTGACGCGGCCGGCGCCGCCATGGCCTTCGCCGGCGTCGCCGTGCGACCGGGCAAGCCGTTTTGGCATGCCCGCGCCGAGGGAGCGCTGGTGGTCGGCCTGCCCGGCAATCCGGCCTCCGCTCTCGTCACCGCGCGCCTGTTGCTGGCGCCGCTGGTCGCGCGTTTGCAAGGATTGGAGGCCGCCGACGCCATCCAAACCCGGACCGCCCGGCTGACCGGAGCGCTGTCATCACCGGGCGGACGCGAAACCTGGCATCGCGGCGCGCTGCAGGCGGGGCGGGTCGTGGTGGATTTGCGCGATGACAGCTCGCTGCTGCGTCCGTTCGCCAACGCGGATATTCTTGTGCGACAGCCGGCGCACACACCGCTGAACGCGGGAAGCGCCGTGGAGTACCTTCCCTTCGAGACGCTTGGGTTTTAGCCGGCGCGCGTGCGTAGCGCAGGCCCCGCCTCAGCGCCGCACAGCCGGCGTCTCCATGGGCAGGCCCGACGCCCGAACCGCCAGAAACAGCTCCAGCGCCACATAGGCGTCCGAGCCCAGCGGCTGCGGCGCAGCCCGCACGCCGGCATCGCAATCGTGAAACCGCCGATGCAGGGAGCCCAGGTTCTCCCACTCCAAACGATACGCGGGAAAGCCATTACCATGGCCCTGGCTGATGGTGTCGCCGCGCAGCCGCCGGCCCCAGTGATCGTCATGGCACTGCGTGCAGGAAATGTTGAACTGCCCCCGCCGGGTGGTGAAATAACGGCGGCCCTCGTCATAGGCGGGCTGCAAATCCGGCGTCAGCTCCACCGCCAGCGGCGCGCCATGGGACAAGCGCGCCACATAGGCGGTGAGGGCCAGCAAATCGTCGCTTTCATAGGCCAGAGGCGCCAGGCCTTGATGGCGCTCGCGGCACGCATTGATGCGCTGCTCCAGATTCATTGGCTTTGCGGCTTGGGCGTCCCATTGGGGGAAGCTGGCCGCCGCGCCGATCAGCGCAGCGCCTCCGTCGCCATGACAGGCTGCGCAGCTGGCCCGCTCCCCCTGTGCGCGATGGAACAAGGCCTGGCCCTGATCCACCCAGAGCAGTCCCGGATTGGCGAAGGCGTCGTTCTGCAGCGCCCGAGTCTCAGGCGTGAGGAACGCTGATCCAGATTGCAGCGGCTCTAGCGGCGCCGGTGTCGCAACGGGGGCCGATGGCTGTTCGGTGCACGCTTGCACGCCGAAAACGCCGAGCAAAAGCGCCGCAATCCACTTCATGTCACGGTGATGTGTTTGGTGTCTTCCCAGACCACGCCGTTTTGGTCCGTCCAGCGAAACAGCAAGGGGCCGCTTTCAAGCGCGCGGGTGTGGAAGCTGAGAAAGGGGTTGGCGGCGATAGCGGGGAAGAAATCGGCGGCGAAAACCGTCTCCCCCGCATAGAAGCACTCAAACCGCGTGATGATGTCGCGCGCGATCGGCTCGCCCCGGCTGCCGCGGCGAAAACCGCTCTCCATGGGGTGCTGGATCAGCACGCGGATGTCGATGATGTCCCCCGCCGCAGCGGTGTCGGGTGCAGAAATGCGGATGCCGTTCATGGGCTCGTCCTCACAACACGACGCAGGCGGCCAGGGTCACCACCGTCTCCGCCGATCCCGACCACAAACCGCCATCCTTCATCTCCGCCACCGCCGTCAGCGCTTGCGTTCCCGCGAGGCGCACGCGCGTGGCGACGTGCGCGCGCCCGGCGCGCGGGCCGAGCTGAAAGCGCACAATGTCCGCCAGCGGGTTGCGTGGGGAGAACACGGCGACTTGCACCACATGGTCCGCCTCCGTCATGGGGCTGTCCACAGCGATCTCCAAGGGGACGGAAAACCCGTTCTCGGAAATCGGCGGCAGGGAGACGCTGACGCGGCCTTCGCGGATGGGGCGATCGCCGAACAGCGCGCGCTGGGCGGCGATGAGATCCTCAGGCGCCGCCTGTGCGGGCAGCGACGTGAACGCCGCTGCGGAGGCGGCGACGACCGCCCCGTTTTTCAACAGCGTCCGGCGCGATAGCCTGACGGCTTCGCGGCTAAGGGGCCCCACCGCCCTGATGGGCATGCTGTTGGGATAAGAACGCCACGACATCCTCAATCTCCTGGGCGCTGAGTATGGGCCGGCCCGCAAAGTCGGGGGCGACCTGATGCAGGTCCGTCACCCGATAATAGGCTGGCATGATGGTGTCCGGCCAGACGGCGGACGGCGCCGCCACCCGCAACCGGATTTGGGCCGGCGACAAGCGATCGGCAAGGCCGGTCAGCGCCGGGCCGACATCGCCCTGAAAGGGCGACTCCACGGTCGCCAGCTGGTGGCACAGCACACAATGTCCCCGCCCGCGCTCCGCAAAAATGCGGGCGCCGCGCTCGGCGTTTCCGGGCGTCGTTGTGAGGGGAGCGAGCGCGTCGTCCTCAATCAGGGCTGGGCCGATCAGAGGCGGAGGCGATGGCTCACAGGCCACGGCGCCGAGCACAGACGCGAGCATGCCGGTCAGGCTGCCCCACCGCCGCTCCCGCCGCCAAAGCCCCGGCCGCCAGCGCTTGACCCCAATCATCCGAAGGCCTCGCGCGTCACGGCGGCGAACCAGTCTTGCGCCTGGGCCGCCTCCGCCCGGCGCAGGCTATCCTCCGCGCCCAAAGGACTGACGCCGCCGGCGCCGGGGATGGATTGGAAACGCCCGCCTTCATTGGCATAGGCGCCGACAATGGAGATCGCTGTCTCTGGCGTGGTGTAGGAATAACATGTGTTGACCAAACGCGTCGGCTGCGGCGGCAAATCCTGCAGAAGCCTGGCGATCTGGATGGCGCACAGCTTGCCCTGGAGATTGGCGGCGAAGGCTGACTTCGGCATGGGCGCAGCGATGGCTGCATCGCCAATGACATGGATGTGCGGCTGCAGCGTCGATTCAAAGCTCACCGCATCGATGGGACACCAGCCCGTCTGATCGGCGACGCCGGCGCGCCCCGCGATCGCGGCGGCTCGCTGCGGTGGAATCACATTGGCCACGCTGGCGTGCAGCCGGTCGAAATCGGTCTCCAGCGTCATGACGTCGGCGTCCACCCGGCGCACGCGGCCATCCGCGCTGGCGCGGCGCCACTCCACATGATCGGGGTAATGCTGCGCCCAGGCTTCGCGGAACAAAGCGCCCTTGGAGAACTCTTCCTTAGCGTCGAGGACGATCAGCTTGGAGCGCGGTTTGTGCGTCTTGAGGTAATGCGCGATGAGGCTCGCCCGCTCATAAGGCCCCGGCGGACAGCGATAGGGCGCGGCGGGCGCGGACATCACCACGACCCCGCCATCCTCCATGGTCTCCAGCTGACGCCGCAGCAGCGCGGTCTGGGCGCCAGCCTTCCAAGCATGGGGCATGCGCCCCGCCGCGGCGGGCGTGTATCCCTCCAGCCCATCCCACCGCAGATCGACGCCGGGCGATAGGATCAAGCGGTCATAAGGCAGCCGATCGCCGGTTTCGAGCGTCACACTCTTGGCGCTCGCATCCACATCCGTCGCGCGCACTTGCCGATGGGACACGCCGGCCTGCGCCAGGCTGGCATGGGCGAAACGCTGCGCGCGGAGCGGGCGATCGCCGGAGATCACCAAATTGCTGAAGGGACACGCCACATAGCCATCGGCCGGATCGATCAGCGTGACGTCTGCTTGCGGCATCAGCCGTTTGGCGGTGCGGGCCGCTGTGGCGCCGCCAAAGCCGCCGCCCACCACCACCAAGCGCGCTTTGACGCTGGCGAAGGCGTGCGGCGCGAAGGCCGCCGCGCCAAGTCCCGCAAGGACAGTGCGCCGGCGCGGTTCGCCCGTCATGGCGCGGTGTCCGCGGCGTCACCCGCGAGCACGGCGGCGATGGCCGCAAGATCTGCATCGCCATAGCCGCGCGCGATGCGGTGCATCACCGTCATCCCATCCTCATGCTTATAGGCCAGCAACAAAGCCGTGATGGCCGCCGCGTCCCGTCCCTCCAAGCTCACCAAGGCTTGGCCCGCGCGGTGATGACACCCGCTGCAGGAGGCGGCCAATGTCGCCGCCTCAGACAGGGCGGCTTCAGCACTAGCGACAACCGATGGGACTACGGACGTCGCCCCCGTCACCGGCTCGCTTTGTCCGCAGGATGCGGCGAAGAGGCTTGCGATCAAAGACGCAGGCCAACGCCGCATCCCAGCCGGCTTCACACGTCCCTCAGATTCTGATCGGCGATGGGCAGCTGACGCACCCGTTTGCCGGTGGCGGCGTAAATGGCGTTGAGCACCGCCGGCGCCGCCACCGCGATGGTGGGCTCGCCCACGCCGCCCCAAAAGCCGCCGGAGGGCATGACAATGGTCTCCACCTCCGGCATGTCGGCCATGCGCATGGAGTTGAAGGTGTCGAAGTTCTCCTGCTGCACCCGGCCGTCTTCGAACGTGATGGCGCCGTACAGCATGGCCGACAGGCCATAGACGAAGGAGCCCTCCACTTGGGCTTCGATTTGCTGCGGATTAACGGCGTAGCCGGGATCGGTGGCCGCCACGATGCGATCGATCTTCAGCCGTCCCTCTTCGGATACGGTGACTTCCGCGCAGGCCGCCGTGTACGCACCGAAAGAGTAAAACGCGCACAGCCCACGGGCCTTTCCATCACCGCTGCCCCAGCCGGACCTTTCGGCGGCCGCGCGCAAAACCGCCGCGGTTTTCGGGCTGTCTTTCAGATAGGCCAGACGAAACTCCAGCGGATCCCGGCCCGCGGCGATGGCCAAGTCGTCCATGAAGCATTCGAGATAGATCGCGTTTTGGTTGGCGTTGACGCCCCGCCAGAAGCCCGGCCGCACTGGCGGGTTGCGCATGGCGTGGTCGATCAGCAGGCTGGGGAAGGTGTAGGTGAGGATTTGATCTTCCACCCGCGGATCCACGCCCGACGGCAGCAAACCCTGAAAGGTGGCGAAATCCGCGCCGTTCATGAGCGCTTGCGGCATGAGAGCGGCGAGGATGGACTGTCCGGAAATGCGCATGCGCAGCCCTAGGAGATTACCTTCGGCGTCCAGCGCGCCCTCCACCTTGGCCTTCGTGATGGGATGGAAGAAGCCCTGGCGCATGGACTCTTCACGCGTCCACAACAGCTTCACCGGCGTGCCGGGGATCTGCTTGGCGATGGAGACGACCTGGGTGACGTAATCATTCATGCCGCGCCGGCCGAAACCGCCGCCCAAATGCAGCTTGTACACCTCGCACTGTTCAATGGGCAGGCCGGCCGCTGACGCCGCGGCCGCCAGCGCGGACTCGCCATTTTGCGTCGGGCACCACACCTCGCAGCGCTCCGCGGTCCACAAAGCCGTGGCGTTCATCGGCTCCATGCAGGCATGGTTTTGGTGCGGCATGTTATAGACCGCCGCGACGGTCTGCGCAGCCGCGCCAAACGCGGCCGGCACATCGCCATAGGCGTTGCCGATAAAGCCCTGTTCGGCGGTAAGGCCGTCCTCAAGCTCGGCCTCGAAGGCGGCGCTGGAGTGATCCGAACCCGGACCGGGCGTCCATTCAATCGGCAGGGCCTCCAACGCCGTGTTGGCCTGCCACCAGGTGTCGGCGACCACGGCGACGGCGGTGTCATCAACCTTCAGCACATGGCGCACACCGGGCATGTCCGCGATGGCGTCGGCGTCAAAACTAGCCAGGGCGCCGCCGCGCATGGGCGCCGCCTTCACAGAGGCGTTCAGCATGCCTTCCAGCTGCAAGTCCGCGCCATAAATCTGAGCGCCGGTGAGCTTGTCGGCGGTGTCCAAACGCTTCACGGGTTGGCCGATCAACGTCCATGCGGAGGGATCTTTGAGCGTCACCTCCAAGGGCGGCGGCAATTGCGCCGCTTGGTTGGCGACCGCGCCATAGGTGATCGTGCGTCCGCTGGGACCGTGGGTGATGACGCTGTCCTTGGCGGAGCATTCGGACACGGGCACGTCCCATTCCAGCGCCGCCGCTTCGATCAGCATGGCCTTGGCGGCCGCGCCGCCTTCGCGCACATAGTCTTGCGAGCCCCGGATGCCTTGGCTGCCGCCGGTGGAGAAATCCCGCCACACGCGTTCGCGGGCAAGGTTCTGCCCCGGCGTCGGGTACTGCGTCACCACCTTGTCCCAGGCGCAATCGAGTTCCTCGGCCACCAATTGCGCCAAGCCCGTCAGCGTGCCCTGCCCCATTTCTGAACGGGCGATGCGAATGGTCACCACATCATCCACGCCGACATGCACCCAGGCGTTCACCTCGGGAACCGACGGAGCGTCGGCGGTGTCCTCGACGGGCGGTTGGGCCTGCGTACAGCCGGACAAGATGCCAATGGTCAGTCCCGCGGCGCCGCTGCCGATGACGAAGGACCGTCGCGTCACGCGCACAGTATCAGCCATGTCGTTCCCCTAGGATTTGCTGGCCGCCAGATGGATGCCCTTGCGCACGCGCGCCAGCGTTCCACAGCGGCAGATATTGGTGATCTGAGCGTCAATATCCGCGTCGGTGGGATTGGGAATTTCGTTCAGCAACGCCGCCACGGCCATGATCATGCCGGGCTGGCAATAGCCGCACTGGGGAATGTCCAGCTCCGCCCACGCTTCCTGCACCGGGTGGCCGCCCTGCTCCGACAAGCCCTCAATGGTCGTGATCTCTTGATCTTCGGTGACCGCCGCCACGGGATAGACGCAGGCGCGCACCGCCATGCCGTCAATATGCACCGTACAGGATCCGCATTGGGCGACGCCGCAGCCATACTTGGTTCCGGTGAGCCCAAGTTGCTCGCGCAGAGCCCACAATAACGGCGTATTGTCATCCACGTCGACCGTGTGGATGGTCCCGTTCACCTTCAAACGCGCCATCTGCGGCTCCTTCCCACATTGCTTAAGGGGCAGCGCTGACGTTGCGCAATATCACGGGCCGAGGCAAGCGGCGTTCACCTCTCCAAGGTCGAAGACCGCCAGCGCCGCCGCGATCAATCGCACCAACATTGTTGCGCGACCGCCTCCGGCCTTGGGCCTCGGCCCTCAAGAGGCCTGTGCGAGGGATGCACCACGGGTCTCAGCCGACAAGAGACCTTAGTTCATGCCGCGACACGCGCCGCGGGCCAGACCTCTGGGGCGCATGACACGCGGGGACACTTGTGTGCCTTTTGCATCACAGTGTGGCGTGCGGCGTCCACTCGTCATCGAAGGTTCGCAAATCTGTCGCAGCGACGTAACCACCGCCCCATAGCCGAAGTGGAATTGCCGCGGCCGTTTCGAGCCGCGATCTCGGACGGGGGAGTTCCATGTCATTCCGTTACCTTTTAGGCGGCGTCGCCGCCGCGGCGTTGGTCGCGCCGCTCGCCTATGAAGCCCAAGCGCAGCAAACTGCGGCCAATCTGCGCGGCTCGGTTAGCGACGAAAGCGGCGCAGCCGTCGCCGGCGCTCAAATCACGATCATCGACACGCGCAACAACGCCGCGGCACAAGCGACGACCACCGTAAGCGGCAACTTCTTTCAAACCAATTTGCGCGTTGGCGGTCCCTACCAGATTACAGTGACGGCGGACGGCTTTGAGCCCCTCCAAGTGGAGCGCCCCGTTCTGTCCATCGGCACGAACGTGCCTTTGGACGTCACGCTGCAACCGCTTGGGGCCACCGAAGTGATTGTGGTCACCGCCCGTGCGCAGGACAGCATCATCGACATCGCCAACGGTGTCGGGACGGTGTTCACAGCCGAAGACATTGACGATACGCCGATCCTCAATCGCGACCTGACAGACGTGCTGGAGCTGGATCCGCTGGTGTCCATCGCAAGCCGCGATGAGTTGGGAACGATTTCGTTTGGCGGCATTGAGCCGCGCTTGAACGGCTTCTTTGTCGACGGCGCCGTGATCGCGGACAAATTCAAGCTGGAAGAAGCGTTCTACCCGACGCTGCGTCAGCCGATCTCCATCGACGTGCTGGAAGCCGTCGCCGCGACCTTCTCGGAATACTCCGTGCTGACCAAAGGCGCGCAGGGCGGTGTGGTCAATACAGTGACCAAGTCCGGCGGCAACGAGTTCGACGGCGTCGTCTTTTATCGTTTCGGCGATGACGGCCTGACCGGAGAGTACCCGTTCGGGTCCAAGGAAGACTTTGGAACGTTCGAAGAAGAAGAGTTTGGCTTTACGGTCTCAGGCCCGATCATCAAGGACCGCTTGTTCTTCTTGGTGAACTACGAAGAATTTGAATCGTCCCAGCCGGTCGTCGAGGGCGATCTGACCGATGCCGATCTCGCGATCTTCAACGACATCCGCGACGTCTTCCTGACGGCGACGGACGATGAAGGCAATCTGCGCTATGACGGCTTTGATCCCGGTGTAAAGCAACGCACCGTCATAGACGAACAAACGTCTGAACGGCTGTTCTTGAAGCTTGATGCGCAGATCACCGACACGCAGCGCGCGTCGTTCTGGTATACGGCCATTGAAGAAAGCCGCTTGCAGAACACCAACGGCTTGACGTTCAAGTTCCCGACGGCGTTCTACGACAAAACCACCGACATTGAGGTGTTCTACGCGCAATTGGTGTCCGATTGGACGCCGACGCTGTCGACCACGCTGCGCGCGGTCTACCAAACCAACGAAGTGGGCCAGAACGCCCGCGGCGATACCTCCGCCACCGGCACGCAAAACCCGACCTATGTCATTGAGAACACGGGTCTCGGCGATGACGTCGAAGCGGGACCGGACCCATTCCGTCAGGCCAACGCGTTCAATGATGAGCAGCTGCAGTTGTTCGCGTCCGCGAACCTTGTGGTGCCTGACTTCTATGGCGACCATTTGTTCACCTTCGGCGGCGAGTTCCTGTCCTATGAGCTGGAAAACTTGTTCGGCCAGTTCTGCCGTGGCGAGTACACTTTCGCCAGCCTTGACGCGCTCGCAGCGGGCGATGCTGAAGTCTCATACCAGAATACGCCGACCAATCAGTGTGGCGATCGGGTTGCAGACTGGGGCTATGACAAGCTCGACCTCTTCATCCAGGATGAGTGGCAAATCAATGCCGATTTGACCGTCAATTTCGGCATCCTTTACGAGCGCTACATCGGCAGCGACGATGTCCCGGAGCAAAATGGCTTTGCTGAAAGCTATGGCGCGAACTCAGCCCTCGACAGCCTCGAAGGTCTGGACATCATCCAGCCGCGCTTCGGCTTTAACTGGAAAGCGCCTCTGGATGTGACCGTGCAAGGCGGGTTCGGCCTGTTCTCTGGTGGTGATCCGGCTGTGTGGTTCTCCAACGCCTTCTCACCGCTGCCGACACTGGCGTTCGGCGATGTGGAGAACTACAGCGACTTCCGTAATGCGCCTGCAGACCTGCAGGAACTGGTTGAAGCCGATACAGGCCCGTTCAACTACGACCATATCGATCCGGATTTCGAAATCCCGTCGCTGTGGAAAGCCAGCCTGGGCGTTGACCGCTTGTTCGACCTCGGTCCGCTTGGGGACGACTGGTTGCTGGGCGCGCAAATCGCTTACTCCCAGGTCAATGAGACGTATTTCTTCCGCAATCGTGCGCAACTGGCTGATCAAATCGTTGACGAAGAGTTGGCGGCGCAGGTGGCGGCGAACACCGGTGTCGCGCCTGATGGGCGTCCGATCTACCCGGATGCGCGTACCACCGGTGACGCGATCCAGCTGACCAACTCCAGCGAGGGCGAAAGCCTGTCGATCTCTTTCGCGGCCAGCAAAGAGTTCGACAATGGCTGGTCGGTTTATGGCTCATACACCTACACCGACTCTGAGCGTCTCCTGCCGGGCTCGTCTTCACGGCACATCTCGAACTACCGCTCCTTGGTGACCACCGACCGGAACTCGGGCGGACCGGAAGGCACCTCGGTGTTCGAAGTCGAAGATCGTTTCGTGTTCCAAACCAAATATGAGCGCGAGTTCTTCACCAACCTGGAAACCCAAGTTGTGTTGAAAGCGATCTTTGAATCCGGACCCGTTTCGAATGCCGGTTATGTGCAGTCTAGCCCGAACCGGATCTTCGGTCGTGCGGCTGGCGGCTCGCCCTTCAGCGGTGTCGACCAACTCTACATTCCCGTGCTGAATGCGGACGGCGACGGCTTTAACGATCCCCGCGTCGTCTTCGCGCCCGGTGCAGAGCAAGCCGTGTTCGCTGAGCTGGATCGGTTGGACCTGTTGGGCGACGCCGGCGGCATCTCCGAGAAGAACAGCCTGCGTGGGCCGTGGACTCAGCGGTTCGATTTGGGCTTCAGCCAGGAGCTGCCTGGGATCCCAGGTCTGCAAAGGTATGTCGGTGACAACCAGCTGAAGCTGACCGTCGACATCTTCAATGTGGCCAATCTGTTGAATGACGATTGGGGCACGCAGTACGATGATCCGCGCTTTGACAGCCTGTCGCCGATCCGCCCGCAACTGGCGTTGGCCGGTGACGCGGCGCTCATTGAAGCGGGCGAAACGAGTGTCGTGGATCCCATGACGGGTGACGAGCGGTCCTTGTTCATCAATCCTTCGGCGGCCGGCGCCACGTGTAAGGTGGCGACGGACTGTGTGTATGTGTACGGCACGGGCTTTGGTGGCGATCCGTTCCAGAGAGACCTGGAAAACTCCGTCTACCAAATTCGTATTGGCCTGCGTTACGAGTTCTAGACCGAACTCAACAGAACATTGTTTGACTTGAGGCGGCCTCTGTGCCGCCTCTTTTTTTAAGAACCACCTTGGGCCAGCGCCGTTACATCCGGACCACGCACCGGGGCCGTGGATGCTCCGGCCTGGCGTCCATGCTTCGACGCCTAAGGAGCCATGTAGCGGCGGTGCTCATGCGGATACCTCAGCCGCATCACGTCCTCGCGCCAAGCTCTCTTCTCGGCAGAGGTTGCGCAAACTCACTGACCCACACCAAGCACTGCGGAGGTCGCCTTGTGACGCGGAGCTCAGATCGAGGCCGGCATACAGCTGGAGAAGTAACGCACATGTCTACCAGCGCTGTCGTTGACGGATCACGATCTGCCGGGAATGCGCTCACTTCTGGCGCGCTTCATTGGAATGCGCCGCCCTGAGCCACCGGAATCGAGGGGCTCAAAGTCACTTACACGCTTCATATGCGTGAGAAGGAGGCCCAGCAGGCCACCTCGGCGGGGATCCTCACGGGGCGCATAAAGCCGCCGCGCGCAACGCACGGGGACAAGCCCGCTTGGTTCGCATCATCGTCGCAGCACTTGGACTTCTGACCTGGCTCGCTGGCCCTGAGCCCAAAAAAAAAAGGAGCTGCGCCCTGATTGCGCAGCTCCCCAGCTCGATAGGGCTCATACAAGCCCGCGTGTTAGTTACGCTCTCACTGAAGATCCTTCGAATTACAACCCACCGGGGCCACAATCATTCTGAAGGTAATTCAGCGAACTCTCAAAGATGGCGAGCTTGTGTTGCGGAAGCCAAGGGAAGCTGTGCCACAAGTCCGGTATGGCCAGCCACTCGACATCTTTGTCCGCGCGCTCCAACGCGCGATAGTATTTTTCGCCCTGATCAAACGGCACCCGCTGATCCCGGTCACCATGAAAGATAAAGATCGGGATAGACGCATTTTCAACCTCGCGAATCGGCTCCAAACCTTTGATCGTCCATTGCTGGAAGCCTTCACCAAACTCACTGCGCCCGACGAATTTCCGGAACGAGCGCAGCTCGGAAAGGCCCGCACCGGCGATGGCGCATTGGTAGGGCGGATTGGGACGGACAACGGCCGCCATGGCCGCATAGCCGCCATAAGAGTAGCCCCACATGGCGATGCGATCCGGGTCAGCAAGCCCCTGCTCCACCATCCACGCCGCGCCATCGTCCTTGTCGTCTTGCATTTTCTGGCCCCACTCTTCATCGCCCGCACGCCAGAGAGACCAGCCCAACCCTTCGGACCCGCGGTACTGCGGCTGTAAGACCGCATAACCTGACGCCACAAACACGGCGCGAATGATGTCCCAGCGCGTGAAATCGCGAGCCCAAGGGCCGCCATGGGGGTTCACAATCGTCGGATAGGGCGGCTCCACGCCAGACGGCGTCGCCAAGATCGCGGGAATCTCCAGCCCATCGCGAGCCTCGTAGGTGACCCACCGCACCTCCCCCAAGTCGTCTTCGGAGATGAGCGGGTACTCTTTGCCGAGCAGCACCAAGCGGGACCCATCCAGCAGTACATACCATTCCGGCGGAACTGTACCGCTGGATGAGTTGATCACGACGGTGCTGAAATCGTTCGAGTGATCGACAATGGCGTTTTGCCGGCCCGGAGGCAGAGCGGCGTTGATACGCTCCTGCAGCGCTTTGTAATCTGGGTCGGTATAGACAAAAGAACCGGCTTCGTCTCCGATGGTGTAGCCGATCAACTCTCCTAAGCGGTCTGGACGCGCGCTTTGGACAACGCCAGCAACCTCCCAGTTTGGATCGGAGAAAATTGGCTCACTGAATTCACCCGTAGACAAGCTGTACTCACGAATAACTGCGCGCTCACCCTCTCTATTGTCCAACATGTAGACAATGTCAGGATCTCGAGAAAAGCCTGCAACTTGAACGCCCCGTCGTGTATCGGCGCGAAATTCGCCAATGAGGCGCCATGATCCATTCAAGGGCCTAGCGAATTCCTGAATTCGTGCATTCCTGTCTGAGCCGGTGACCTCTTGCCGATGTCGAACATTGCCAAAGGGGTCTGTACCAACGTTGAGCGTATCGTCAGCTATACGGAAAACATTCTGCGACGTAAGTCTATCGAGGTCATAGCGCAACACAGCCGCACCATTATTGATCAACATATGGTTTGGCTCAAGCGGCAGAGCATCAAGTAAACCAGGCTGAAAAATCTCTGTGCCTTCATCTTGTACAGTCTGAACACGCGGAATTATAAATCGTTCTCTTTCAATGTCAGCCAAGTACCATTTGTCACGAAACCAGCGTCCATTGCGTACCGGCTTGCCATCGAGAATGTACGTTCCGGTGTAGTCAACAACACGACGCCCCACGACGAACAAAGTATTGTCATTGATCCATGCGGCCGACCAAATTCTTGAATCTTCGGGAGCGATCCGCACCGGCGGCTCATCCATGGCATCCAGCCGCCAAACGGTGACCTGTGGAGTGCCAAACGGATCGCCAGGCGGCTGCGTCAGCGCCGCAAGCTTGGTGCCGTCAGGCGATACCGACACGCTGGTGATGATCGGGTCATGGACCCAAGCGCGTAAATCCGGCGCTTTCGCATGCGCGGAAAGCGAAAGGGCGAGGACCGAAAATAGCCCTAACATGCCAATCCAGCATCGTTTCATCTACAAAACCCCTGTGTCATAGCCGATTTCTTCGGTTCGTTATCCACAGTTAGCCTCATTTTCGGGCGGTCTGATAAGATCCCTGGACTCGTAGATCCTCCTCTGGCTCGACCACACGGGGCGATGGGTGCGGCGCCAAAAGCTCAATCCTTAAATTTTTGTTACCACCGCAGGCCGGGCGCGTTGACCGTCACAGAAACGACATGTCAACGTTATGTGCGGCGGCGGCGTGGCGGCAGATCACGACGAGCTGGTGCAGAACGAAAAGAAGATATCAGTCAGGGGTACAGAATGACAGAACGACAGAATGTTTTACGTGGGATGATGACTTCGACAGCGCTGTCGGGTGCGGCGGCTTTTTCGATGTTGTTCTTCGCTTCCGCTGCATTCGCTCAATCCGACGCGCCGGATGCTGAGCCGGAAGAGCCCGCGGTCGTCGAAGGTTCCGAAGAATCAGCGGCCGATGAGAGTTCTGATGCTGACGATCCTGTGATCGCAGAGATTTCTGAAGACGATATCGATGATGCGGAAGCGGACGCTGATGACCGCGTCGTCATAACCGGCTCGCGCTTGCGCCGCGACAGCTTCTCAA
>CAZGCB010000044.1:0-20272 GCA_964524065.1 uncultured Caulobacterales bacterium | reverse complement strand
TCACCGCGCTCAACTTCCCGCCCGGCCATCCGGCGCGGGACATGCACGACACGTTTTTCCTGCAGCAGACGGATGAAAACGGCGATGCGTATGTGCTGCGCACGCACACCAGCCCGGTGCAGATCCGCACCATGTTGAGCCAAAAGCCGCCCATCCGCATTATTGCGCCGGGCCGGACTTATCGCTGTGATTGGGACGCCACGCACACGCCCATGTTCCACCAGATCGAAGGCCTCGTGATCGATCGCGAGACGCATATGGGCCATCTCAAGGGCTGTCTCATGGAGTTTGTGGCGGCCTTCTTTGAGGTGGACGACGTCCAGGCGCGCTTTCGGCCGCACTTCTTTCCCTTCACCGAACCCTCGGCGGAGATGGATGTGCGCTATGAAAAAACCGAGGCGGGGCTGGCCATCGGTCGCGGGGAGAAATGGATGGAGATCTTGGGCTGCGGCATGGTGCATCCCAATGTGTTGCGCCATTGCGGCCTGGATCCGGACGAGTATCAGGGCTTCGCCTTTGGCCTCGGCATCGATCGCTTGGCGATGCTGAAATACGGCATGGGCGATCTGCGGCCCTTCTTCGAGCCGGATGTGCGTTGGCTGAAACACTATGGCTTCACGCCGAGTTTGGTGCCCAATCTCGCCACGGGCTTGAGTTAGCCCGTCACCGTTCAGGCTCGCGCTATCCCGGTCAGCGCCGGCGAGAGGCCAGAGGGGGGACATCGCCATGACACCCATCACCGGGTCGCCTGTGATGCTCGCCGTCTCGGCGCTGGTCACCGTCTTTGCGGTGTTTTTGGGCGCGATGCTGGCGCTGTGGGTGCGGCGCACCGCCAATGAGCGGGCGGCGAATGTCGCCTTGACCTTGCGGTTGTTTGAAGAGTTCCATTCGCCCCAATTCATCGCCTATCGGCGGCGGGCCCATGAACGGCTCAGCCGTCCGGATGCGGATGGCTTTGTGCGCACCTTGCCCTTGTGCATTGATGTCGAGGACGACACCCGGCGCGACGCTTTGTTGGCTTTGGCTTACTTCTTTGAAAAGATGAGTGTTTTGTGGAACCAGCGTAAGCTCGACCGCAACTTGCTGTGCGGTCTGCTCGGCCGCTATGTGGAGGAATATGCCGGGGTGTTCTTCGCGGCCGATGGCGGCGATGCGGAGGATCCCGAGTGGGGCGCTTGGAAGCAAACGCTGATCCCCGTTTTTGCGCAAATCCGCACACAACACCGGCATCAGGCGGGCCGCGATCATGGCTGAGGCGCCGCCGCTGCAGCCCGCGGCATTACAGACCGCCGCCTTTCAGCACGCCTGCGCGGATTTGGACCAGGCTCTGCATGGGCTGACCATGCGTTTGCAGGCGATCGCCGCCGCCGGCGCGGGGGTCGATGGCGACGCGGACGCCCTCAACGCCGACATCGCCGCAGCGCGCGAGGCGCTCCATACGGTGAGCGCCATCGCCGCAGGTTCCACCGCAAACCCTTTTGGAAAACCGTAACCCGCCCACCGCCATCGCCTTGCGGCAGGGCCTGCGGCGCCCTATTTCCAACAGCGGCGGCTGCTGCGGCGTTTGTGAGGGACCTTCATCCCGGCGACCGTACCGACTCCCTCGGGAGCTGCCTCTGCTGCGGATCGTGGTCCACAGCACGCGGCGCCCACCTAGCAATGCTAGGTCGACGGGGATGTCACACCCCACGGCGTTTCGCGGGGCCGCCACTTCTCTTTTCTCAACAATCATCCGCGAGGGCGTGATGGATAAATCCGCCCTACGCGCTGAGCTGAAACGCCGCCGGGCGCGCGCGGCTGCGCAGCTGCCCAAGGCCGGCGAGGCTCTCGCGGCGCGCGTGCCCAACGCGTTGCTTGAGCTTAAACCGGCCATCGTGGCGGGTTATGTCCCCATTGGCGATGAGATCGAGCCGGGCGCGGCGCTGTACCGTTTTCGCCAGGCGGGTGCGCGCTTGGCGCTGCCGGTGATTCATCTGCAGACCAAGGCGCTCAGCTTCCGCGCATGGGATTTCGGCCAGACGCTCAAGCCCGGCCCGTTCCAAATTCCCCAGCCGACCGAAGAGGCAGAGACGCTGACGCCGGACCTGCTGCTTATCCCGCTTTTGGGCTGGAGCCAGGAGGGCGGGCGCTTAGGCTGGGGCCAGGGGCATTATGACCGCAGCTTGACGCCCTTGCGCGCGGCGGGGGCGGTGACGGCGGTGGGCCTCGGCTTTGAGTGCCAACGGGTGTGGGACTTGCCGCAGGAGCCCCATGATGAGCCCTTGGACTGGATCCTCACCGAAAGCGCGGCCTATGAGGCGGTCACGCCAGCCGTCACGGCGTGACAGCATGGCGCGATGATCGCCACACGCATTGGCGCACGCCGGTGAACCGATTAAGTCGATCGGGGAAGGATCAAAGGATACATTATGCGCATCGCATTTTTGGGAGACGTTATGGGCCGCACCGGCCGGCGCGGCGTGCAACGCTGGCTGCCGGAGCTGCGCGCGGCGCTGCAGCTGGATTTGGCGGTCGTCAACGCCGAGAACGCCGCTGGCGGCTTCGGCCTCAGCGAAACCACGGCACACGAGCTGTTCGACGCGGGCGCTGATGTGCTGACGCTGGGCAATCACGCCTGGGACCAGTCGGACGCGCTGACCTTTTTTGATCGCGAGCCGCGGATTTTGCGGCCTGTGAACCATCCGCCGGAGGCGAATGCGCCCGGCCGCGGGTCCTATGTCTATGATGTGGGCGGGCGGCGCGTGCTGATCATGAATGTGCTGGGCCGGCTGTTCATGGACTCGTTGGATGATCCCTTCGCCGCTGTGGCGCGCGAATTGGCGCCCATGCAGCTGGGCGCGGATGTGGACGCCATCATCGTCGACATGCATGCCGAAAGCACCTCGGAGAAATGCGCCATGGGCCATTTCTGCGATGGCCGCGTCTCCCTGGTGGTGGGCACGCACACGCACATCCCGACCGCGGATGCTCAGCGTTTGCCCGGCGGGACGGCCTACCTCACCGATGCGGGCATGTGCGGCGATTATGACAGCGTCATCGGCATGAAGAAGGAGGTGTCCGTCGCCCGCTTCGCCACGCGCCTGCGCGGCGAGCGCATGACCCCCGCCGAGGGCGAGGCGACGGTGTGCGGCGTTTATGTCGAAACGGACGACGCCACCGGGCTGGCGGTGCGGTGCGAGCCGATCCGCGTTGGCGGACGCTTGTCCCCAGCGTTGCCGGCGGGCGTGGATCTCGACCGGCTGGAGCGCGTCTAACGCCGCTTATGGCGGTGGTGGGGCCGTGTCGCCGGCGAGCGCGACCGGGTCGCTGAGTTTCGCCGCGGCCACCCCGGCGGCGGTCACCGGATCGTCCATCACCGCCCAGCAGAGCCGGTCAAAACGGATCGCCGCGCCACCCATTTCGTTGGCGAAATGGGTTATCGCGGCGGCCCTTGCTCGCGGCAGGGGGCCATAAGAAAGGCTCACATGCGGATCGCGGCGTCGCGGTCGCTGTCCGAGCGCCGCGGCGCCGGCGTCCATCAGCGCGCGGAGCGCCGGCGTGTCGTCGAATGATAGGTATTGCGCCTTGAGCCCCAGCGGCTGACGGCGCAACCGGCGGGCGCTCAGGACGAGCGGCGCCTGGGCCGCAGCGAGGGCGGCGATGGCGGCGTTCAAGCGGGCGCCGTGTGCGTCGCCGGGGGGCAAACGGCCGCTGGCCAGCGTCATATGGGCGATAAAGGCGGCGGGGCCGGCGTCGCGCGCCGCGGCGTCGATGACGCTTTGCAAGCGGGCTTGGGCCGTCGCCTCCGGCAGCAACCACAATACGCGGAGCCCGTGGGGTGTTGTCGCCATGGCGGGTGCTCCGTTTTGGATCAGACAGGGGGCGTCTGGGCCTCAGCGCCTCAACGCTTTCCCGCAACGTCTTGCGCCTCACGCGCCGCATGAATGGCGCTGAGCCCTTCGCGATAGGTGGGATGGGCCGGCCGCCAACCGAGCGCGGCTTTGATGGCGGCGTTGGCCACCCGTTTCGGTTCCGAATAGAAGCTGCGCGCCATGGGGCTCATGGCGGCGTCGGCGAAGCTGACGGCTGGCGGCGGTGGGCGCCCCATAAGGTCGGCGGCGTAGACAATGGGGTCCTGCGGCGGGGCGGGCTCATCATCGGCGACATTGTAGATGGCGCCGGGCTGTGGGCGTTGTGTGGAGGCGAGGAGCGCCGCGGCGATATCGGCCACATGCACGCGGTTGAAAACCGCGCCGGGCTTTACGATTCGCTGGCTCGTTCCAGCGGCGATCCGATCGAACACGCTGCGGCCGGGACCATAAATCCCGGGCAGGCGGAAGACATGCACCGGCAAATCGAGGCCGCGCCAGGCCGCCTCGGCCGAGGCGCGCGCCTGACCGCGGGCGGAGCTGGGCGTTGGCGCTTCGCTTTCAAAGCACCAGCCGCCGGCGCGATCGCCATAGACGCTGGTGGCCGAGAGATAGCCCACCCAAGGACGACGCTCCCCCTGCGCCAACAGGGGCCCCAGCGCGCGCGCGGCGGGACATCCTTCAGCGTCGGCGGGGATGGAGATCAGCACATGGCTGGCCGCCTCGGCCGCCGCGCGCAGCTCACCGGACACCGTGCATCCGTCAAACAGCACGCGTTCCACCGGCGGGCCGTCGGTGCGGGCGCGCCGTCGGTCAGGCGCCCCTGGCGCTGTGTCTGATTGTGCAGCTGCGAAGGTGCGCGACGTGCCGATCAACCGCGCCTCGGGCTGCCACCCCTTGAAGCGCTGAGCCAACACCGTGGCCGTGTAGCCATAACCGAGACACAAAAGGCACGCTTTCATTGCACTGCGCCATGGGCGTGGGTAGCGTTTGACCGGTGGCGATTCACCATGCGGTGAGGGGAGATAGCCATGGACACATATCCAAAAACAAGCGGGCGGAACATTGTGCGCGCTCCATCAAGGGGCATGGGGAAGGCGTGCGCCAGTGCGGCTGTGGCGGTCATTGCGGCCGTCTCCCTGACATGGACGCCGCCGGCGGCTGCGCAAAGCCCCTATGATGCGGCTGATGCGGGACGCTACACGCGCTGCATGAGCGCCGTCGAGACGAACCCGTCGGTGGCCTATGAGCGGGCGCTGGCCTGGCGGTTTGAGGGCGGCGGCGCCCCCGCACGCCATTGCGTGGCCGCGGCGCTTGTGGGCCTTGGGCAATACGCGGAAGGGGCCGCGCGCCTGCAGGAAGCGGCGGCGTTGCCGGAAACGGGCGGCGAGGCCATACGCGCGGAAATGCTGGCCCAGTCTGGCTCGGCCTGGCTGCAAGCGGGGCGGCCGGGACAGGCGGAGACGGTGCTGACCCAAGCCCTCAGTCTGCGCCCGGGCGATGTGGATTTGCTTATCGATCGCGGTCTAGCGCGCGCGCTGCAGGAGCAATACCGCTCCGCGGCGGAGGATTTGTCCGTGGCTCTGTCCGCCCGGCCCGACGATATGGATGCGTTGCGGCTGCGGGCGAATGCCTGGGTCGAGATGGGCCGCTATGAAGAGGCGGCGCGCGACGTCATTCGCGGTCTGCAGCTGGTTCCGGGCGATGTGGAGCTGCTGCTGGTGCGCGGGCGCGTGGTGCAGGCGTTAGGCTCGCGCACTCCGGCGGCGCTCCGTTAACCGACCGCCAACGGCGTCAGCGGCGGGGCGGGACGGCCGGCCGCCACCGCCTGGCAGGCCGCCCATTCTGAGCGCACATAGGCGTTGGTTTCTTGGGGCTCGCGTTGCGTCCACGCCGCCGCGAACGCGTCAGGGCTCGCCAGCCGCCACAGCGCCCACACGCCCGCGCCACGCACCAGGGGCGCGGCGTCTTCGCTGAGACGTTGCGCCGTCGCAACAAGGGCGGGCGCGCCGCTATTGCCGATGGCGACCGCCACGTTGCGTACGAAGCGATCGCGGCCCGTGCGCTTGATCGGCGAGCCGGCGAAAACGGCCCGAAACCCCTCATCGTCCAGCGCCGCCAAGTCCTGGAGGGGCGGCAGCGCCGTTTGCGGACGCGGATGCAGCGCCGCCTCCCGCGCGATGGCGGCGAATTTGTTCCACGGACACACAGCCAAGCAATCATCGCAGCCATACACGCGATTGCCCATGGCGGCGCGCAATGCGCGCGGGATCGGTCCCTTATGCTCGATGGCCAGATATGCCAGGCAGCGCCGGGCATCCAGCTCATAGGGTGCGGGAAACGCATCGGTCGGGCACACAGCAAGACAACGCCGGCAGGCGCCGCAATGATCGGTCTCCGCCATGTCAGGCGCCAAGGCCGCATCGGTGAGGATGACGCCGAGAAAGAGCCAGGAGCCGAAATCCCGTGACACCAGATTGGTGTGCTTGCCCGCCCAGCCCAGGCCTGCACGTTGCGCCAACGGTTTTTCCATCAGCGGGGCGGTGTCCACAAACACTTTCACCGCAGCGCCTGTCTGCTGCGCCAGCTGGCGGGCCAATTGCTTCAGCTTGCGCTTGAGGACATCATGATAATCCGCCCCCTGAGCATAGACGGATACGGCCCCGTGGCTGGTGTGAGCCAGTTGTCTCAGCGGATCAGTGGCGGGCCCGTAATTCAACGCTGCGACGATGGCGCTGCGCGCCTCGGGCCAAAGCGCTTTCGGGTGCGCCCGCCGCTCCAACGTCGTCGCCATCCATTCCATGTCGCCATGGCGCTCCAGGGCCACAAAGCGGCGCAGCTGCGCTTGCGCCTGCCAAGGCTCGGTCACATCGGCGATGCGCACGCCATCCAGGCCGAGCGCGCGGCCCTGCGTCTTCAGGCGCTGTTCCAGTGAGAGCGTGTCGGCCATGGCCGCGCAGTGTGACGTTCACGCGTCCGCGCGCAAGGGCGGCGTTACGCCGCGGCGGCCAGGCCCGTCAGCCCGTCATCGCGCACGCCATAGGTGGAGGTGCGGCTGCGCATTTTCTCCCACCAGCGTTGGGCGGCGGGATGCTGGGACCAGGGGATTTCGCCCACCGCATCCAGACAGGACAAATGCGCAAATGCGGCCACATCAGCGAGGGAATAATGCGGTCCCGCCAACCAGGGCCGATCATCGGCCAAATAGCCCACATAGGCCAAATGCTGGGCCAGCGCGGCGCGCCCATAGTCCAGCCGCGCCGGGTCTGGCGGGCCCTGGCGGGTCATGCGCTTATCGACGATTTCATAGAGCAGCGCCGCATTCACCTCGGCGTCGAATTTGCGATCGAACCAGTGGGCCAGACGCCGCGCCTCCGCGCGTTGCACCGCATTGCCCGGCAGCAGCGGCGGATTGGGCCGGATCTCCTCCCAATACTCCACCAGCGCGCGGGCGCCGGCGATGACCCGTCGGCCGGGGCCGGAGCCCTCCACCAGCACCGGCGTTTCCCCGGCAGGGTTGAGCGCGAGGAAGTCCTGGCGTCCATCCCACACCCGCTCTTCCTTCAGCCGCAGCCGCAAGCCTTTCTCGGCCGCGGCGATCCGCGCTTGGCGCGAAAAGGGGTCAAAGGCCCAATGGTGCAGGGTGCGGGCGGGCTCGCTCATCCCAGAAGCTCCAGCAGAGGATCACAGCAAGTGTTGACGTGTATGCATGTGCTGATTCGCACCGTCGCGGCACGTCGCGTGCGCTGGCCGGCGCCTGTGAGGGATTGCAGAACGGCCCTGGGCTGCGCCGTCATAGCGGCTATGTCCCGCGTCAGGACGCGCCGGCGCCGCAACAAAGCGGCATGGGAATTGCGCTGTCGCGGCTGTGATGCGATATCGCGAGGCGATGTGGCGGTGCAGCGCACGCGGCGAAGGACGGCGCGTCGCATGATGGGGCGACGAACGAAACGGGACGGGTGGGCCATTGAGCGATCAACACTATGATCTGATCCTGGTGGGAACTGGGTTCGCAGCGACTTTTTTCCTGATGGAGTATCTCCAGCGCGAGCCGGCCGATCGGCGCGTGTTGGTGCTGGAGCGCGGGGACTTCCACGACCATATCTGGCAGGTGCAGAACCGTCGCCAGTCGGCCATCGACTATGGCGAGGAGTTCATCAACGACGCCGCCGAGGGCAAGCGCTGGGCGTTCAATCTGGGCTTTGGCGGCTCCTCCAATTGTTGGTGGGCGGGCACGCCGCGGCAAATGCCGGCCGATTTCGAGCTGAAGAGCCGGTATGGCGTCGGTTATGATTGGCCGGTCAGCTATGATGAACTCCAGGACGGTTATGATCTGTCGGAGCAGCTTCTTGGCATCGCCGGCGACTCCAATGCGGCGCCCTATCCGCGGCGCACGCCCTATCCGCTGCCGCCGCATAATCTGACCGAAGCCGACAAGGTTCTGCAGGCGGCCTATCCCAATCTCTACATGGCCCAGCCCACTGCGCGCGCCAGCCGCACCACCGAAACGCGCAATCGCTGTTGCGCGAACGGGGTTTGCGGGCTGTGCCCGGTGGACGCCAAGTTCACCATCCAGAACACGTTACGCCATGTCTTTGACGATCCGCGCGTGACGCTGTCGCTGAATTCGCGGGTTTGGACCGTCGATCGCGAGGGCGGGCGAGTGGTCGGCGTCACCTACAAAAAGGACGGACGTGATCACGAAGCGCGCGGCGATCTTATCGGTTTGGCCGCCAACGCCATCTACAACCCCGAAATCCTCTTGCGCTCAGGCTTTGACCATCCGCTGATCGGCAAGCGCCTGCACGAACAAGCCTCCACCCGCGCGACGGTGTTTTTAGACGGCATGGACCATTTCCAGGGCTCCACCGTCATCACCGCCAATGGCTGGATGCTGTATGATGGCGAGCATCGCCGCGATGGCGGGGCCTGCCTCTTGGACATGTGGAACCAGCCCTTCTTGCGGCCCGAACGGGGGCGTCAGCGCCAAGTGCTGTCGATCTACCTGACGCTGGAGGACATCCCGCAGGACAATAATGAGGTGGTCCTCAACCCCGATGATGACAGCCGCCCCATCGCCCGCTTCCGTGGTTGGAGCGATTATGTCCGGCGCGGTCGCGATCGGGCGCATGATCAGCTGGAGCGGGTCTTGGCGCCCTTGCCCGTGGAGCGCATCGAGCACCACAAAACTTTCGCGCCGTTGGAGGGGCACATCCAAGGCACGGTGGTGGCCGCCCATGACCCGGCCGAGGGCGTGGTGGACCGCAATTTCCGCATGCACTCCCATCCCAATTTGTTGGTTTTGGGCTGCAGCGCCTATCCCAGCGCCGCGCCCGCCAATCCGACGTTGACGCTGTGCGCCTGGGTGATCCGGGCTGCGCGCCAGCTCACTGGGTCGCAAGAGGGGGTCGCGATATGAGGGTGTGGCGTTATCTTGGCCGTCCCGTCACCTTGGTGCGCCAGTCCCTCGCGGATATCGGCGACTTCGCGGCCTCGCGCTTGGGCGGCGCGCCCCAAAGGCCCGCTGCGTCTGTTGCGGGGGCGACTGAGGCCGGCAGCACGCCGGTCACCGCAACGCGACGCAACCTCCTCATGTGGGGCGCTGCCGGGGGCGCGGGGGCTCTCGCGGCTGGTGCGGGCGTTTTGGGGCTGTTCGGCGCGTATCGATCCACCCCGCAATTTGTCGAAGCCATCGTGCGCCAAAAGCTCAACTATGTGGAGATTTCGCGCGCGGATCTGCAAGCGTTTGCCGACGACTTCACCATACATTTGCGCCATTGGGTCGAACAGCGCGGTTTGGGCAAACAATTCTTAGTCCTGCGCTCGTTTTACACCTTTACGACATGGGGCGTTGTTGAGTCCGTCACGCCGGCCCGTATCCGCGAGCGCATTAACTTGCTGGAGGAGGATGTGGTGTCGCAGTTCCTGCTCTCCACCGATTTTTTCGAAAAGGAAGATCCGGGCACGGGACGGGTTCCGGTGGAGTATTTGGGCTTTTACGACCCCTATAGCTGGCCGTGCCGCAATCCGCTGGCGCAATTTGAAGCCTAAAGACCGCGCGTGAAGCGCGCCGACCACCCACAAAAAACCGCCACGCTCGGGGAAGCGTGGCGGTTTTCTTTTGGTCTGTTTGGACGGGGAGCCTGAGGGGCGCCCCGCCCGCACGTCAAAGCTTAGAGCGCTTTGCTGATCGACAGCACCACGGTTTCTTCCGTGGATTCGCTGTCGACATCGGTGCCGATGAAGGTGATGCCAATGTCGACACCGCTTTCCAGCGGCCAAGAGGCGCCGACGGAGTAGTCGAGCTTCTCTTCTTCACCCGCGGCTTCCGCGAACGCGCCGGACTCATAGCCGATGCTGGCGGAGAAGGTGACGGAGGTGTCGAAGTCAGCTTCGCCCGCCAGATACACGTAGTATCCGTCATCCGACACAGTTTCGATGCCGGAGTAATCTTCCAAATTGCCCTGCGGCGGCAGATACGCGATGCCGGCTGTCACAGAGCCGGGGCCCACGGGCGCGGTGACGGAGCCATAGACTTCCAAAGCGTCCGCGGCGTTGGAGCCCGGGAACAGGTAGGCGAGAGCGCCGACGTCAAACTCCAGGTCGCCCGCCGAGAAGCCATAACCGGCATACAGGTCGAGCTCAGATCCCGCGCCGGACGCGCCGCTCAGGCTGGACGCCCAGGTGCCGGCGTAGAAGCCGCCGCTGGAGGCGTCAAAGCCGCCTTGCACGGCGAAGTTTTTGTCGGTGAACGACACGCCGCGGAAACGGTAGTCGCTCACAAACGCGATGTTGCCTTCCACCGCCACGGCTTCTTCTTCGGCCAGGGCCGGAGCGGCCACAAAGGCGGAGGTGGCGAGCAGAGCGGCGGCGAGGCCGCGAGACATCAAGGTTTTCATTTCAGTACTCTCCTGACTGCAATGTTTGAACGGATTCACAGTCTGTGGGTACGCGTTGCGGTAGGATCCGCATTGTTATGGGTGTCCGTATTTGCGTGTTCCCCTGCGCAATACATAGCACCTATCTTTTGCTGTTGCGTACTAAGGGCGCAGTGGTTGACACGATCAAGCCTTCTTTACATATCGCGGCTTCACCGGTCTGCCTTGCCCTGCACCTTTGCGTTTCTTCTTCTTCATTCCCTGCGCCGGTTCCACCGTGATAGGGGCGGACGGGTTGCGGCGCTTGCGCGGCTGCGATTTGGGACGCGGCTTGCGCTTTTTGCGCCGGTCCAAAATCACCGGGTCGGAGGTGGGGCGTCCTTCGGGCGCCGTTGCTTCGACCTGCTGCACCGTGGCGAGCCCCGAAGGCGTCGGCGTCACCGGAGCGGGGGAGGGCCCCCGCTCCGGCGCGCCGGCTGTTACGCCGCCGGGGACCGACCGTTTCCCTCCCCGAACTCCGGGTAGGATTCATGGCCGAGTTCGGACATGTCGCCGCCGACCACTTCGGCTTCCTCGCTAAGGCGGATGCCAACCGTCATCTTCAGCAGCAGCCACACCACGAAGCTGGCGCCGAACACAAACGCCGCGGTGACGCCGATGCCGACCAGCTGACCGACAATGTTCGCGTCGCCATTGGTCCAGACCACGATCAACGTGCCCCAGATGCCGGCGAACAGGTGCACCGGAATGGCGCCCACCACGTCGTCGATCTTGACCATCTCTAGGAACACCGAGCCGAAGGTGGCGATGACGCCGCCCACCGCGCCGATGACGATGGCTTGCCAAATGGCGGGGGTCAGCGGCTCGGCCGTGATCGCCACCAGGCCACCCAGCGCGCCGTTGAGCACGAAGGACAGGTTCACTTTGCCTTTGCCGAGGAACACGGCGCAGGCATAGGCCGCCATCACGCCCGCAGCGGCGGCCATGTTGGTGTTGGCGAAGATCGTCGCCACGGCGTCCGCGTCAGCCGCGGTGCCCAACGCCAATTGCGAAGCGCCGTTAAAGCCGAACCAGCCGAACCACAGAATGAACGTGCCGGCGGTGGCCAGCGGCAGGCTGTGTCCGTCCATGGCGATGCGGTTGGGGCCAAAGCGACCGGTCCGTGCGCCGAGCAGAATGGCGCCGGCCAAAGCCGCCCAGCCGCCCGTGGAGTGCACGATGGTGGAGCCGGCGAAGTCGATATAGCCGAACTGTTCGTTAATCCAGCCGCCGGCCCAGGGCCCCCAGGAGCCTTGGATCGGGTAGATCAGCGCCGTCAAAATGGCGATGAAGATGAAGAACGGCCCGATGCGCACGCGCTCGGCCAAGGTGCCGGAAACGATCGACGCCGTGGTGGCCACGAACACCATTTGGAAGAACCAGTCCGAGGCTGAGGAGTAGCCGCCTTCGGAGAAGTCCGGTGCACTGGGGCCCCAGACCGAGAAGGTGCCCAAGAAGGGGCTCGAAGCGCCATAAAACAGGTTATAGCCGACAAAGTAGAACATCAGGCCAGCGATCGAGTAGAGGCCGATATTCTTCACGCAGATCACGCCGGCATGTTTGGCGCGGACAAAGCCCACTTCCAAAAGCGTGAAGCCCAGCGCCATCAGCATGACGAGGAAGCCGCCGATCAAGAACAGCAGCGTGTTGAATACAAATTGGGTTTCGGTGCTCACCTCGGCCGAAGCCGGGGCGAACCCGCTGGCCGCCAGCGCTCCCGCCAGGATCGCGCCCCCGGCTGCGGCGCCGAGACGCCAGTTGCGTGCGGGTTGCGTCATCGCCTTCATAGTCACTCCTTCGAGCTGCGTCGCCGCCGATCGCGGCCTTTGGGACCGAGCCCCCGAGCCCTGCCTTCCCAAATCTGTTCATGATGACGCGAAGACGGACCGCCGATGGGAGGGACGGCGCGCCGACGCACGGCGTGTGCGAGCCCCGTCTCTCATCTCGGCGATGCAGCAAGGCTGCATCCACGCGCCGCGGCATCCGCGCAGCGTGTCTGTGGCGAGTGAGCGCGCTCTACGGCGCGTCTTCGTCCGCAACTATCCCCAGCGTTTGGCTATGATGCAATGCAATACAATCGCAGCTGGGAGCGGGCATGCGGCGTCGTCGCATAGCTGGGTTGCGTCAAATCGGCTTGTTTTTCAACGGTTTTTGCGTTGCAGTGTTCGGTGCTGCGGTGTTCCGAGACGTCGAAAAATGTGACGATCAGTGTCACAAATGCATCACTCGTGCGTCGACGCGGGGTGTGGGCAAAAAAAAGCTGGCGGCCGAAACCGCCAGCAAGGCTATCCCACAGAAACACGCCTCACTCGGAGGCCGCAGCATGATCGTTGCGTATTTCACATCATGCTGCAATGCATTATTCAGGGGTTGACGGCCGTCACCTGATCGTCAGGGCGTGGGCGTCACAAAACCGCAACACTCAGCCTCCGGCGCTGCGGCGTGCTCACCCATTGAGGGGCCGGAAACGGGCGCCGTTGCTGATATTATATTGACGCGGCGTCCTGCGTGCGGACGGCCGCGTCGCCGTTGTATGAGAATGCCGATGGCTTCCGATCACGCAACTGCCCGCGCCGCGGGATTTCAGACCTGGGTGGTGAAGATTGGCTCCTCGCAGATTTGCGGGGCCGAGGCCGCAGGGCTCAACGCGGATCGTTTGGCGGCGGTGGCGGCCGATGTGGCGGCCTTGCGCGCGGATGGCGCGCGCGTGGTGCTTGTCTCCTCCGGTTCGGTGGCGGCCGGGCGCGCGCGTTTGGGCCTCGCCAGCGCGCCGACGCGCTTAGACATGAAGCAAGCCTGCGCGGCGGCCGGCCAGGCTGCGTTGATGCACGCCTGGGGCGAGGCGTTGGGGGCCGAGGGCCTGGTGACGGCCCAAGCGTTGCTGACCCAGGATGAGGCGGCGGTCCGCCGGCGCTGGCTAAATGCGCGCGCCACGCTGATGCGCTTGCTGGATTATGGCGTCTGCCCCGTGGTGAATGAGAACGACACCGTCGCCACGGCGGAGTTGCGCTATGGCGATAATGATCGGCTGGCGGCCCATGTGGCGCAGATGATCAGCGCGGATGTGCTGGTTCTGCTGTCGGACGTGGACGGGCTTTACACCGCCGATCCGCGGCGTGATCCGACGGCGCGCCACATGCCGTTGGTCGCGGCGATCACGCCGGAGCTGGTCGCGGCGGCGGGCTCGTCCGGCTCCTCGGTCGGAACCGGCGGCATGCGCACGAAGCTGGAGGCTGCGCGCATCGCCACCGCCGCCGGCTGCACCGTGGTTATTGCCCGCGGCGACGCGCCCCAGCCCGTGCGCCAGCTGTTCGAACCGGAGACGCGCGCCACTTGGTTCCAGCCGGAACTCAGCCCGGAGGCCGCGCGCAAGCAATGGATCCGCACGCATTTGGCGCCGCGCGGCGCGGTGCAGGTGGACGCCGGCGCGGCGGCGGCTTTGGCGCGGGGCAAAAGTTTGTTGCCCGCCGGGGTCTCGGCCGTGCATGGGAGTTTTGACAAGGGTGACGCCGTGCGCGTGCTCGACCCTGAGGAGCGGGAAATCGGCCGGGGCTTGGCGGCCTATGGCGCGGGGGAAGCGCAGCGTATCGCCGGCGTGCGCAGTGAAGCCATCGCGGAGCGTCTGGGCTATGAGGGGGCGGCGGTGTTGATCCATCGCAATGATTTGGTCATGACGCTGGAGACGTCGGGGGCCCCGTGACCGGGCCTGGCGCGGGTCGCGCGGCGCACGATCCAGGCCGGACGCAGAGGAGCATAAGCGTATGGATGATCTGAGCGCGGCGGACGCGGACGTCCTGGAGGATCGGATGCTCGCCTCGGGCGTGACGGCGCGCAAAGGGTTCAACGCCGTGCGCACGGCCAGCGCGACGCAGCGCGACGCCGCCCTGCACGCCATCGCGGCGGCGCTGAGCGCCCACACTGACGCTATCCTCGCCGCCAATGCGCAGGATGTGGCTGCAGCGCAGGAGAATGGGTTGTCGGCCGCTAAGGTCGACCGGCTGGTGCTGAATCCGACGCGGGTCGAGGCGATCGCCGAGGCGGTGCGCGCCATCGCCGCGCAAGACGATCCGGTGGGCCGCGAGCTGGCGCGCTGGGATCGCCCTAGCGGCCTCGACATCGCGCGGGTGGCGACGCCCATCGGCGTCATCGCCATGATTTATGAGAGTCGCCCGAATGTCACCGCTGACGCCGCGGCGTTGTGCGTGCGGGCTGGAAACGCTGTCATCCTGCGGGGAGGCTCGGAGGCGGCCCAGTCCAACGCCGCCATCCACGCGGCTGTCGTGGAGGGTCTCCAGGCGGCGGATTTGCCGGCCTCTGTCGTTCAGCGCGTGGAGACCACCGATCGCGCGGCGGTGGGGCATTTGCTGACGGGACTGGCCGGGGCGGTGGATCTCGTCATCCCGCGTGGCGGCCGATCATTGGTGGAGCGGGTGCAGAGTGAGGCGCGTGTCCCGGTGCTGGGGCATTTGGAGGGGCTCTGTCATGTCTATGTGCATGAAGCGGCGGATCTCGACAAAGCGCGCGCCATCGCCGTGAACGCCAAAATGCGGCGCACCGGCGTGTGCGGCGCGGCCGAAACGCTGCTGATCGATGCCGCGATTGCGGAAACGGCGCTGCCGCTCTTGGCCGCGGATTTGCGCGCGGCGGGCTGTACCTTGCGCGGGGATGAGCAAGCGCGAGCGATCGTGCCCGACATGACGCCGGCGCTCGAGGATGATTGGACGAGCGAATATCTCGACGCCATTCTGGCTGTGAAAGTCGTGGCGGGCCTGCAGGACGCGCTCGCTCATATCGCCACCTATGGCTCCGGCCATACCGAAAGCATCATCACCCAAGACGACGCCGTGGCCGAAGCCTTTCTTGCCGGGGTGGACAGCGCCATCGTGATGCGCAACGCCTCCACCCAATTCGCCGATGGCGGAGAGTTCGGCATGGGCGCGGAGATCGGCATCGCCACCGGGCGCCTCCATGCGCGCGGGCCTGTGGGCGCGGAGCAGCTGTGCAGCTTTAAATATATCGTGCGCGGTGACGGCCAGGTGCGGCCTTAGCGACGGTCGGTTCGCACGTGGATGGGGCGGATGCGGAAGGGGGCGCGATGAACGAGACATCCGTGATGAACGGGACATCAATGATGTGGGAGACCCTGAATCGGGTCTTGTTCACCCAAGAAACCGGCTCGCTCATTTTCACGGTCGCCGTGATTGGCGTGCTGATTCAATTGCGCACGGTGGGCAATCAGATCCGGGCGCAGGCGCTGCTGGATTTCGGCCGCCAGTATCGCGAACTCCATGGCAGCCTCGCCAAGGTCATGCGCCAAACATCGCGCCATGCACCCCTCGAAAGCCTAGAGGAGGCGGTGCGCTTGCCGCTGATCGATGAGTGCCGCGGCTTGTTTCACATCTTCGCGCAGGAGCATCACGCGCGTGAACTCGGCCTGATCCATCCCAAGACGTGGAAGATTTGGCAGAATTATTGGATTAAGGAGTTTCAGCACCGGATGCTGCGTGACATGTGGTTGGTCCTGCGTCCCGAATATGACGCTCAACCCAGCTTTCAACATTATTTCGATAAGCTGGTGCGCAAAGTAAACCGCGCGGTGGACCGCGAGGAACGTCAGGTGCGCGCCGCGCCGCGCGCGGGAGCCGAGCCATGAGCGTTGCCGCACCTTCCGCTTTTGAGAATGCGGCCCGTTATGTCTCCACCCGCGGCGGGGCGGAGGGGGTTCCGTTTGATCGCGTGCTGTTGGAAGGCCTCGCGCCCGATGGCGGGCTTTATATCCCGCAAGCCTGGCCGCGCTGGAGTGCAGCGGACCATGCCGCCGCCGCCTGGACGCCCTATGCCACGTTGAGCAAACGCGTGCTGCGTGATTTTGTCGGCGCGGCCTTGCCCGCGGCCGCAACGGATGACGCGGCGCAGCAGGGCGCGGACGTCTTCACCCACCCCGCCGTGACGCCTCTGGTGCAAATTGCTCCTAATCTGTGGCTGTTGGAACTCTTCCACGGGCCGACCATGGCGTTCAAAGACTGCGCCATGCAGGTGATGGGGCGGCTGGTGTCGGCGGCTTTGGCGCAATCTGGCGAGCGGCTGCTGATCCTCACGGCCACCAGCGGCGACACGGGTGCGGCGGCGGTCAACGCCTTTGCGGGACGTGCGCATGTGGACATGGTGGTGCTGCACCCTAAGGGCCGCGTTTCGCCCGTGCAGCGCAAGCAAATGACGACGGTGGACGCGCCCAATGTGCTGAATCTCGCGGTGCGCGGGGATTTCGATGATTGCCAGCGGCTGGTGAAGACGCTGCTGGGCGATTTGCGTTTGCGCAATGACCGGCGGGTGAGTTCGGTCAACTCCATCAATTGGGGCCGGCTGGCGGGCCAAGCGACCTACTACATTGCGGCGGCTGCGGCGCTTGGCGGGCGGGCGCGCTTTGTCGTGCCGACGGGCAATTTCGGCGATGCCTTCGCCGGCTGGGTGGCCAAGCAGACGGGCGCGGGTGTGGAGCATCTCACCGCTGCGGTGAATCAGAATGACGCCTTGGCGCGGGCGCTGAACGACGGTGTTTATGAGCGCCGGGCCGCCAACCCGTCGGCGAGCGTGTCCATGGATGTGCAGGCGCCGAGCAATTTTGAACGCCTGGTCTTTGAAGCGGCTGGGCGTGATCCTGCGACCGTCCGCGATGTGTTCGACACTTTTGCGCGCGATGGTGAAGTCGCCCTAGGTCCTGCACTGACCGGCCCCTTGCGGGAGGCGGTGTCGGCGGTCTCCATCTCGGAGGCGGAAACCGCCGCTGAGATCCAACGCGTCCATGCCGAGACCGGCGGCTACTTCATCTGCCCGCACACCGCGGTGGGCGTCGCTGCGGCGCGACGGCTGCCGACGGAGGGGGCGCCGATCGTGGTGCTGGCCACCGCCCATGCGGCGAAATTTCCCGACAGCGTCGCGGCCGCAATTGGGACGCCGCCGCCGGTTCCGCCGGCCATCGCTGCGCTTGATGACAAGTCTGAGCGCGCGGTGGAGGTCGCGGCCGACGCCGATGCGGTGCGCGCGGCCATGGCGGACCGTTTCGCCGCCGTCTAGAGCATCCCGACGCGAGCAGTGTCTGTGGCGCTGCATTGGTCTGTCGGCTTTTGTTTGCGCTGCGGCATCCTGGCTTTAACGTGGGGCGTGTGTTGAGGGCGGGGCCCGCCGCGCAGCGTTTGAAGCGGGCGGGGGAATATGATGCGGGCGCAAGCCATGGCGGAACCTGACACAGCTCCAGCGCCGCGCACGCGCTGGGGAAAATTCGCGGCCTGGGCCGCCAAGTGGGGCGAGCGTTGTGGCGCGGGCTTGGCGCTGATGGCGCCGGGCTTGGTGTTGGCGGTGCTGTATGGCCGGCGCGTCTTGCGTTTGCGTCAGGACCCCGCGGCCTCGCCGGGCACGCCGGACGAGACGTGGATCGCTCTCATGGTGGCTGGCGTCATTCTCGTCTGTGTGCGTGTGACAGCCACAGCCCTGCGCGGGCGTTTGCCGCGGCCGGTGGGCGTGGTGGCGCTGATCGGGCTGGGCGTGGCGGCGTTCATGATCGCGCGCGAGATCTAGGCCTGCATCGCTCGGCGCTGCGCCCGGGTGCGGCCCGGCGGGCCGTTACCGCGGATCGAACAGCTCCACCATCGCCGTGGTGTCAACGCCACCGGCGGTTTCGGCGCCGGCGATGACATGAATGAGATCACCCATCGTCACCGCGCCGATGCCATGGCGCGGTGTGGGCAGCGGGGCGACGGCGTCCCAGGCGTCCTGGGCCGGATCATACACCCAACATTCGGCATAGACCTGACGCGGATCGCGGATGGATTCTCCGCCGAACGCATAGAGCCGTCCGTTCCAGGCCGCGGCGGCGAGGCCGCTTTGCGCCGCCGGCATGGGCGCGGCGCGACGCCAGCGATCCTCCTGGGTGTCGTAAACGTCGTGGTTGGCGAGGTTGCCGCCGCGCATTTGTCGGCCGCCCACCACGTGGAGCTGATCGCCCAAGCGCGCGCCTGCGGCCGAATGGCGCCAGGTGGGGGCCGGGCGCCGCCGCTCCCAGGTCTGGGTGTCGGTGTCGAAGCAATAATGTTTGTCGTCATCGCGATGCTCACGCCAGGCGACGGCCGCTTCACTCGCGGGCCGGCGCCCGCCGATGACGTGGATGCGCGGACCCTGATCGAGGCACACGACCTCGCCTGCGGGCTCCGGCAAAGGCGTGGTTTCAATCCAAGCGTCCGTCTCGTCCACATAGCGCAGCAGCGTCGGCAGCATGACCCATTTGGCGTTGGCGCCCTGATAGTCATAGCCGCCCACCGCGTAGAGCCGGCCGCCCGCTGAGGCCAAGGCCACATGGTGGCGCGGGCTGGGCAGAGGCGCGAGATCACGCCAAGCGATATCGCGCGGGCCATACACCCAGTGTCGCGATGTGGCGCCGCTCACCAGCCCGTCCGTGGCCACAAGGCCGCCGACCATATGGATCCGTCCCTGATGCAAGGCCGGGTGCACCTCTTGAACCGGCTCGGGCGCCGCAACGCCGGTGCGCCATGTCCCAACGCCCCGTGTCTGAGCCGTAGCCAGCGGCGTCAGCGCGCCCAGCGCCGTCCCGCCGGCCAACAGGCCCAGCAAATGGCGACGGTTCAGGCGTGACGCGCAAGATCGGGGCATGGTGCGGTCTCCAAGCGATGCAGAGGAGGGGGGCGGCGCCTGTGGAGGAACGCCGGCAGCGTTTGCACCGGTGATACCCCAAGGCTAAACTCAAAGAAATGGAGCAATGATTCGCGGTGGGCGCGCGGGATGCGATCCCACATTCGTGAGCCGCGTGCGCCGCCTTCGGCTTCGCCGCCGTCTTTGAGAGATCGCGCCGCCCGCAGCCGGTACGCTGTGTGGCGGGCCATGTTTTGATACTGGAACGCCGCTTTGACCGACGCCCTCACGCCTGAGTCGCCCAACAGCGACGCCCCCGTCGCCATCGAAGACGAAATGCGCCGCAGCTATCTCGATTACGCCATGAGCGTGATCGTCAGCCGCGCCATTCCCGATGCGCGCGACGGGCTGAAACCGGTGCACCGGCGCATTCTTTACGCCATGCATGAAGGCGGCTACACGCCCAATAAGCCGTATCGCAAATCCGCTAATGTGGTCGGTGATGTGATGGGCCGTTATCACCCCCATGGCGACACGGCGATTTATGACGCTCTGGTGCGTATGGCCCAGCCCTTTTCCATGAGCCTGGTGCTGCTGGACGGGCAGGGGAATTTCGGCTCCATCGACAATGATCCGCCCGCCGCCATGCGGTACACCGAAGTGCGCATGGACAAGCCCGCCGAGGCGGTGCTGGCGGACATCGAAAAAGAAACCGTCGATTTCCAGCCCACCTATGACAATCAGCGCCAGGAGCCGACCGTTCTGCCGGCGCGGTTCCCCAATCTGCTCGTTAATGGCGCCGGCGGCATCGCGGTCGGCAAGGCCACCAACATCCCCCCGCACAATCTGGGCGAGGTGATTGAC
>CAZGCB010000043.1:0-20524 GCA_964524065.1 uncultured Caulobacterales bacterium | reverse complement strand
CCGACCCCCAGATTCGTAGTCTGGTGCTCTATCCAACTGAGCTACCGGCGCCTGCCGCACACGATGCTGATCGGCGCGGGAGCCGCAGGTTAAACCTGATCTGGCGCGGAAACTCAAGCCGCACCGCGCCGGTCTATCCGACACGATCGCGTCTCTCCCGCATCTGCGGCCCTGCGGCGTCGTTTTTCATGTGGCGAGGGCGGGCGTGGAGCCCTGACGCCATGCTTGGGCGTGCCGGCGCGATCACCAGTGGGCTCTACGCCGCCGCCCTTGCCGCCCCCATCCCCACAACCAAGCCCGGCTAGGGATGTGGAGCCATGGAACAGACGCAGGGACCTTAAGGGCAGAGCGAACATCGCCTTGCGCTGCAGGACTGCTCCACACGACGTGGTGGGCACAGCCCAGTCCGCGCCTGCGGTCTGGAGACCCTCAGCCCTCGCGCCTGGCCGCCCCGTCCGCCGGTGTGCGGAACGCGCCCGCCACATGCTCCACAAAGAGCCGTACGCGGGTGCTGAGATAACGGTTTTGGGGAAAGACGACCCAGATGTCGCGCGGCTCCGGCGTCCAATCGGCCAACACAGCCGCCAAGCGGCCCGCAGCCACATCCTGCTCGACGGCGAAGGCGGGCGCCAAGGCGACGCCATGGCCGGCCAGCACCGCCAAACGCACCGCTTCAGGCGAGTTCACCGTCAGCCGGCCGGAGACGCGCACCTCCGCCGTTTCGCCATCACGCGCCAAGCGCCAACGGCGAGGCTGCGCCACATTGGAGTCGATGATGCAGTCATAGCGCGTCAAATCCTGCGGCTCGCGCGCCCCAGCCACGGCGGGGTGATCGGGATGGGCCGCCAGCATCAAACCGGAGGCCGACAAACGCCGCGCGATGAGACTGGAATCAGAGAGCCGACCAATGCGCACCGCCAGATCAAACCCCTCATCCACCAAATCCACATAGCGATCCGTCAGCGCGAGGCGCACTTCCACTTGGGGATGGGCATCGAGGAACGACAACACCACCGGCGTGAGACGCCGCGCGCCGAAATCCACCGGCGCGGTCAGCCGCACCAACCCGGCGGCGCGGGTTTGGGCGGCGGCCAACTCCTCCTCCAGCCCATCAAGATCGGCCAGGATCGCCTTCACCCGCTCCAGATACGCCGCACCCGCCGGAGTGAGACTGACGGCCCGGGTCGTGCGCTCCAACAGGCGCACCCCAAGCCGCTCCTCCAGTTTGGCCACCTTCTTCGAGACATGGGCGGGGCTAACGCCCTCATGGCGTGCGGCGTGGGAGAAACCGCCCTGATCCACCACGGCGACAAACAGACGCATGGCCTCAATGCGATCCATTGTTTCCCCTTCGGCGCAGATATGTATCTCGGCAACGCTATTAATTCCGTCTTGCCAGAATGTCATCGCCTCGCCCACACCCGCCCGGCTCTTGGCGGTCTGCATGGCGTCGCCGCACCTGACCCCATCTTTGTTGGCCGACGGCGCCGCGAGCCTCGCGGTGATGCACGGCCCGGCGCATCGCTGTTGGCGCGCCTGGGGACCGGAACGTCCCGCCCCGCGGGCCTATGCCGTCATCTCAGTCCATTAGCGTACGCAGCCGATCCGGATCGGCGCACCCTGGGCGCCCGAGACCATCCATGATTTTTCCGGTTTCGGTCCGGTCCTGGACGCCATGACGCACTCGGCCCCTGGCGTGGGCGGCTAGACAGCTGAGCGGCGCGCCCTGGGCGCGAGAGCGTCACCTATGACGCACTGGCGATGGACGCCTGAGGTTTTGAGGACGCGGGGCTATTCAGCTCCCGCCCACACATAAACGGCCCCACCGCGAGAGCGACGCGGCGGGGCCGTTCCATGCCATTCAGTTAGCGTAGCCTACGGTCTATTCAGCCGCAACCGGTTGCGGGGCGTCCTGGCCAAAGCGCTGATAGAACGTCTCATTCTTGGCCGCCAGATCACGGATGATGGCCGGGATCGCAAAGATATGGCCCGGGAATTGAGCGCTCAGCTCTTCGGCCCGCGCCAAAAACCGACCCACGCCCGGCCCGTCGAGAATGCTCTTCTGGCCATAGCTGTCGATGAAGGACAAAACCCCGCCGGTATAGGGCGCAAAGCCCCAGGCCAGGATAGAGCCGACATCCGCTTCGCGCGGATCTTGGACGATGCCCTCCTCCATGGTGCGGGCCGCCTCCAGCGCTTGGGCGAACAGGATGCGGTCCTTCACCAGCTGGACATCGGGCTGCTGGTCCTCGGGCAAGACGCCATTGACGGCGAATTGCGCCAGCTCCGGCCAGAGCTTCTTGGATTTCCCATCTTCGGAATAATCGTAGAAGCCCTTTTGGGTTTTGCGCCCATAGCGGCCCAACTCGTACATCTTCGTGATAATCGGATCGCCAGGGCTGGGCACATAGGCGTCCCCCAAATCGCTTTTGGTCTGGGTCATAATTTTGTAGCCCAGATCGATGGCGGTCATATCCGACAATTCCATCGGCCCCATGGGCATGCCCGCCATACGCGCGCCATTCTCAATGAGAGCCGGGTTATAGCCCTCCGCCAACATGGCCGTGCCCTGTTCGACAAAGCGCAGCACACAGCGATTGGCGTAGAAACCGCGCGTGTCTTTCACCACGATGGGCGTTTTCTTGATGGCGGTGACGAAATCGATCGCCCGCGAGGTGGCGTAATCGCCGGTGTTATCGCCGGTGATGATTTCCACCAACATCATCTTCTCCACCGGTGAGAAGAAGTGGATGCCGATGTAATTGTCCGGCCGCACCGAGGCCGAGGACAGCCCCGTGATCGGAATGGTGGAGGTGTTGGAAGCCATAACCGCGTCCGGGCGGATTTGCGCCTCGGCTTCCTTGGTGATTTTGTTTTTCAGGTCGGCGTTTTCGAACACGGCCTCGACCACCAAGTCGGCATCAGCGAAATCGGCGTAATTGGCGCTGGGATGAATACGCGCGAGGATCGCATCGGCGCGCTCTTGCGTCATCCGCCCGCGCGACACCCGCTTGGCCAGGTCTTTTTCCGCATGCCCCTTGCCACGCTCGGCGCTCTCTTGATCGACATCCACCAACACCACATCAATGCCCGCCTGGGCGGACACATTGGCGATGCCCGCGCCCATAAAGCCGGCGCCGATCACGGCGATTTTTTTCACCGCTTGGGCCTCTTGCCCCGCTGGACGGCGACCGCCTTTGTCCAAATCCTGCTTCGACAGGAAGATGGAACGGATCATGTTTTGGCTTTCGGGCCGCACCAACAAATCGGCGAAATAGCGGCTCTCAATACGCAGACCGCCATCAATATCGGTCTGCAGCCCTTCATAAACACAGGACAAAATCAGCCGTTGGGCCGGATAATTCCCCGCGGTGTTTTTGCGCACCATGGCCGGGGCCCCGCCGAACACTTGCGCGCCCGCCGGGTGGTACGGGCCGCCGCCGGGAATCTTGAACTTCGGCTTATCCCAGGGCGCGACCGCCTTGGCGTTCACCGGCCCGGACTTACCCGGCTTCAGCCCAAACTCTCCCGCACGGGGGCCGTCGGGCTGGATAATCTCGGGTTCAGCCACCCACGCTTTGGCGCGCGCCACCAGCTCCGCCGTGGGCGCCAGTTCGTCCACAACACCCAAGGCGAGGGCCTTTTGAGCATCGATTTGTTTGCCCTGCAGCATCAGATCAAACGCGCCCATGGCGCCGATCATGCGCGGCAAACGCTGTGTGCCGCCGCCGCCCGGCAGAACGCCCACCATCGCCTCGGGCAAGCCAAGCTTCAGCTTCGGATTGTCATCGGCGGCGATGCGCCGGTGGCACGCCAGCGTTAATTCCAGTCCGCCACCCAGCGCCAAGCCATTGATGGCGGCCACCACCGGCTTTCCGCAGGTTTCCAGTTTGCGGAACGTTGTCTGCAGCCGCATCCCGAAATCATAGATGCGACGCTTCAGCGCCAAGACATCCGAGGCCGGTTCGTCAAACAACGCGCCGCCCAATTCGCTCAAATCCGCGCCCGCGCAGAAGGCGCTTTTGCCGGAGGTCAACACAGCGCCTTTAATGGCGGCGTCGGTGCTGATGCGCTCTGCGATGGCCACGAGATCCACCACGACCGGCGCGGCGAGGACGTTCATGGACCGGTCCGGCATATCGAAGGTGATCAGCGCGATGCCGTCGCCATCGACCTCAAACTGAAAATTGGCGTAACTCATATGCGTTTCCTCCGCAGCGGGAGCCGCCGCGGCGGGCGCTCCGTCATCCTTCGATTTGCGCTTCCAGAACACCTGTCGCCCCCCGGCGGGACTGGCGACGACGACGCACTGGCGGGCGCCGTCGCCAATCCCATCACACGCGTTCGATAATCGTGGCCGTACCCATGCCGCCGCCGACGCATAAGGTCACCAGCGCCGTCTCCTTGCCGGACCGCTCCAGTTCATCGACCGCGGTGCCAAGGATCATGGCGCCCGTGGCGCCCAGCGGGTGGCCCATGGCGATGGAGCCGCCATTCACATTCATCTTGTCGTGGGGAATGTTGAAGGCTTGCATGAGACGCAGCACAACCGACGCGAAGGCTTCGTTCAGTTCGTAAATGTCCACATCACCGGCCTGCATGCCGGCTTTCTTCAGGACCTTTTCCGTCACCGTCACCGGGCCGGTGAGCATGATGGTGGGCTCAGAGCCGATGGACGCCATGGCCTTGATGCGCGCGCGCGGCTTCAGGCCCGCCGCTTCGCCGGCTTCCTTGGAGCCCACCAACACCGCGGCGGCGCCATCCACAATACCGGAGGAGTTGCCCGGGTGGTGGACGAAATTAATCGCCTCAATCTCCGGATAGCGCTGGATCGCGACCGCATCCAGACCGACAAATTCCGCCATGCCCTTAAAGGACGGCCCGAGCGAAGCCAGCGACTGCATGTCGGTTTCGGGGCGCATATGCTCGTCATGATCCAGATGTGGCGCGCCCATCTGATCTTTGACGGTGATCACCGATTTGGAGAACCGCCCGTCCTTCCAGGCCGCCGCCGCGCGCTTTTGGCTTTCCACGGCATAGGCGTCCACATCATCGCGCGAGAACCCGTACTTCGTCGCAATGAGGTCCGCGGAGACGCCCTGGGGCACCATGTAATGATCGAAGGACAACTCGGGATCAGCCATCATCGCGCCGCCATCGGCGCCCATGGGCACGCGGCTCATGGCTTCCACGCCGCCGCCGATGGCAAAGTCCGCCTCGCCGCTCATCACCTTGGCGGCGGCCATATTCGTCGCCTCCAAGCCCGAGGCGCAAAAGCGATTGATCTGCACGCCGCCCACGCCTTCATCATAGCCGGCGGTGATCACGCTGGCGCGCGCGATGTTCGCGCCCTGCTCGCCCACCGGTGAGACGCAGCCATAGACCACATCATCAACCTTCGCGGTGTCGAGATCATTCCGGTCGCGCAGCTGTTCAAGAACTTGCGTGCCCAACTGCAGCGCCGTGATCTCGTTCAATTTGCCGTTTTTCTTTTTGCCGCGGGGCGTGCGCACGGCGTCATAAATGTAAGCTTCGGCCATCACGGGCCTCCCATGGTTCGATGTCGAACACGCAATCGCACTCAGATTAGAACTGGGCCTCGTCCAGCGCCATGATGCTTTCGGCGCCAGCTTGGACTTTGGCGAGATGCACCGCCGTTTCGGGCAAGACGCGATCCAAGAAGTAGCGGCCGGTGACCACTTTGTTTTGCAAGAAATCGCTATCGACAGCGCCACTATTCAGCTGCCCTTGCGCCGCCTTGACCATAATCGCCCACATATAGGCGAAGACGGTCAGACCGAACAATTGCAGATAGTCATTGGAGGATGCGCCGGCGTTGTCGGGATTCTCCAAGCCATTATGCACCAACCATTGTGTGGCTTGGTCCAAATGGGCGCGCGCGGTGCGCAAGCCTTCTACGAAAGGCTTAAGGCCGGCGTCCCCTTCATTCTCGGCAATGAAATCATCGATTTCGGCTTGGAAGGTCAGAATCGGCCGCATGCCCTCCATGGCGAGCTTGCGTCCCACCAAGTCCAGCGCCTGGATACCGTTGGTGCCTTCGTAGATGAGAGCGATACGGGCATCGCGCAGGAATTGCGACATGCCCCACTCTTCCACATAGCCGGAGCCGCCGAAGACTTGCAGGCTGTCATGGCAACCGCGGAAACCACGATCGGTCAAGAACGCCTTCACCACCGGCGTCATCAGCGCCATGTAATCGCCGGCCTTTTCTCTGACCTTCTCGTCGGGGCTCTTGTGCAGCAAATCGCCATAAAGCGCGGTCCAGAACACAAACGCGCGCCCGGCTTCGTTGAAGGCTTTGGTTTCCATCAACATGCGCCGCACATCCGGGTGCACAATGATGGGATCAGCCGGTAAATCAGGACGCTTCACACCGGAAATGGAGCGCATTTGCACGCGATCTTTCGCGAAAGCGACCGCGTTTTGGTAGGCCACCTCCGACAGCGCCATGCCCTGCAAGCCAACGCCGAGGCGCGCATCATTCATCATGACGAACATGGTGCGCATGCCCTTGTTGGGCTCGCCGACTAAGAAGCCGGTGGCGTCATCGTAGTTCATCACACAGGTGGCGTTGCCATGGATGCCCATTTTTTCTTCAAGGCCGCCGCACTCCACGCCATTGCGCGCGCCCAGCGATCCATCGTCATGGACGATGAACTTCGGCACGATGAAGAGAGAAATGCCCTTAATGCCTTCCGGCGCGCCCTCAATACGGGCCAACACCAAGTGAATGATGTTGTCGGCCATGTCATGCTCACCGGCGGAGATCCAAATCTTCTGGCCGGACAGCTTGTAGCTCCCATCAGGCTGGGGGACCGCCTTGGTGCGGATGAGGCCCAGATCCGTACCGCATTGCGGCTCGGTCAAATTCATGGTGCCGGACCATTCGCCCGTCGCCATTTTCGGCAGATAGGTCGTCTTTTGCTCTTCAGAGCCGCCAGCATGAATGGCGTGATACGCGCCGTGCGTCAGGCCCGGATACATGCCCCACGCTTGGTTGGAGCTGGAGACCATCTCCATCACCGCCAAATTCACGATATTCGGAAGGCCCTGCCCGCCATAATTGGGATCGGCCGCCAACGCGCCCCATTCGTTTTCCACGAACATTTTGTAGGCGTCTTTAAAGCCCGTGGGCGTGGTGACGCTGGCGTCGTCATTGCGCACACAGCCTTCGGTGTCGCCGACCCGGTTGATGGGCTGCAGCACTTCTTCAGCAAAACGCGACGCCTGCTCCAAAATCGCATCGCGCACATCCTTCGGCGCATCGCTGAAGCCCGGCAAATTGTCGTATTTGTCCACTTGCAGCACGTCATCCAGCAAGAACTGCATGTCGCGAACGGGAGCTTTGTACGTCGGCATAGGCGTTCCTCTTTATAAGCTGGACAGGCGCGGCGGGGCGCGCTGCACCACTTGCGATGGAGTTAAGTTACACAACGACTGGGGCGATGGTGATCATGGGGTATTCGAGCCGCCGGCGCTCTGCTCCCCCCACAACCAGGAGCGGGCAAGCGCCTCAAACGCCGCGGCGCTGGTTTTCAAATCCTTGGACGGTTCTTCATCCGCGATGCGCGCCTCCAGCCAAGCAATGCCCGCTGACAAATCCATAAGCGCGTGGTCGATGTCTATACGCTGTTTTTCCAACTGCTCTGCCCGCTCCTTCAAGCGATCGCGCGTGACGCGCAACGCCGCGCGGCCGCGGCGGCGCACCTGTTGGAAGTCAAGCATTTCGCGGATTTCATCGAGGGAGAAGCCGATTCGCCGCCCGCGCAGCACAATGGCCAAACGGGCGCGGTCTTCTGCGCTGTAGGCGCGGGCGCGCCCCCGACGCATCGGAGACAACAGGCCCTTAGCCTCATAGAACCGCAGAGCGCGCGCCGTCACGTGAAACTCGTCCATCAAATCGCGGATGGTGAATTCTTGCTGCTCGCCGGAATCGCAAAACATAAGGTGACGTTACTTGACGTTGACGTTCACGTCAAGACGGGCTGGACGAATCAGGTTTAGTGATGGGTCACGTCACTTTGTACGCCTTAAGGGTGTCAGGGGAAAACATTCGCGCGCCAGGGGAAAACTGCCGCGCACAAACGCGACTGGTGGCTTAAACGCCACGCTGGGGTTGCAGCGCGACGGGCGCGCACAGTGCAGAAGGAGCATGATATGGCCGCCCAGGGTTCATGGAGTATGAGAAATGTTGACCCGCGGGCGCGTCAACGGGCGACCGAGGCCGCGCGCGCCGAAGGCGTGACGGTGGGTGAATGGCTCAACCGTAAACTGTTGGACCCCCATCACGACGCCCCACGTCGACGCGATGGCGACACCCCAGAGGCCGTCTCAGCGGCGTTGGATAAACTTTCGCGGCGCATCGAAGCGGCGGAACACCGCTCCACCCTCGCCATCACCGGCATTGATCAGTCGGTGCTGGGCTTGGTGTCGCGTCTGCAAGCCGCCGAGGGCTCCCAGTCGGACTTCCATGACACGGCCCAAGCGGCCCTCGCCGATTTGCGCCAGGCGCGCGACGCGCTGAAGGCCCGCATCGAAAAGCTGGAGCAGGATGATCGCCACGATCAGAGTTTGGAGGCGCTCAAAACCCTCGACGCCAGCCTGGGACAGCTGTCGGACGAAGTCGCCCAAAAGCAGGCCGACACCGGTGCGCACATGGATCAGCTCGCCGCGCGCGTTGAAGGAGCCGAAGCGCGCGCCGATCGCGCGGCCGCGGGCCTCACAGAAGCCCAAGCGCGCGTGGATGCGGTGGCTAGCAAAGCCGAGCAAGCCGACAACACCGCCCGGCGGGTGCAGGATCATGTCAACGATTTGGATACGGCGATCACCCGCGTCCAGGAAGATTTTGACGACCGCCTGTCACAAACCCGCACGCAGCTGGACGACGATACGCAAGCCCTGCGCGCCGATGTCAGCGAACGCCTGAATGACGCCACGGCGAAATCAGAGCAAACCGCCGCCGATCTCAACGATCTGGCGAAGGTCGTTGATAATGTCGCGGGACGCGGGCGCAAGACCGATGCGCGCGCTAAAGAGACCGACGCGCGGGTGAAAGACGTGGAAGGCCGCCTGGGCGGCGTGGCCGAGCGGCTGGAGCAAACCGCGAGCCAGGGCGACAAAACCGCCGAAGCGCTGGCCCAAGACATGGCGCAGCTGCGCGACGAAGCGGGTGATGCACGCGCGGCCGCGGCCATCGCGAACACGCGCATGGACGATTTGGCTGCGCGCCAGGACGCCGCCAAAGAGGAGCTGTCCACGTGGATGGCGCGCCATGGCGATCGCCTGCTGGCGGCCGAACAGGCCACCAACACCGCCATACAAGCGCTAGAGTCCTCCTTCGCCAGCTTGGAAGACCGCGTGCGCGACACCCAGACGCAGGGCGCCAAAACGGCGCAAGCTCACACGGCTTTAGGCGAGCGGCTGGATGCGCTGAGCCAAGACTTCGCCTCGTTGGTGGAGGAAACGCGTTCTGAATTGGCCGAACGTTTGTCGGATTTAGCGTCCGAGAAACGTGTGGAGCACATTGAAAGCCGCTTGGACGCGCTCGCCGATGATGTGGCCGCGGCTGAACGCAAGCGTGCTGCGGGGCTCGATCGCGTCATCTCTGAAGTGGAGCGGCTGGCCAATAATGTGGACGACCGCATCGCTGAAAGCGAAACGCGGGTCGAGCACATGGTCGATGCGAAACTCGCGGCCATGGACGCTGGGGTGAAAAAGCTCGCCGGCGACGTGCAGTCCAACACCCGCGCCGGTCTGCAAAGGCTGGAGGACCTGGCCGACGAGCAGGCCGCTCGTCTGGAGAGTTTGGCGAAAAACGCCGCCGAGGACGCAGCGCGGCGCGGCGCCGAGCTGGAGCAGTCCTTTGACGAGCGTATGGATCGCGCCGCTCAGCGCCAAGCCGACGCCTTGGAGGACATCAACGCCAAGGTCGACGCGGTCGCCGAGCGGCTGAGCGCCAAGCTGGAGGATGTGGATCACGGCGCCCAAGCGGCGGTGAACAGCCTTTCCCAGCGCATGGGCCGCTTGTCGGACAATGTGGCCGATGGGCCCAATGATGCGTCGTTGGAAGAGCGCATCCGCGAAAGCGAACAACGCACGCAGCAAATGCTCGAAGACGCTATGGCTCGCGTGCACAACCGTATCGACTCCAAGCTCACGGATGATGGCGAGGGCGCATCGCGCGTGGGCGCGGCGCTCACCAATCTCACCCAGCGTTTGGAAACCCTTGAGCAACGCCACGATCATCACGCCCCCGCCCCCTCTGTCGCCACAGCGACGAGGGACCTGACGGATGCAGCGCCCCTGTCCGGTGAGGCCCGCCAGGGCGAACTGGCGAGTGATGAATTCATCTTCGAGGATGTGAGCGGCGAAATCGCGCCGCTTGATGATCCCGATCGCTCCGCCATCAGTCCGGACGACAGCGCCCAAGGCCCGGCGCCGCATCATAATGATGAGGACTTGTGGAGCCCGTTCGATGACGCGCCCGACGCCCACCAGGACGCCCACCTCGAGGCTGAGGGCGACTCCATCTTCGATGTGGACGATACACCCTACGATCCGATGTCCGACCGGGAGGCGCGCACCGATACCTCCGCCGACCACTCGGACCCGTTCGCCAGCTACCCCGATCCGTTGGATCCCTATGCTAAGAGCGAACCCTCAGCCGGGACGGCCGAGGATGACGCCGACTTTGACCCGACGGACCGCGGCGACGACGCTGATGAGGCGGTGGATGTCTATGACGATCTTGTGCGCCGCGCCGCACCGGATGACGACGCGCATGACGCCGATTTCGCTCCGGCCCTCGATCATCCGCTGAGCGGGCCCGGCTTTGGCCCGGCCGGCGCCGTGGATGTCGAGGATGAAGCGGCTCTGCGCGCACGACGCAACGGTCGCACCCTCATGATCGCCGCCAGCGGCGCGGCTTTCTTGGCGGTGGGCGCCGCGGCTTACATGGTCGCCAGCGAAAACGCCGAGAGCCGTAGCGCCGACGACTCCAGCGGCGATGGGGCGGATGCGGTCAACGCCGCCGCGTCGCGCGATACGGCGAACGCCGCCGTCTCGAGCGATACGGCCGTCGCCGAAGCCATCGCCGCCGATGAGCGGGCCACGGACGATGACCCTGTCGCGCAATACAGCTTAGGCGTGCAACGTCTTGGCGAAGGCCGCAGCCAGCAGGCGTTCCGCTTGCTGCAACGCGCTGCGGACGCAGGGTACGCGCCCGCGCAGTTCCGGCTTGGCCAAATGTATGAAGCGGGCCGCGGCGCGCCACAAAATCTCGCCGATGCGCGGCGCTGGACCGAACGCGCCGCCCAAACGGGCCACCGCGAAGCCATGCACAACCTGGGTGTGTACTACGCCAATGGCATCGGCGTTCCAGAAAGCTATGAGCAAGCCGCACGGTGGTTCAAAGACGCGGCGCGCCTCGACAACACGGACTCCCAGTACAATCTGGGCGTGCTGTACGAGCAGGGCTTGGGTGTCTCTATCGACTTGGTCGAAGCCTATGCGTGGTACGCCATCGCCGCCGCGTCTGGGGACGCTGATGCGGAGCGGCGCGCGCAAAACCTCGCTGAGCGACTCACCAGCAGCGAGCGGGCTCTGGGCGACGATAAGGCGGCGCAGTTTACGCCCGCCCCGCTCGATCCCGTGGCCAACGGGGTCGTCGACACCGTCGAGGCTGGCGCGCTGTCACGCACCCGGGCCGTGGCTGAGGCCCAGGACATGCTCGAGACGCTGGGCTATGACCCCGGGGCCGCTGACGGCTCCATGGGGCCGCGCACCGAAACCGCCATCATTGCGTTTCAGCGGTCCCAAGGCTTGCCGGAAACCGGCCGGGTGGACGCCATTCTGCTGGAGCGTTTGCGGCTGACAGTGGGCCGCTGACACCTGTGACCGCGACGCCGTCGCGCTGCGCGCGGGATATCTGTCCACCGGGCTTTGAAGATGGGCGGGCTATGGCTATTCCACGGCGTCTCAGCTTGGAGGATGTCCATGGCCCGCTCCCCCGTCATCGCCATGAGCCTCGGCGTCGCCGGGCTTATCCCCTTCATGGGCGGCGCAGGGCTTGTGTTGCTGGGCCCCGCGCCGGCGCAGCACTGGGCCGTCCTGGCCCTGTCGGCATACGGCGCCGTAATCGCCTCGTTTTTAGGCGGCGTCCGTTGGGGCGCGGCCCTGCGGGATGCCCCCGAAAACCCTAATGCGACGACGCTGATCGGCGCTGTTGCGCCCAGCATTAGCGGGTGGGCGGCGGTGTTGCTGGTCGCGCCGCCCGCTCCGTCGCCGGTCGCGGGCTTGCTGGTGTTGCTTGTCACCTTTGTGACGCTGCTGATCTGGGATATGCGCCCCGCAGCGCGATGGCCAATCTGGTACCGGCGTTTGCGCGTGGGGCTGAGCGCGGGGGCCCTGGCGGCCTTGGCTGCCGGCTTGGTCGCGCTTGTCGCCCCATAAACTGCGCCGCCTCCACAGCGGGCGACTAGTCCGGGTGCAGCCGCCGGGCGGGCACGGGCCACACGCGGTCAACGCCCAGCATGTACGCGATGGGCGGCGCGCCGAAGAGCCCGGCATAGGCGTCGTCACAGACATTCAGACCGCCCGTGTACGCGCCGAAGGCCGGCATGATGAGGCGGCGGCCATCGCTGACAAAACACCGGCGCCGTAAGCTGCGGCCCCGCTGGCGAATGCGCGCGCAGGGGTGCAAGTGGCCGCACACCTCCCCCACCGCTGGGCTGGGGGCCGGTTCGTGGCGAAACACAAACGATCCCAACGCCAAGGTGTCAACACAACGCCCGCCAAGGCCCAGCGGGGGTGCTGGATCATGGTTGCCCGCAATCCAAACCCAATCGCGAACCCGCCCCACCAGGGTCGCCAAGTGAGCACGATCACCTTGCGCCATCCGCGTCAGCGCGTGATCGTCATGGAAGGTGTCGCCCAGGGTGATGAGCCGATGGGGGGCGTATCGGTCCAGCAGCTGCGCCAGCCGCGCCAGGGTTGCGCGTGTATCATAGGGGGGCAGCAGCTCGCCACGCGCCGCGTAGGCGGATCCCTTCTCCAAATGGAGATCGGAGACCACCAGTGTCGCCGCTTCAGGCCACCACAGCGCGCCCTCGCCATCCAAGCCAAGCTGCGCACCGCGCAGTGACAAGCCCTGCAACGCCGCAGGCAAAGGACGCTGAGGCGCAGCCGCTGACGGGGAGATACCGGACACAAGAGCCATCACTGCAATCTGCCGGCTTGCCAGCGCAGGTCAATCGCCGCGTCGTCCTCTTCTGGGGATGGCGCGCCCACGGTCCGCTTCAAAGACACAAAGCCTCAGCGAAAGAGGGCCCGCGCAACGCTATCCATGATGGCGTGGGTTTCTGCGGCCGGGCCCAACCACTCGCCCACCGCGTTTAACAAGGCGCGCGCCCGGCCCACATCCAAATACCCGTCGGGCTGCTCCACCAACGCTTCCAAGCGCGCGAGGGCCATATCCACCGCGCGGCTGCGCTCGGGATCCGATTGCAGATCCGCACCCGCCACTTCTCTCAGCATGTGGATATCGCCCAAGGCGCGTTTTTGCGTCGCTGCGTTGAGGCGCACGGCGTCGGTCGGGGCCGTGGCGACCGGCGCCGGCGTATGACCGTTGAGCGGTTCGGCCTGGGCCGCGGACACGGCGCGGGCGCCCAGCCCCCCCGACGCTGACGCCCCGCGGGCTTGCGTCGGAGGCATGCCCCGTGGGGTCGATGCGCGGTGGTCATCTGCGCGTGCGCTCGTCCCGCCGGCGTGCGGTGATGCGTCCGAATTCCGGCCTTGGTACCCATGAGGATGATCCACAAACGACCCCGCGCGATCGCCGCGCGGGGGCCGCGCCGTCGGCGCATCGTAACCGCGATACGCGTCGCGCGGAGCATCCGCTCGGCGACGGTCATGGTGCGCCGATGGCGCGCCATCACGATAAGGGTCCGCCGATCGTGGGCCGCCGCGCCGATGCTGAGGGGCGTCGCGATCATCCCTATAGTGATCCAGGCTTGCGCTGCGATGTGGCGGCGCCACGGGTTCGGCCCAAGGGTCAAACAGCGGTTCCTCACGGTGATGGCGGGGTTCGCGAACCGCCGGAACGCGCGTGGTGGGGGATTCACGTCGGGGCCGGGCGTCTTCGGGCCAAAGCGGGGCTTCAGGCGCCCGCATATCCGCCTCGGGGCGGCGCGGGCGGCGCTCAGCCACAGCGCGATCAGCGCCCGCGCGGCGCCGATGGGCGGCGGCGGGGGCGTCATCAGCATGCGGCGCGCGCCGGCGCACCCCGTCGGCATCGGGATACGGGGCGGACTGCCGTACGGCCGGCGGCGGCGCCTCACGGCGCGCGCGTGGTTCTGGCGTCCGTTCCAACCCTGGATCGTCCCGGCGCGGCGGACGCGGCACAGGCGCCGCCATATCCGGCCCCGGTCGCTCCGCGCCGAGGGACGCCGGCCTGTCTTCACGCAAATCGTCCCACCCCACATCGCGGATGGAGCGGCGCGCCGGCGGTTCGGTGAAGGCCGGCTCATCATCCCAAGGCGGCGTCCCGTCACGGGGTGCGGATGGGCGCTGCGGCGGCGCGAGCGCCGGCGGTTCGCGGCGCATCACCGGCTCCGCTTGACGTCGACCGCGCGGCGGTCCAGCGGCCTCGACCGGCTCCGGCGGACGCTGCGCCGGGTCCCGCCAACGATCATCCGACGCGGGCGGCGTGTGGGAGGCCGGGCGCTCGCCCGATATGGACGTATCACGCGGCGGGCGCTCGCGATCGGCGGGCGTGGGCCCCGCGGTCGCTTCGGACATGCGCGCCAGAACGCCCGTGTCAATGTCGATGGCGATGGGATAGCTGAGCCCCGCATGCGTCGCTTTCGTGAGGATCGCCCGCATATCGTCGACAAAAGTCCGATCGCGCGAAGCGATGATGCTGGTGACGCCGCCCGCACTCTCGACCGCGCAATACTGCCAGCGATGGTCACGCAGCACGAACGCGTACGCGAGAGCCGCCGGGCCTATGGCGGTGAGCAACCATGCGCCCGTGCGCATCAGGGCGGGGCGCTCCCACAACGCACCCGCGAGCGCGCCCTGTCCCACACGCATATCCAGCCCGGCAAGCACGCCGAGCCCCGCCAGGCCGCACAGCGCGATCAGCAGTTTCACCACCAGCGGAACCCCGCTCAACGCGGTGCGCCAGGAGCCCCCCATAGCATTGTCAAACAACACACCCGCCAGGAAGACGGCGACGAGCATGGCCAGAATGGGCGCGCCAAAGGCTTGCGCCGCCGCCAGGACGGGCGCTGCACTCACCTGCGCCAACACCAAATCCGCCAAGCCCAGCGCGCCGCGGGTGGCGGCCTCCAAGCCCCAAATGGCGCCCATAGCCAAAGCCACCAACACGATCGCGGCGGCGGTTTTGACCAGCGGTTGCGCCGGATCCGTCAAGCGGTGGACGCTGAGAATATCCGCGAAGGGGTGGCTGCGATCGGCGATATGGAACGCGTCGGCGTCCACAGCGGCGCGGCCATGTTGGAACACATCGCGTCCCCAGCGCTGATCCGCGCTTATGATCGGCATCCGGCTCATGGCCGCTCGCTTTCTCTACATCCCAGTTTCATGTAACCGAATTTGCTTGACATTACGATGAATTTTGCTGCGCACCATGATTCATTGCCATGGCCTCCGCCGCCAACGCGTCCGCGGCCTCCGCCAAAAGCGCGTCCTGAGCGGCTCCGTTCACCGCTTCACGCCCAATCTCCAACATCACAGGCACAGATAAAGGCGAAACTTTGCTGAGCCGCGCATGGCGGATCCGCCCTTGAATGCGCCGCAGGCCGGCGCCAAGGCGTCGCAGGTCCAAAAGCCCCGAACCGGCATCACGCCAGGCCGCCTGCAGCAGGATGTGATCGCTATCATGCGTGCGCAAGACGTCATAAATTAAGTCCGTCGACATCGCCATTTGGCGCCCGCTGCGTTCGGCCCCCGGCCGGCGCCGCTCCAGCAACCCCGAGATCAACGCGCATTGTCGAAACGTGCGTTTCATGAGCGGGCTTTCGGTGATCCACGCATCAAGATCATCACCCAGCATATCCTCGTCAAAAAGGGCCTCCATATCGACATCGCCCATGCCGTCCAGCCCCCAAACGGACAACGCATAATCATTGGCGACGAAACCCAGCGGCTTCTTTCCCAGGCGCTCCAGACGTCGCGTCAGCAACATGCCCAATGTTTGGTGCGCCAACCGACCGTCAAAGGGATAGGCCACCAGATAGTGTTTGGCGGCGCGCGGGAACGTCTCCACCAGCATCTCCTCCGGCCCCGGAATCAAGGAGGCGTGTTGCTGGGCGTCGAGCCACTGACGCACCGGATCCGGCAGCGCGCTCCAGCCGCCGGGATCGGAAATCATCGCCCGCACACGGCGGGCCAAAAATGTGGAGAGTGGGAACTTGCCGCCCTGCCAGCTCGGCGTGCGCGGCTCACGGGCGTCGCTGCGGCTGACCAGCACATCGGTCTCAACCACCCCCTCAAAGCGCAAAATCTGGCCCGCAAACGCAAATGTGTCACCTGGAGCCAGATGGCTCACATACCATTCTTCGATTTGCCCCAAAGCGCGGCCAGGCCGCATTTGGCGCGCTCGCGCGCCGGCCGCTTGGGCGGCGGCGGGGCTGGCGCCAGGGCTGCGGCGCAGATTCAACTGCGGGCGCACGGGTTGCGGCAGCGGCGCGGCATCCGCCGCCCGTCGCCCGCCCACAAGGCGCACGCTCAACAGCGGCTCCTCCACGATGGCCCCCACATTCATCCGATGGCGCTGGGCGATGGCGGGCGTCCGGGCGCGCCAACGGCCGTCCTGCTGCACGATGCGGCGAAACCGGTCATAGGTGGCCAGCGCATAGCCGCCATCGGCCACAAAACCGAGCACGCGCTCAAACGTCTCCCGCGACAGATCCGCATAGGGCGCCGCGCGGCGCACCTCATCATAGAGCGCTTCAGCCACAAACGGCTCGCCGCACGCACGGCCCATCATGTGCTGAGCCAGGATGTCCAAGGCCCCCGCCCCCCAGGCCTCCGCGTCGAGCTCGCCCGCCGCCACCGCCCCTTGCGCCGCGAGACACTCCAGAACTTCAAAGCGGTTGCTCGGCGCAAGCACGGCCCGGCTCGGCTCATCCATGCGGTGATTGGCGCGGCCCAGCCGCTGGATCAGGCGCGCCGCCCCCTTGGGCGCGCCCATTTGCACCACCAGATCCACATCGCCCCAATCGATGCCGAGATCCAGCGTCGCCGTGCACACCACGGCCCGCAAGCGCCCGGCCGTGATGGCGCCCTCCACCTTGCGTCGCTGTTCGACGCTCAGCGAACCATGATGCAACGCGATGGGCAGCGCGTCCTCATTGACCGACCATAAGCCCTGAAACGTCATCTCGGCTTGCGAGCGGGTGTTGACAAACACCAGGCACATGCGCGCGCCCTTGATGTGCTCATACACCTCCTCATAGGTGTGCCGGCCGGTATGACCGGCCCAAGGAATGCGCGCGCGCGACGCCAGCACCGACACCTCCGCCGCCGCACCGCCGGCGCCGCGAATGACAGGCACGCGCTGCAGCGCCTGGGGAGACGGCGCCGGCGAAGGCGCACGATCGATCGAGGGGGGCTTGGCAGGCCGAGGCGGCGTGGACGCCGCCCCCCCTTGCGGCGCCAACCATGCCGCCAAGGCCGGTTCGTCACCCACCGTGGCGCTGAGCCCGATGCGGCGAAAGCCCGGCGCCCAATGCTCCAACGCCGCCAAACCGAGACACAACAGATCGCCGCGTTTCGACGGAGCCAGCGCGTGCACCTCATCAATGATCACCGTCTTCAGATCGGCAAAGAAGGCGGCGCCGTTGGCTTGCGCCAAAAACAGCGCCAACTGCTCCGGCGTGGTCAGCAACATATCCGGCGGCCGCGCCCGCTGGCGCTGGCGTTTGGCGGCGGGCGTGTCGCCGGTGCGCGTCTCCACACGCACATCCAACCCCATCTCGGCGACCGGCCGCTCCACATTGCGGGCGACATCCACGGCCAACGCCTTGAGCGGGCTGATATAGAGCGTATGAAGCGCATGGGGTCGCGGCCCGGCGCGCCCCGCGACACGTTGGCGCTGTTGATCCGCATGCAACTCCAGCAGGCTGGGCAAAAACCCCGCCAGGGTCTTGCCGCCTCCGGTGGGCGCGATGAGCAGACAGGATTCACCGCGTGCCGCCGCCGCGACCACCGCCAGTTGATGAGCCCGCGGCGTCCAGCCACGCCGCGCGAACCACGCCGCAAACAGCGACGGAAGTCTCACATCTCCAGCCGCCTGCGACAGGCCGCCTGCCCGGTCATGCACACCCTGATCCGCCATGGGGCCAATGTGGCTCACCGCCGCATCAGAATCGAGGCCCCGGGCCGGGCATGAAGCCGCCTCTCCGGTCGGTCATGCTGGTGCTCAGCCGAATTGCGCCATCGTCATAGCGATTTGGGCGCGCGCCGCGTCTTCCTCAGCCTCCGCCTGCGTCCACCAGCCGCGCCGACCGGCCGCCAGCACGGTTTCGCCTTGTAAAAGATGCCACCGATAGCGGCCGTCAGGCGTGGGAAAGGTGACGATCACCTCCCCCATGGGCCGCGGCTGTCGCCATGTGCGTGCGGTCATATGGGAACCCCTTCCGCTCTCTGATAACACACTTTGTTCTTTTAATGTTCTCTCACATCCTCCCAGAGCTGACAAGCGGGATTCGACTCCCGCACCGCTGACATGGCGGCGTGGAGCGCTATGGTTTGGGCCATGACGCCCGCCGCCCTCCTGCATCCCACGCCGCGCGGTCTCTATTGTCCGCCGGGGGATTTCTACATCGATCCGGTCGCGGCCGTGGATCGCGCCGTCATCACCCACGGCCATGCCGACCACGCTCGCGCCGGCCATGGCGCTGTCTTGGCGACGCCCGAAACACTGGCGATTATGGCCACGCGCTATGGCGAGGCGTTCACGGCTCAACGCCAAGCCGCGCCCTATGGCGCGATCACCACCCTCAACGGCGTTGCGGTGCAGCTGATCCCCGCCGGTCACGTCCTAGGCTCGGCCCAAGCGGTGGTGGAGAAAGACGGCCTCGTTATTGCGGTGTCTGGCGATTACAAGCGCCGCCCGGATGCCACATGCGCGGCCTTTGAGCTCCCACGCTGCCATGTCTATGTCAGCGAAGCCACGTTCGGTTTACCGGTGTTCCGCCACCCTGATGATCGCGGCGAGATCGCCAAGCTGCTGCGCAGCGTCACGCAGTTCCCCGAGCGCGCCCATCTCGTCGGCGCCTACGCGCTGGGCAAAGCCCAACGCGTCATCGCTTTGATTCGTGAGGCCGGTTATGACGCGCCCCTCTACACTCACGGCGCCATGGACAACCTGTGCGCCCTCTACGAACGCCACGGCGTGGCGTTAGGCGATCTGCGCCCCGCCACCGTCCGCGAAAAAGGCAAAGCCGGCGGCGCCAAGCGAGATTTCGCCGGCCAGATCATCATCGGCCCGCCCTCGGCGTTCGCCGATGCGTGGGCGCGCCGCTTTCCCGACCCCGTCAGCTGTTTCGCCAGCGGCTGGATGCAGGTGCGCCAACGGGCCAAGCAGCGCGGCGCGGAATTGCCGCTGATTCTCTCCGATCATGCGGATTGGGACGAACTCACCGACACCGCGCGCGCCATCGCGCCCCAAGAATTGTGGATCACCCACGGACGGGAGGATGCGTTGGCGCGTTGGGCGCAGCTGGAGGGCTTGTGCGCCAAGCCGCTGCGTCTTGTGGGGTATGAAGACGAAGGCGCTTGAGCGCGGTCTCACCGCGCGGTTCAGCCCCCTCGCCCGCTCCCGCCGTCCAAGCGCTAAGCGTCTTCGGTGACTTTCGCGCCCCAGGTGACCTTGCCCGGCGCATCGCCCTTCGATTTCAAAGCGTCCAGCAAGCGCCGAATGGCGTCCGCGCCGGCCACCGCGGCGCCGGACTCGCTCTCCGCCGAAATGCCCAAACGCGCGCCTGCTTGATCCTCGACCGCATGCACGCGGTCCGCCAGCATCGCCAACGTCTGCAGCAACAGAGCGAGGCTGCCGGCCACTTCCGGATTGTGCTTGAGCACCAGGCGCCACTGATCGGCATCCTTCCACAGCCGCGCCATTTGGCGATCGCCTTGGATCAGATCGAACACCGGGCCCTGGCCGCGCGCGGGCCAATGCTCCTGAAAGCTCCAGGCCCCATCATTGGTGAACAGGTTGTTGGTCTGCTTCGCCATGCCGGCACTCTCCTCAACGCCGCGCGATCCGCGCCATGCGCCCCGTGTCTTCTGCTGTGCACCATAGCGCTTTGTCGGCAAATGGGGAGAGGCGAGGCCAGTTGAGACGATTTTTCTGTCCACCGCTCGCGCCCTTGGCGAACGCACCTCTTGTATCGTCGGCGGATCCGGCGGACAAAGACGCGTCTCTGCGCACGCCACAGGCCGCCTTGGGCGGTCAGGACGCGCGGGCCGGTAGCTC
>CAZGCB010000042.1:0-21443 GCA_964524065.1 uncultured Caulobacterales bacterium | reverse complement strand
AGGCCCGGCTTCACCATAACCATGTCCGACCCTTCCTCCAGATCCAACTCCACCTCGCGCAGGGCTTCAGCGGCGTTGGCGGGGTTCATTTGATAGGTGCGCTTATCGCCCTGCAGCGCTTGGGCGGTGCCGATGGCTTCGCGATAGGGCCCGTAAAACGCGGACGCGTATTTCGCGGCGTAGGATAGTATCGCGGTATCTTCACGCCCGGCGGCGTCCATGGCGGTGCGGATCGCGCCCACGCGCCCGTCCATCATGTCGGAGGGCGCCACCACATCGGCGCCGGCTTGGGCCAGCACCACGGCCGCTTGCGCCAACTGAGCCAAGGTGGCGTCATTGAGCACCAGGCCGTCTTGCAGCACCCCGTCATGGCCATGATCGGTAAAGGGATCGAGCGCCACATCGCAAATCACGCCCATGTCCGGCGCCGCAGCCTTGATGGCCCAAATGCACTCCGGGATCAGGCCCTGAGGGTTGGCGGCCTCCGCGCCGTCGGGCGATTTGAGCGAGGCTTTGACGTGCGGGAACAGCGCGAGGGCGGGAATGCCGAGTGTCTGCGCCTCGCGCGCGGCTTCGCCGACGGCTTCGGGCGAGAGGCGCTCCACGCCGGGCATGGCGGGAACCGGTTCGCGCCGGTCGACGCTGTCGGACACAACCAGCGCCCAAATCAGATCGTCGGGGCTCGGCCGCGTTTCTGCGACCAAGCGGCGCAGCCAGGGCTGGCGGCGTAAACGGCGCGGACGTGAGGCGGGAAAGGCGGGCATGGCGTGGCTCCCAGCGGCTGAGGGTTTAGAGTCTTCCTGACTCGCGGTGTCCGGCCAACATGCCCGGGCGCGTCAATCCGGAGGTCGGCGCGGCGGGTCGCGCTGACATCGACTGGCGCTTGCGACAATTCGCAGCAATGTCAAGACCGTCGGTTTGAGACAAGCTCTCTGAAATGCGGGTGTGCCGCGCAGCATGGGCGAGAATCATGGGTGAAGACACGTCGATCATCGCACGGCGCGTGGGCGCGGTGGGGCGGATTACGCTCAATCGCCCCAGTGCCCTCAATGCGCTGGATATCGACATGGTGCGGGCGGTGGCCCAAGCGCTCGAGGCTTGGCGCGATGAACCTGGCGTGATGGCGATCATGGTGGACGGGGCTGGCGATCGCGCTTTCAGCGCTGGCGCGGACATTCGAATGTTGCACGATTCCGGGCGTGCCGGCGATGGCCGCGCCGCTGCGTTTTGGCGCGAGGAGTATGCCCTGAACGCGCTGATCCGCGCTTACCCCAAGCCCTACGTCGCCATCATGGACGGGGTGACCATGGGCGGGGGCGTCGGGGTGTCGATCCATGGCGATTTTCGCGTGGCCACGGAACGGACGGTTCTCGCCATGCCGGAAACCGCCATCGGGTTTTATCCCGATGTGGGGGCGACGTATGTGCTGCCACGTTTGGACGCGGGGTTGGGCTATTGGATGGGGCTGACGGGCGCGCGTCTCAGCGGCGCGGACGCCGTGGCGGCGGGGCTGGCGACGCATTTTGTGCCTTCGGAGCGGATCGCGGCGCTGATCAGCGATGTGGAGGAGGCGCAGCTGAACGAAGACGGTTCGGTGTTGGATGCGCTGCTGCATGTCCATGAAACCGAAGCTGGGCCGTCTACTATCCAAGAGGCGCTCTCGCACACCCCGCACATCTTCGACCACGATCGGGTGGAGGATGTGATCGAGGCGCTGCGGCGGGAGTCATGTCCTTGGGGCGCGGCGCAAATCACGGCGCTGGAGCAAAAGTCACCCACCGCTTTGAAGGTGACCCTGCGCGCCCTGCGTGAGGGCGCGGGCCTGGGTTTCGCCGAGGCGATGGAGCGGGAATTGGCGCTGTCGCTGCAATTTCTCCACACGCCCGACTTTTATGAAGGCATCCGCGCCATGGTCATCGACAAAGACCGTGGGCCGCGCTGGGATCCCGCGCGATTGGAGGCTGTGGATGCGGCCCAAATCGCGCGCTTCTTTGAAGGCGGTAACGCCGGTGATGTGGGCGATCTCTCCAAGGTCGGGTCATCCTAAGCGGCGCGCGGTCGTCAGCGGCGGCGCGCGACGCCACGCAGATATCGCATATAGCGCGAAGGATTTTACCGCTCTTTAGCGTTCCCAGCGACACAATTGCGCCTCAAATCATCGGCGCGCCATGAACGCGCCGTCGCTCGGCTGACGCGCCGCGGGAGGCGAACGCCATGTCTGAGTCCACCGGTCCGAGCGCTTCGGTCTCGACGGCCATTGCGCACGCCGCGCGCAAGACGGGCGTCAGTCCGTTCTATCTGCAGGCGACTGCACTGCGCGAAAGCGCTTTCGATCCGCAGGCGCGTGCCGCCACATCCTCAGCCGCTGGCTTGTTTCAGTTTATCGAGCGCACATGGCTCGACACCCTGCAGCGTCATGGGGCCGCGCTGGGCGTCGAGGCTGGCGCGACGCCTGACGGCGATGACGGGGCCCAAAGCGGGCCGTCCGCGACGCCCCAACGCGAGGATTTGCTGGCGTTACGGTTTGACCCGCACGCGGCGGCGCTCATGGCCGGGGCGTTGACGCGCGACAATGCGGACACGCTGGCGCGGGCGCTGGACCGGCCGGCGGCCTCCGGCGAGCTGTATGCCGCCCATGTGTTGGGGGCGGGCGATGCGGTGCGTCTGATCAAAACCGCCGCCGAGCAGCCTGAAACGCCGGCCGCCGATCTGTTTCCGCGTGCGGCGGCGGCTAATGAACGCTTGTTCCATAACGCCGAGGGCGCGCCCTTGGACGCCGCCGGCTTGCTGGCGCGCCTCACTGGTTTGATCGACAGCGCCAAAGCATCTGCGGGCGCCGCGCCGCAAGCGCCTGGCGACGGCGCGCCTGCAAGCGGCATGGGCCCCGCGGCGTTCCCGACATCGGCCTCGGCTCAGGCGGGACAGGCGCCCCTGCGCCTAACGCCGGAGGTGGCCGCGTTGCTGGCGACGCTGGAGGCGCCCAAGCGCGCTGAGAGCGAACGGGTGCGTGATGAGGACGAGCCCCGTCATGCGCCCACGCGACCGCACAGCGCATAATCGACAAATCATGTTAGGCCTCCACACCATCGAATCATTCGACCGACGCCGTGAGCGGCGCGGTTGAGGCCGAGGAGACAGCTGCGGTGTCCATCGTCACCTTGCGATCCACACTGACCGAAGAGGATTTGCGCGGCCTGATGCGCGGTCAGCCCGATGAGGCGCGCGCCCAGGCGGTCCGCAAGCTGTGCAAGCGCATCGGCTTAGAGGGCTTGTCGCAGGAGGAACGTGCGGTCGCGGGCGAAATCCTCGCCATTCTCGCCAATGATGCGGCGGTCGCGGTGCGCCAGGCGCTCTCCGTGACCCTGGCCAACTCGCCCGATTTACCGGCGGCCGTTGCGCGACGTTTGGCGGAGGACTTGGACGAAATCGCAACGCCCATCCTTGAGCAATCCCCCGTGCTGACGGACGAGGATCTCATCGCTGTGTTGAAGGCGGGCAGCCTGCCCAAACAATTGGCGGTGGCCGGTCGTGACACCCTGTCAGAGGATGTGGTGGACGCCGTGCTCGCCACCGGGGTTGAGGCCGTGGTGGCCCGCGCCGCCTCCAATGACGGCGCGGCGTTCGATGCTCAACGCGCCCAGCGCGCCTTGCGCGGCTATCCCGGAACGGCGGTGGCGGACGCTTTTGTCATGCGCAGCTTTTTGCCGCCCACGGTGGCGGAAGCCCTGGTGGCGGCGGTGTCCGATGCGGCGCTTGAGCAACTGGCGCGCCGTCACGCCTTGCCGCCGCAATTGGCGGTGGATTTGGCCGAGGGCGCGCGCGAACGGGCCACCATTGATTTGCTGGATCAGGCCGGCTGCGCCCAGGACATGACCCGCTTTGTACAGCAATTGCAGTTGAATGGACGTCTGACCCCGTCCCTGGTGATCCGCGGGCTATGCCTCGGGCATGTGCGCTTTTTTGAATATGCCTTGGCCGAGATGGCGGGGCTGTCTCATGCTAAGGCGTGGTTGTTGATCCATGATGCCGGTCCCCTTGGCCTTCGGGCCGTGTTTGAGCGGGCCCACATGCCTCCTCAGCTCTATGGCGCCGCCCGCGCGGCGGTGGATTCGTATCACGAGATTGAGCTGGAGGGTGGGCCTGCGGACCGTGCGCGCCTGACGGAGCTGATGATCGAGCGGGTGCTGACCCGCCGTCATGCGCTGCCAGAAGACGCCGTGGCGTATTTGCTGGAGAAGCTGAACGCCATGTCCAGTCTGCGCGAGGGCCAGGCCCGCCACGAGCAAGCGGGCTGAGCGCGGAGGGCGGAGGCTGTCATGCCCTGCCGGGCGACAGCCCTCCCCGCCTTGGGACTGAAACGCTTTGCGGCCTAAGCGGCGTTTTTCGGTGTGAAAACGGCGACTTGCTTTTCCAGTTCTTCGCTTAACGCCGCGGACAGGCTGGTGCCGTCACCCTTGGCTTGCTCGCGCACGGCGGCGTTGATGGCGTCGACATGGGCTTTGACCAGCGCAGCAGGCACGTTGGGGCGTTGATCCTCATCGTCCAGCAGCTTGCACAGCGAGGCCGCTAAACGCGACACCACGGGGAACTCATAGGTGGTTCCCAAGCCCTTGAGATCATGCGCCGCACGGTAGAATTGTGCGCCGCTTTCGCCTGCGAGCCCGTCTGTCTTGATGGTGTTATAGGCGCTGTTGAGCTTCTTCAGCTCTTCATTCATCCAGCTGGCGAATTGGCCGGAGAGGGCCTTGAGCGAGGCTTCTGCGCGGGCCAGCATGTCCGGCGTCAGGGCAGGCATCTTGCCGCCGATCTTCGCCTTGAGCGTGTTGGGCGGCTCCACGATGCGCGCATGTGTCTCGTCGGTCATGACTGCGGTCCTTACAGCGGGGCAGACCCCCAAACGCGCCAAGCCTAGAACCGCGGCTTTAATTGCGCCTAAACGCTCGGGCTCAGTGTGCAAATTGCTCCAGCAAAATCCGCTCCTCGAGGCTGTGGCCCTCGTCAAACAGCATGCTGAGCGTCAAGCTGGGATGCTCTTGGATGTGCAAACGCACCACATCGCGGAATTCCTGATTGTCGGCGGTGGCGCTGACGGGGCGTTTTTCGGCTTCCAAGATTTCAAAGCTCACCTCGGCGCCATGGGGCAACAGCGCGCCGCGCCATCGCCGTGGGCGGAACGCACTGATGGGCGTGAGCGCCAAAAGCCGCGCATTGATGGGTAAAATCGGCCCGAAGGCGGACGAGTTGTAAGCGGTGGAGCCGGCTGGCGTCGCCACAAGGACGCCATCGGCCACGAGTTCCGGCAGGCGCTCACGCCCATCGATCATGATGCGGATCTTGGCGGTCTGGCGCGTTTCGCGCAGGAGGGAGACTTCGTTGATCGCCAGGGCGTTGAACGGGCGTCCGCGCACATCGCGCCCTTGGGCTTGCAGCGGTCGGATGGCCGCGGTCTGCGCCCGCAGCACGCGTTGGGGCAAGTCGTCCTCGGCGTAGGCGTTCATCAAGAAGCCGACCGAGCCGTGATTCATGCCGAAAATCGGAATGTTGCGGCCCATATGCGCGTGCAGCGTCTCCAGCATGAAGCCGTCTCCACCCAAGGCCACGACGACTTCCGCGTCCGCCGCGCCCGCTTCGCCATAACGCTGGCGCAGCGTGCGCATGGCGGTTTGCGCCGAGCGGCGCGGACTGGCGGTGAAATGGATGCGCAGCGCGCGGGGAGACGGTGCAATCATGGGTTTCATCTATCCACGCGCGCGGTGGGTGAAAAGCGCTGGGCGCCGCGGCGCGGCATGTTAGCGCTTGACGAATGCCGCGGGTATTTGGTGCGATAGGTTAACAAGCCGCTGCGCGATCGGTGCGGCGGCGGCCAACTGCGAACGATACGCTCTCAGCGGCGACTGCGTGGATCGCCTCCGTTCGCTCACGCGGCTGTCACAGCCGGGCTCCACGCTTTCTGTCAATCGATGTGAGCCTGACCCCAGGCCTGAGTGTGACGAGGCGCCCCCATGAGCGACGCGGCCGCAATGCTTTCTGACCCCCCCGCTTCAGACGCCCTCCCGGCTTCCGCTGTCGATGGCGCGGCGCGGCTGCGCGATGTGTATCAGGCCGTGCGGGCCGATACCGATGCATTGAGTGCGCCGCTCTCGGCTGAAGATCATCTGCTGCAGTCTATGCCGGATGCGAGTCCTGTGAAATGGCACCTGGCGCATACGACGTGGTTTTGGGAGTGCTTTGTTCTTAAGCCACATGTGCCGCGCTACACTGTTTTTGATGCCGACTACACTTACTTGTTTAATTCTTATTATGACCATGTAGGGGCGCGTCATCCGCGTCCGCAACGTGGGCTGCTGTCGCGACCGGCGCTGGAGGAAGTGCGGGCCTATCGCGCCCATGTGGATCAGGCCATGGCGGCGTTGTTGGATGAGGCGGCGCCGGCGGCCTTGGAGGGGCTGGTGCGGCTGGGGCTGGCCCATGAGCAGCAGCATCAGGAGTTGATCCTCACCGATCTGAAGCACGCCCTGGCGCAGCATCCGTGCGCACCCGTGGCGTATCGCGCCGATGGCGCCGTGCGCTCGGCGGATCCGGGGCCGATGGCGTGGCGCACGTTTGCGGGCGGGCTCGGTTGGTATGGCGCTGCGGATGAGGATTGGGCTTTTGATAATGAGCGCCCGCGCCATCAGGCCTTCCTCGCGCCGTTCGAGGTGGCGGATCGGCCGGTGACTCAGGGCGAGGTGGAAACCTTCATCATTGATGGCGGTTACGAGACGGCGACGCTGTGGCTGTCGGACGGCTGGGCGTGGGCGCAGGAGCGGCGGATTGTCGCGCCGGCTTATTGGCGCGGCGGGCCGGGCGAGTGGCGTAGCTTCACCCTCCATGGCGAGGAGGAGCTGGATGCGCACGCGCCGGCGGCGCATTTGTCCTATTTCGAGGCCGATGCGATTGCGCGCTGGATGGGCGCGCGCTTGCCCGATGAACGCGAGTGGGAGCATGCCGCGATCGCTGCGGGGGCCTCGCAAACCGGTGTGCATGCCGGACGCTTTGCTCGCCCGGGCTATGGAGCGCATCCGCGCTTTGAGAGTGCGGCGTCGGGCGGTGTGTCGTCCCCACAGACAGCTGGCGAAACGGGGCCAGGGGATCTGCGCCAGATGTTCGGTGGTGTCTGGGAATGGACGCGCAGCGCCTATGACGCCTACCCCCGGTACGCGCCGGGGGCTGGCGCGCTGGGTGAATACAATGGCAAGTTCATGTGCGGGCAATACGTGTTGCGGGGGGGATCATGCGCAACGCCGCGCGGGCATGTGCGCGCGTCCTATCGAAACTTTTTCCATCCGGGCGCCCAGTGGCAGTTCACTGGTGTGCGCTTGGCGAGGGACGTGGGCTAGGCTGGATTGTCAAGGGCGCGAGCGGCGCAGGGGTTTTGAGCTTGATGGCTGTCGGCCCGGCTTCGGCGTGGCCGGCGCCGAAAGGCGAGACTCTCGCCATCACGTCCTACACCTATTATAGCGCCGACCAGCGCTTGGGGGATCGCACCGGCCCGCGCATGCCCATCCATTTCGAGAAGCATGAGGCCAGCCTCTTTGTGGAGCATGGGCTGACGGATCGCGTGACGCTCGTCGCCAAGCCGTCCGTCCAGCGCATCCGCAGCGAACAAGCGTTACCCGATGGCGGCGTCGATCGTGTGGACGCCTTTGGTCTGGGCGGCTCGGAAGTCGGGGCGCGGATGTTGCTCGGGCGTCCGGCCGGGGCGGCGGTCACACTGCAGCTGACCGCGTTGTCGCCCAATACAATCGAGAACGCCGCCGGCGATCCCGTTGGCGATGGCGGGTATGGCGCCGAGATCCGGTTGTTGTTGGGCGAGTCTTGGGGGTGGCGGCGGCGCGGCGGGTTTGCGTCGGCGCAGCTGGCGTATCGCGCGCGCACGGAGGTGGATTCGCCGGAAGCCCGTGTGGATCTCACCCTCGGTCTGCGCCCGTCGCGCGATTGGATGCTGCTGGGGCAATCCTTTTCACGCTGGAGCACCGAACGGGTGAGCGGCTTCGCCCAACCCGACGCTCAGTATTATCACCAGCACCAAGTACAGTTTTCGGCGCTGCGCCATTTGGATGAGGACTGGGCTTTGCAGCTGGGGGCGTTCGCGAGTGTGGCCGGGCGCAATGTTCTTGACGAAGAAGGTGGCGTGATTGCGCTCTGGCGCAAATACTGATGGCGGCCCGGATCTTGGGTCTGACGCGCGCGGACGGGCTGGGAATACGGGTGGGACGCCTTACCTCAGCCGGAGCGACGGTGCGGCGCAGAACCGATGGTGCGCATGGGAGACGGCATGCTGGGACGTGTTCTTTTTTTTGGCGCGCTGGCGCTCGCCTGCGTGTCGATGATCGGCGTTGCGGTGTGGCGCGATCAGACGCACGGCGCGTCAGACGGCCGCCGCACTTTCGCCGCCACGCCCGTGACGGGCGCACGCGTTGACGCGCGCACCTTCGCCGATGTGGTGGAGGCGCTGGGCGATGCGCGCGCCAATGAATCGGTGGTGATCACTTCCCAATCGACGGACATCATCAGCCGCGTCGCCTTCAAAAGCGGTGATGTGGTCACGGCCGGCCAAGTGCTGGTGGAGCTGGCCGACGCCGAGGAAGCCGCCGATCTCAACGAAGCGCGCGCGACGCTGGAGGAGGCGCGCCGTGAGGAGGGGCGGATCAGCCAACTCATCGCCCGTGGCGTCGCCACCCAGGCCCAGGCGGATCAAGCCCGCGCTGCGGCGGAGCGCGCGCGCGCGCGCGTCGCCTCCCTGGAGGCGCAATTGGCCAATCTCATCATTCGCGCGCCCTTTGACGGGGTGGTGGGGCTGCGTAACGCCAGCCCGGGGATGTTGGTGCGTCCCGCTGACCCCATCGCCACGCTGGATGACATTTCCATCATCAAAGTGGATTTCACCGTGCCGGAGCGTTTTTTGCCGCAGGCCGGGGTCGGGGCGTCGCTGGCGGTGCGCGCCGCCGCCTATGAGGATGCTCCCTTTGCGGGCGTGATCACGGCCGTGGACACCCGCATCGATCCCATTACGCGGGCCGCCGTGGTGCGGGCGCAGATCGACAACGCCAGCGGTCGCTTGCGGCCGGGCATGCTGATGTTGGTCGAGATGCGCCGTAATGAGCGGCGGCGTCCAGCCGTGCCGGAGGTGGCGCTGTCGCGGGAAGGGCCGAACGCCTTTGTCTATGCTCTGGTGAGCGACCGCGGGCCCGATGGGACTGAGCGTTTGATCAGCGAAAAGCGGCTTGTGGAGCCTGGCATGCGTGTCGATGGCTTTGTGGAGATCCTCGCGGGGCTTGAGGCGGGGGAGCTCATCGCTGCAGACGGCGTGCACCGGTTGCGTCCGCGCTTGCCGGTGCGTGTTGTCGCGGGTGAGGGCGCCAATAGTGGCGCGCCCCAAGGCGGACGCCCTGATCGTGAGGGAGGCGCGTCGTGACCTTGTCGGGCATCGCGGTGCGGCGACCTGTGTTGGCCACGGTGGCCAGCGCGCTTATCGTGGTGTTCGGCTTGATGGCGTATCGCGGCTTGCCGCTGCGCGAGCTGCCTGATGTGGACTCGCCAATCGTGTCGGTGCGCACGGACTATCCGGGCGCGAATGCGGAGGTGGTGGAGAACCGCGTCACCCAAATCATTGAGGATCAGCTGTCCAGTGTTGATGGGGTGGAGGTCATCGCCTCGACCTCCCGTGATGGGCGATCGGACGTCAACATCACGTTCCAGCTGGATCGCGATTTGGAGGCTGCCGCCAATGATGTGCGCGACGCGGTGTCGCGTGTCGCACGGCGCTTGCCGGACGAAGCCGAGCCGCCCCTCGTGCGCAAACAGGATCCCGATGCGCGCCCCATCATATGGTTCAGCCTGACCTCGCAACAGCGTTCGGTGGCCGAGCTGTCGGATTATGCCCGGCGCAACATCACCGATCGGCTGTCGGTGGTGGACGGCGTGAGCTTTGTACGCGTCAGCGGCTCCCAGGATTACGCCATGCGGGCGGAGGTGGATCGGCGCGCTTTGGCCGCGCGCGGGCTGACGGTGGAGGATGTGGAGCAGGCGCTGCGGCGACACAATGTGGAGCTGCCGGCCGGCGAGATTGAGTCCCAAACAACGGACCTCACCGTGCGGGTGGATCGCGGCTACACCGATGCCGAAAGCTTTGCACGTTTGCCGGTGGGCTCCAGCCGGGACGGGCATGTGGTGCGCTTGGGCGAGGTGGCGGATGTCTTCATCGGTCCGCAGGAGCGGCGCACTTTGTTTCGCGGCAATGGGGTCACCCGTGTCGGGTTGGGCATTGTGCGCCAGTCCCAGTCGAACACCTTGGATGTCGGGCGTCAGGTGAAAGCGGAGGTGGAGCGCATCCGCCCCAGCTTGCCCAATGATATGCAAATCCGGCTCGCCTTTGACGGCACGATTTTCATCGATGAGGCCATCAAGGAAGTGTTCCGCACGCTCGCCATCGCGTTCGTGCTGGTGGTGGCGATCATTTATCTGTTTCTGGGCTCCTTTCGAGCGGCCTTGGCTCCCGCGGTCGTAGCGCCGGTGTCGATCATCGGCGTGTTTGGCGTCCTGGCGATTTTCGGTTTTTCCATCAATATATTGACGCTGCTGGCGATGATTTTGGCCGTTGGCCTGGTGGTCGATGATTCCATTGTGGTGCTGGAGAATATTCAGCGACGCCTGGATAGGGGAGAGCCGCCTTTGGTTGCGGCCGATCGCGGCGCCAATCAGGTGTTTTTCGCCGTCATCGCCACCACCGCCGTGATTGTCGCGGTGTTTGCGCCCTTGGCGTTTTTGACCGGCTCTGTGGGCCGGGTGTTTGTGGAACTCGCGCTGACCGTGTCCGGCGCCGTGGTGATTTCCAGTTTCGTGGCGCTGACTCTCTCGCCGATGATGGCGTCCAAACTGCTGCAGCCGGCCAGTGAGCGCGGCCTGCCGGCGCGCTTCGTTGATGGCGTTTTGTCCCGGGTGCGGGACGCCTATGTCGATGGATTGCGCGCGGTCTTGGGACGCCCGGCGGCCATGACGCTGGTGCTGTTGGCCGCGGGGGGAGCCGCTTATTGGCTGTTTGAGCGGATCAACAATGAGGTGGTCCCGCGCGAAGATCGCGGCTCCATGTTTATCGCCTTCTCCGCGCCGCCGGGGGCGGGCTTTGATCACACCGCGGAGCAGGCGGCGAAGGTTGAAGCGGTCATGCTCGAATATGTGGAGCGTGGCGAGGCCGAGGTGGTGATGGTGCGCGTGCCGGGCTTCGGCGGCACCGGTTTCAACACCGGCGTCAGCATTGTCGTTCTGGAGCACTGGAATGAACGCGAGCGCAATGGATTGGCCATTTTGGGCGAGGTCAACCGGCGCTTGGGGGAGATTTCCGGCGTGCGGGCTTTCGCGGGCATGCGCTCGGGCCTTGGCGGGGGCGGGGGGGACGATGTTCGGTTTGTCATCCAGGGCCCCGACTATGATGACTTGGACGCCACCGCCGATGACATCATCGCCGCCTCGCGCTCTAATCCCAATCTGCAGCGGGTGCGCAAAGACTATCAGCCCACATCGCCGCGTCTCGTGGTGCATGTGGATCGCGAACGCGCTGCGGCTTTGGGCGTCTCAAGCCAGACCATTGGGCGCGCTTTGGAGACCCAACTCGGCGCTCGGCAAGTGGGGTCGTATACGTCTGGCGGGGAGGAATACCCGGTCATCCTGCAGAACCGGCTCGCGGACCGGCGCTCGCCGACGGATTTGGCGAACATATTCGTCCGGTCTGAAGATAGCGGCGCGCTGATTCCCTTGGCCAATCTCGTCACCTTGCAGGAGGTGGGGGAAGCGCCCAGCCGCAACCGGGTCAATCGCCTGCGTGCGGTGACCGTCACCGCCACTTTGGCGGAGGGCTACAGCTTGGGCGAGGCTGTGGCGTGGTTCGAGACAACCGCGCGCGCCATCATGGGGCCGGGCCTCAGCAGCGAATTCCTGGGCGACGCCAAGGAACTCGAGGACGCGAACAACGCCCTGATCTTCGCATTCATCATGGCGCTGGTGATCGTGTTTTTGGTTTTGGCGGCGCAGTTTGAGAGCCTGATTGCGCCGTTTGTCATCATGCTCACGGTCCCGCTGGCGGTGGCGGGCGGGCTCTATGGTGTGTTCATCAGCGGCTCCACCTTAAATATTTACAGTCAAATCGGCCTTGTGGTGCTGGTTGGCTTGGCGGCTAAGAACGGCATTCTCATCGTGGAGTTCGCCAATCAGTTGCGCGCCGCAGGGCAGACGCCGCGCGCGGCGATCCTTGAGGCCGCGCGGGTGCGGTTCCGCGCCATCGTGATGACGGGCGTGTCCACCGCCATCGGCGCTTTGCCCCTGATCCTCACCAGCGGGGCGGGGGCGGAAAGCCGCATCACTATCGGCGTGGTCATTTTTAGCGGCGTGTTGGTGGGCGCTGTGTTCACGCTACTGATCGTGCCGGCGTTTTATGACGCTCTGGCTCGTTTCACCCGGCCGCCGGGCTGGGTGCAGGCGCAATTGCAGGCCTATGACGCTCAAGACACCGCGAAAGCCGCGGCCGCCGAGCCAGCGACCAAGTAACGGAAACAACCGGGGAGAGCCGCGGATTGCGCCTGAGCCTCAGTGCGCGTCCCAGCCCTCGCCGGATCGCCCAAACCGCCAGCTTTGCGAGCGGATTATTCGCCTTCGGGCGTGGATGGTTCGCTGGCCGCGTCATCGCCGGCAGCGGGCTCGTCCGCTGTGCCGCTGGCTGCCGCGGGTGGCTCGTAGCCGGATTCCACCATCAAATAGGCGATCAAATCCCGGCGTGCTTGCGAGCTGGGTTCGCCGGCGAACGCCATGCGGTTGCCGGGAAGGAAGGTGCGCGGATTGGCGATCCACTCGTACAGCTCATCCGGTCCCCACTGGAAGTCCGCGTTTTGCAATGCTGCGGAGTACAGAAAGCCTTCGCCCTCGCCCACACGGCGGGAGAACATGCCGTACAAGTTTGGTCCCACTCTCGCGACGCCATCCGGCGCCACCATATGGCAGGAGCCGCACGCACGTCGCTGCCATACCCGTGCGCCAGCGGCGAGGCTCGCCGTGTTGTAGGGTTCGGGCAGAGCGGCCAGCCGCGGATCCGGGGCAGGCGCTGTGTCTTGCGCCGGGGCGGCCGCCGCGCGCGTTTCGGTGGGTGTCGTTGGAGCCTCAACGCTGGACGTGTCTGACGTATCGGACGCCCCGCAAGCCGCCGCTAACACCGCCGCCGCCACATACCACTGTCGCATGGTGAACCCCTTACGCCTGCCCAAACGCCACCCCGACGTCTGGTTTCTCTACGCGTTAACTAGAGCATCGCTCCAGGCACAGCAACCGCAACGGCCAGCGCGGGGCTGTCATGTGCGGCCGCTGCGGCATGATCGTGGCGTTCAGGTGAGCAAATCGGGGTAGAGCCGGGTCATCTTGCGATACACCGCCGGCCAGGCCAGCATTTGCGCCACTAAGCTGAGACCCTGACCCGCTTGGTCGCCCACTTTGGTGACCGCGTCCGCCGGCGGGGGCGCAATGGGGCCGCCAGCTTGGGCGGCGATTTGGATCTGACACGCCCGTTCCAAGAAGTACATGCGGATAAAGGCGTCCGCCACTGTTTCGCCCACCGTCAACGTGCCGTGATGGCGCAGGATCATGGTGTGATGTGCGTCCATATCCGCGACGAGACGTTCGCGCTCATCCAAATCGACGGCCACCCCTTCATACTCATGGGTGGCGACGCCCCCAGCCATCGCCAACATGGCGGTTTGGCAGGTGGGCAACAGCCCGTTTGGCTGAGCGGAAACGCCTTGGCCGGCGATGGTGTGCAGATGCATCACGCAATGGGCGTCCTCGCGCGCCATGTGGAGCGCAGAGTGGATGGTGAAGCCCGCCGGGTTCACCGGGTGGGTGGTCGCCATGACCGGATTGCCGTCCACATCCACCTTCACGAGGTTCGAGGCGGTGACCTCCTCGAACATGAGATCATATGGGTTGAGGAGGAAATGGTGCTCCGGCCCTGGGATCCGCGCGGAGAGATGGGTGAAGATGATGTCGTCCCAGCCGAAATGCGCGAAGGCGCGGTAGGCGGCCGCCAACTCCTGACGCAACGTCCATTCCTCGGCGGAGACTAGTCCCTTCACCGTCGGGTCTGCGCCAGTGCGTCCGAGTTCAGCGGGGGCGTCCGTCACAACCATGCCGTTCTTCCTTTGCGGCGCTCCATTGGCGCGTTCATACCGGCGTGCATCCTGATGCGGCTGTGTGCGGCCCGCCAGCCCTCCAAGCGGCTAAGGTTCATAGGCGCTCACGCCGCCGGCTTCTGCGTGAGCTTGTCGCCGCTTGGACCGGCTTTGGTTGAGATCGCCCCTGGTTTAGATGGGGTCCTCGTCCAGCAGACTGCGGAGCGCCGGATAGGCGTCTAGCAGGGCGTTGGTGCGGCGCACCACCCGCTGCACCACCGGCGGCGCGCTCTGCGGATCGCCGACCATATTCGCGGCGCTGCTATAGCGCTCCAAATAGCGTCCCAGATACGCCGCGTCCTCGGTGTCTAGCTGCGCGATTTCACGCAGCAACTCTTCACCATGGTCCGTGGGCTGTTCATCGTTCAACATGAAATCCAAATAGAGCAGCGCCATCAGCTCCAATTCGGGATAGTTCTGACGCCCCAATGCCGCGCCATAGCGCGCGAAGCGTTCTTCCACGCCGTCGTCCCAATCTTGCGGCGGGTTACGGGTGCCAACCGTTTGGCGGACATAAACATTGATCATGGTCAAGAGAATGCCCGACGAGGATAGAATTTCGGGCTCATACAGTGCGCCGAGTTCAAAAATTTCCTCAAAATAATTCGAGATGAACAGCGCGTCGATGATTTGCTCAAGATTGTCGGCGAAATCGCTGCGGCCCCGGATATCGCGGGAGGCGTCTTCGCCTTCAGCGATCCGCCGCAGAATATTCATGGTGTCTGCGCGGATCACTTCTGAGCCGATGCTGTCCTCGCCGCCTTCGAGCTCACGCACGCGGCTGGCCAGGCGGAAGAATTGCAGTTCCAGCTTGATGTTCGCCAACTCGGCGGCGAACTCCCGGTCCAGCGACGCCACTTCATCACGGACTTGTTCGGCCACCTGGTTTTCGATGTAAATTTGCGCCAGCGTGACGCCGCCGGCGCCGGCCGCCGCCAGGATCAGGGTGATGAACAGACCCAAAATGCCGACAAAACCCTGAAAACGACGCTCGCTGCGCTCATTGGAGATTTGCGCCGCGCGCATGCTGATCAATTCGGCCAGCTGCTCGTCTTCAAAGTACTTTTTCAGTTCGTGTGTGATCTCGGTCATGTCGTCCCCTCCGCGCCGTCCCCGGGGCGCGCTGTGTCACAATCCGCCCACAAAGGCGTCCACTTCGATTTCAATCATCATGGCGGGATCGATCAGGCGCGTCACCTCCACCATGGATGTGGCCGGCGGATGTTCGCCGAAACAGGCGCGATGGGCGCGGCCGAACGCCGCCCACTGGCCGATATCGGTGACGAACATCCGTGTGCGCACCACATGCGAGAGGTCCGCGCCGACCTCCGCCAGGGCGGCGCCAGCCACGTCCAAACACCGGCGCGCCTGAGATTCGGGGTCGCGCGGCGCATAGACCGACCCGTCCGCGCGCACGGGCGCACAGCCGGACACCCAGACATGGTCGCCGGCGCGCACCGCGCGCGCATAGCCCACCGCCGCTTCCCACGGCGCCCCTGTAAACACGCGCCGTCTGGCCTGGGCTGCAACACTCTTACTCACGCCTGTATCTCCTCTCCCCCGAAGCGGGCGGTCCAGGCCGCCACGTCCTCATCCTCCACTTTCTTAAACAGCATGGCCGGCGGCGTGATCGGCGTCCCGGCCGGCAAGGCGTTCAACAAACCGTCATCCGTCGGGTCAGGCCAGCGCCGATTGCCGGCCGGTATGCTCAGCGCGTCAAGCACGCGGGCGGCCGCATCGGGGATGATGGGCTGGGCGATGATCGCAAACAGCGCGGCGAGGTTCAGGCCCGCCCGCACGCCGACTGCAGCGGCTTGCGGATCCGTCTTGAAGCGTGACCAGGGCTCTGCGCGTGTGAGATACTCGTTGCCGGCGGCCCAGATGGCGCGGGTTTCGGCCGCCGCCTTACGGAACTCCATGGCGTCATAGTGCGCGATCAACGCCTGAAGCCGCTTGGCGAGGCCGGGATTCTCCGCCGTGCCGTCGCCGGCCATGAACAGCGCTTCGGCCTCGCCATTGTCCTTGGCGTCGGGGACTTTGCCGTCGAATTTGGACGCGGTGAACTTGGTGATGCGATTGACGAAATTGCCCAGCACATTGGCGAGATCAGCGTTCACCGTCGCTTGGAAGTGGCTCCAAGTGAACGCGCTGTCTGCGCTTTCGGGCGCATGGGCCGTGAGATACCAGCGCCAGTAATCGGCCGGCAGCAGCTCCAGCGCTTGGTCCATAAACACGCCGCGACTTTGGCTGGTGGAGAATTTGCCACCATACCAGGTCACCCAGTTGAAGGCTTTGAGTTGGTCCACCAGTGTCCAGGGTTCGCCGGAGCCCATGACTTGGATCGGGAACGAGACGGCATGGAACGCCACATTATCTTTGCCCATGAATTGGACGTAGTGGACGTCGTCAGCCCCTTTGTCGTCGCGCCACCAGCGCTCCCAATCGCCGCCCGTGGCTTCGGCCCACTCGACCGTCGCGCCGATATACTCGATGGGCGCGTCGAACCAGACATAAAACACCTTGTTGTCAAAGCCGGGCCGCACCGCCCCATCGGGCGTCGCCACCGGCACGCCCCAGGATAAATCGCGGGTGATGGGGCGGTCCTGCAGCCCTTCATCCAGCCATTTATAGGCGATGGAGCGCGCCAGCGACGGCCAGTCCTGCGCTTGATCCACCCAGGCGCGCAGCCGGTCCTGCATTTTTTCTTGCAGCAAGAACAAATGTTGGGTTTCGCGCAGCTCAATGGCGCGCGAGCCGCTGACCGCTGAGTAGGGCTCGATGAGGTCCACCGGGTCTAGCAAGCGTCCGCAATTGTCGCACTGATCGCCGCGGGCGCGCTCGTAGCCGCAATGGGGACAGGTTCCTTCCACATACCGATCCGGCAAAAAACGGCCGTCCTCCACCGCGTAGACCTGGTGTGAGGTGCGTTCCTCAATCAGTCCCGCTTCCTCCAGGCGCGCCGCGAAATGTTGGGTGAGCTGGCGGTTCGCCGCGCTGGAGGAGCGGCCAAACCAATCATACGATAAGCCGAAGCTTTCCCCCGCAGCGCGCTGGATTTCATGCTGCTGCGCGCAATACGCCGCCACATCCATGCCGGCGGCCGCGGCGGCCAACTCCGCGGGGGTGCCGTGTTCATCTGTGGCGCAGATGTAAAGGACCTCATGCCCGCGCAGCCTTTGGAAGCGCGCATAGACATCGGCCGGCAACATGGAGCCGGCCAGATTCCCCAAGTGCTTGATTCCATTAATATAGGGCAGGGCCGAGGTGATCAGAATGCGGGCCATGGGATCTCACGGATGCAAGTGCGCCGGGGCGCGTTGGGGGCAGGGGCCGAAACAGGCTTCGACGGGCGCGACCATCGGACGTCGCGCCGCAGGAATCAACGGGCACGGGACGGGCTTTCGCGTGCGCCGTTGTCGGCCGCGTCATGGGCGGGGACGCGTGGGTTCCCGCGCGCCCGGTGTGAAAGGCTCTGGGCTTAGCGGCGCTGGCGCGGCGCCGCCACATGACACGTTTGTCATGCGCTGGCCATCTGCGTGCGAGGATCAGGGGGTTAGCGTTGCACCATCGCGCGATGCCGCGGCATCCCCGTTGAGGTGGCGGACACCTCCGTAACCCCTGGGAGTGGGCTGCTTCGGCGGGCGATGGGTGTCGCGCGATGCAACTGTGAGACTCGCTTCAGCTCGCGGGCGACGCGGCGAGGTGCAGCCCTTCCCCCGGGCCGACGCCATGCCGCCATGTCCGTTCCCGTCCTAGGCGGCGTCTTGTGAACCTCCGGAACGCGTGGCGTTTCGGGGGTTTATTTTTGTACGGTCGTGGCGCTGGGGTTTGCGCCGTATAGCCGGCTCAGGCGCGTATGAACCGCGGCAGTGGCTCAAACCATCCCCGATCGCGGGCCCAGGCCGCGGCGATGATGAAGGCCGCCAACGGCACGACCCACGCTGCGCGTGCGCCATAGCGATCGTAGGGGCCGGCCAAGACGCCGCATACCGCGGCGTTGATCACAACGCCGGCGATGAGGATCAACAGGCCGGTGCTGAGACCGTCGAGGCCGCCGGTGCGTGGTGTGCGTGTGACGATAATAGCGGCTAGCGCCAGGACGCTCGCCCAAAAGGTGAGCGTAAACAAGAATGAGGCAATGCCCGTCGGGAAGTTGCCATTATAGCCAGGTGTTTGGAGGAAGCGGGCGTAAAGAGCGTCAGGGGTTTCCTCGGTTCGCCAGAACTTCTTTTGCTCGACTGTATAGTTGTACTCACTGATTTCAAACATGTTCATCTGGGTCCACCAATTGTCCAACGCGGTGGTGAAGGTCTCCCAGGGATAGTGGCGCACCGTGGCGATGATGAAGCGTGTCTGTTCCGCGGCGATGGCCCGTTGCGTCACCGGGTCGGTGGCCAACAGCACCCCATTGCTGGGATCGGCGCTGAACAGGAAATCATTGGAATCCTCCATGGGCACCACATGCGGAAAGGCGCACACGGCGAAGTCCAATTCGTCACATTTCTCCAAAATGATCCGTGCGCCGGGGCCGTCCTCCACCAGCTGCGCCATGGGGATGGGCAGGCCCGTGAAGGATTTGCCCAGCACGATGCGCACCGCCGCGCCATAGGCGGCGTCCGCCGCAATGGCCGTCATCAGCCCCACCGCCGCCACGCCCAACGGTGCTAAGCCGTCACGCAGCAAGACGCGGTCCCGGCGGAGCCAAAACACGAGGGCGCCGACGATCGCCGTGGGGATCAACAGGAGCAACGTGGCCGTGTGGGAGACCGCGGAAAAGGCGATCACCGCGCCCAGCGCGACCATCTGCCAGCGGCTCAGACGCTCGGGGAAGGCGAACAGTGTCGCCAGCGCCACCACGCCGATGCCGGCGAATACGTCCGGCATCACATAGGATGCCGCCGCTGCGGCCGGGGTCAGCAAGGCGAGGGGCAAGAACACGCCGGCGAGCAGCGGCGGCTGCAAGCGAAATGCAGCGGACGCAAAGGTATACGCGGTGAACGCGAGAACAAAACCGTGGAAGAGAAGGGTCACCCAAAAATGGCTCACAAGATAACCGATATAGGCCACCACGCCGTAATAAATTGAACGGGCTTTCCAGAGCGTCGGTTCCGCTTCGGGCCCCGCCACGGCCTCGGGCGCGGCGTCATTGGCCGCACCACCGGCCGCGGCCGGTTCGGGGCCATTGCGTTCGGTGGCCAGTCCCGCTCGACGCCAATCATGTGGCGTTGCGTCCGCCGGCGCGGCGGTGGCGGCGTTGGCCGGGGGGGGCGCCACGGTCTCGGGCGCGGCGTCGGTCTCTAAGCCAAGTTCCTCAGCATAGTCCTCAGCATAGCGCGCGCCGCGGGCCCATTCGGTCGCCAGTTGCGGTGAGCCCAAACGCGTCACGAGGAAGTCGACGGAGCGCACATAGCCCGCGGTGTCGGGGAACAAAAAGGGCTGCGTGTTGAACGCGGCCGGCAGCCCCATCAATGCGGCTGCCAGCAACAACCACAGACCGCTTTTCACCATGGCGGGCATTGGGATCCTCATTACGCTCGTACGTGGCTAACGGTCATTGGCGCATCGGCGCCGCCAAAACGGTGCGTTCTGACGGGGTTTGATCCTCTAACGCACAAAATAGGCCGGCCGCCATGGCGGCTCTGCGTTTTGCTAGAACTGATACGTGATGGACCCAGAGCCAAACCGTGAAACGCCGTCTTGATTCTCAAACTGCTCCGACCGCTGTACATAGCTGAATGTCAGGCGCGCCGGGCCGAGCTTGAGCGCCAAACCACCCTGCATGTCCCACACGAAATTCTCGCGCTCGACAGAACGGCTGTCCTGGAAGGAATTGCCATCCAGGAAGATATCGCGGGCGACCAAACGTCCGCCGGTATCAGCGAACACATACCAACCGAAGGTTTGGGGCGTGTCGTGGAACGCCACGCCCGCCAGGGCGGGTTGTGAGCGCACGGGACCGAAATCGCCTGCGAAATTGCGCCCAAAGCGCGCGCCGCCGCCGACGTTGGCGCTGGTGTTGACGTTGCCCAACGACACGCCCCCATGCAGGCCCGCGTCCCAATCCAGCAAAGCAAAACGCCGGGTCGGGCTGCGTTGTTGGCGCATAAAGCGTAGGGTGACGGCCGGCTCAGTCTTGATTTGGAAACGCCAGCCCTTGGGGTCCTCACCGTCAATCAACTGGTGAAAGTTGGTTTGCGTCCATTCTGCGCCAGCGCCGTCGCCGACGATCCCCAGGGTGACTTGCAGCGTATCCAGCCGCCGCGGCTGAACGCCGTAAAGCGATGCCGTCACATAGGCATAGCCGGCATAAGGCCGGTCATTGGGATCCGGCAGCGCCGTGGCCGGATCGGTCGAGGTTGGACTGCCCAGGGTAATATCGCGCGGCGTGTAAATCTCATGGCCGACGGTCACGCCGGTGCGCCAATTGCCGTCGGCGGGTTGGTAGATTTCCGGCGCGAGACGCGCCATCAGCGCCGTCAACGGAAAGTGTTGGCCTCGGCGCGACACCACGTCCAAGACCAAGCCATTGCTGTAATTCTGGTCCGTGCCCCCGAAGATGTCATTTTCCCACACAAAGGACACAGCCCCGCGGTTCAGGGAGGGGGGCAACGTCGCCCCTTTTGACGCATCCGCCAGCACCGGCCCCGCAAGAAGGCTGAGGCTGAGGGCCGTCACCCCGGCTTGGATCCATCTGGCCTTTGATGCGGCTCGACCGCGTGCCGTTTTCGTGACGCTCATCGCTTGATCCCCGGTGTGTTGGCCGACGCCGTGAAGGCTTCTTAACCACGGTCATGCGGGCCGAATCAGGCTGGGTCAAGGCGTCTCACCAGAGCGGGCAGGGGGCCCTAGCGGATAAGCCTGCGCGGTGGGCGCGAGGTTGCTTGCGGTTGGTTCGCGTCCCGGCATTGATGTAAACGCACAAAACACACGTGTTCCTCCTGCCCCGCAAGAGTGTCATGATCTGGCGCTCCGCGCGCCTCAGCGTTGGCGCACTTCGGGTGCGGCTGGACATGTGGACCGTGCTGAGAGACAACACGTGCGAACGCCGGTGTAGCTCAGCTGGTAGAGCATCTGATTTGTAATCAGAGGGCCGGGGGTTCGAGTCCCTCCGCCGGCACCATTTGATGATCCAGCGTCGGCCGACATGGTCCAGGAATAGCCGAAAGCATCATAGATTTCAGAGCCTGTGGGCTG
>CAZGCB010000041.1:0-21544 GCA_964524065.1 uncultured Caulobacterales bacterium | reverse complement strand
CGCTCAAACTCGCCACCTCTTTGGATGGACGCATCGCGACGCCTAGCGGCGAGAGCCAATGGATCACAGGGCCGCAGGCGCGCACCGAGGTGCACCGTTTGCGGGCCGCGCACAGCGCCGTTCTGGTGGGGTCGCAAACCGTGCTGGACGATGACCCGCAGCTCACCGTGCGGTTGCAGACCCATACGGGGGCCCAGCCGCTGCGTGTTGTCGCCGACGCCCGCTTACGCACGCCGCCCGACGCCAAACTCATCCGCAGCGCGGGCCCGGACACCCCGGTTTTGATCTTGACCCATGAGCGTCATGGCGTGCGTGAGGGCGCACGGGGGCTGAGCGTCGAGGCCGCCGCGCTGGCGCAGGCCGGGGCCCGTTTGGGCTTTTGCCCCTCCCCGGCCGAGGGGCTGCCAGGCCTCCACGCCGACTGCATGTTGGGCCGGATCGCCCAAACCTTAAGCGCCCTCGGCCGTACGCCGCTGGGCGCGGCCTTCAGCGTGTTCTTGGAGGGCGGCGGGGCGCTTGCGGCGGCGTTTGTGCGCGCCGGCTTGGTGACACATCTGGAGTGGTTTCGTGCGCCGCTGATGCTGGGGGCGGAGGGACGCCCCGCCCTCGGACCGCTGGCGATCCCGGCGCTGGCAGACGCGCCGCGCTGGCGACGCACCCACATCGAGACTTGCGGCGCCGATGTCTGGGAGCGCTACGGCCCGCTCTGAGCGCCTAAAGCGCGAAGACGAGCCGGCGGCCGAACAGACGCGCCATGGCCAACGCCAGCGTCCACAGCAACACGATCCACAACCCCACAATGCCGAGATCCAGCCAACGCCAGCCCGTCCCGTCAATGAGCGGGGCGCGGAACATGTCTAACAGCGGCACCAGCGGATTGGCCCAGGGCAGCCACGCCAACTGCGGACGGTCCAAATAGGCCCGGTCCAACAACACAGGCGACAGGAAAAACAGCGCCTGCAAAGCGATGGTGGTGATGTGGTGCACATCACGAAATTGCGTGCCCAGCACCGAAAAAATGATGGCGAGCGGCGTGATGAACAGCAGCAATAGCGGGTAAAACAACGGTGCCAAAAGGAGATGCCAGCCCGGCATCGGCATCTGGCCCAACAACGGCAACACGATGACTAGCCCCACCAAACCACAGGTAAAAATGACGATGTTGGTGAGCGCCACCCGCGCTTGAAACACAAAAAACGGAATGCGCGTCTGTTTCAGATAGCCTTCAGACGCCGTGAGCGCGTTCAACGCGCCGGCGATGGTTTGCGACACACACTCCCACACAATCATGCCGGCATAGACATACATGGCGAAGGCCAGCAGAGGCCGATCAAACATGGCGCTCCACACCGCCGCGATCATCGCTGCGAAAGCCAAGGGCTGCAGCACCGCCCACAAAATCCCCAGGCGCGACCGGCGAAACCGCGCCCGCAGCGCCGCCCCCACCAAATGCAAGCAAAAGCTGCGATAGCGCTTCAAGTCGCTGAAATACTTCTGTGTCTGGCCGACAAAGCCGTCCGGCGCGCCGGTGCGTTGCTCCAAGGTGACGTCAAGATCTGTCATGGGGCTGACCCCGCCTGCATGGACTCCACAAAGGCGGCGATGGTGGCCTGGGGATCGCCATCGGCCTCAACCCGGCCGTCCTTTAGCCAAATGACGCGATCGCACACCTGCTGCATCAAGGCCATGTCGTGGCCCGCCATGACGACGACGCCGGCGGCCTCCACCACTTGAGTCATGCGCTCCAGCGCCCTGGCGGCGAACACGGCGTCGCCGGCGCCGAACACCTCGTCCACCAGCAACACATCCGGCGTCTGCTCCGTGGAGATGGCGAAGCCCAGCCGCACCGACATGCCCGCCGAATAGGTGCGCATGGGCAAATCGATGAACTTGCCCAAATCAGCGAAGGCGACGATGCCCGGCTCCATCGCTTCGATTTGCTTGCGATCCAAGCCCAACGCCATGCCGCGATAATAGATGTTCTCGCGGCCCGTGGATTCGGTTTCAAAGCCCAGGCTGACATCCAGCAATGCGCCGATCTCGCCGACGACATCCACGCGCCCGCTGATCAAGGGGTAGATGCCGCCAATGACGCGCAATAAGGACGACTTACCCGAGCCGTTGCGGCCGATCACCCCCACCCGCTCGCCATGGCGAATGGTGAGGTTGAGCCCCTTCAACGCCGTAACATAGCGCGTCTCGCCCGCCGCTTCGCGATGGCCGAACAAACGCATGATATTGGCCTTGATGCTACCGCGCACATAGGGTCCCACCGGGTATTGCAGGACCGCATCGGTCAGCTGGATCACTGATGCGCGCGGCGCGGCCTCGTCCGCCGGCGTGGCGGCGTCGGCAATGTCGGAGACCACGCTGAGATGCGATCGCGATGACACAGGGCTCATTCCTTTTGGGGTCGCTCGGCGGCCAACGCTATGCGCTAAGTTCATCGCGTTGGCGCAACGTTAGCGCGTTCATCCTTAACAAGGATTGATCCTTAACAAGCCCAGAAATTTACGTCTCGCGCGATTGCAGGCCGCGCCACGGCGCGCCGTCAGACGGCGCGCCGTGGCGCGCTTAGGCCTCCCAATCGGCCGCCAAATGCCGTGAGCCCAACCACAAGAAGGCGGCGGCGAGGATGTAGAAGATCCCCCCGGACATCAACGCATAGCGCAGCGACTCATCGCCAAAGACGGCCCTGAGACCATCAGACAGCAGGCCGAGGATCAGATCCCCGAGCGCGATGCCGATGAGGTTGTTGATCAGCAAGAACACAGCCGACGCTGTGGCGCGCATATTCGGCGGCACAATGTGCTGGAAGGCCGATAACACCGGTCCCAGCCAGGCCAGCCCAAGCGCCGTCGGGATCAGCAAGGCGAAGAAGGTCAGGCTCAAGGACGGCGACAAGACGCCGGCGATAAACAGAGGGGCCACGGCCAGAAAGCCGATCGCAGGCAACCGCGCATAGGCCGCTCTGTCTTTCGCGCCGAGCTTATCGGCCAACACGCCGCCGACATAGATGCCGATCACGCCGCCAACGAACACCACGGCGCCGTAGAAATAGGCGGCGTACAATGTCAGCACCCGCACAGCCGCATCTTCCGGCGACACGTTCGCGCCCGCCCGGGGCGTCAGGAACTCCGGCAGCCAGGTGAAGAAGGCGGGCAGCGCCTCAGGGAAGCTGCGGAACAAGAAGGCCGGCATCCACGCGAACAGGCCGTAGCCCATCATGGAGGAACAGGCGGCGCCGACGCACAAAAACCAAAAGCTGCGTTTTTGCAGCAGTGTCTCGACGACTTCGCTGATGCTGGCGGGCTTCACATTCGCGTGGGCGCCATCAAAACGCCCACGGCGCGGCTCGCGCACGGTGAGGCGGAAAATCGGCGCGAACAGCACCCCGGCGATGCCGATGATGATGAAGGCCGCGCGCCAATCAATCGCGGCGGCGATGACGCCCCCAAAAATGATGCCGACGGCCGAGCCGATGGGCACCCCGAAGGAGTAGATCGCCAGCGCGCGCGCGCGCTGATGCGGCGGGAAGTAGTCCGAGACAATCGAGTAGGCCGGGCTCACGCCCCCAGCCTCGCCGACGCCCACGCCCATGCGGGCCAAAAACAGCTGCCACGCGTTTTGCGCCACGCCGCATACGGCGGTCATGCCGCTCCAAGCCGTCAGGGCGATGGTGATGATCCATACACGATTGGTGCGGTCCGCCAGCCAGGCCACCGGCACGCCTAATGTGGAGTAGAACAGCGCAAAGGCGACACCGCGCATCAAGCTCATTTGCGTGTCGGAGACCTGCAACTCAGCCTGAATGGGGATGGAAAGGATCCCCATGATCTGCCGATCAATGAAGTTGAACGTGTAAACAATAATCAGCGCAAACAACACATAGGCGCGATAGCCCGCAGAGGGCGCATCATCGGCCGGCGCAGCGGGCTGTGGGGCGGGCGTGGCGGTCATGACGGCTCTTCCTCTCATCGCGCCGAACAACGCGCCTAGCGCGCCCACAGCGACGGACAGCTCGGTGACAGTCTCAGGTGCTTGTATCGTAGCAGCGCCAGGCCCCGGGGGCGCTTTGCGCAGTCTTGCGCCTCAGCCATTGGTCGCAGACACCTGGCGCAGGATGGCGCCGTGCGACGTGTCCCCGCACTCACACGCCAAAATATGCGACGGGGACGGCGTCGCCGCCGCCCCCGCCTGATGCAGCTAGTACTTGAACTGCACGCTCGCGGTGATGGTCCGCGGCGGGCCGTAGAAGGCCGAGTAGGCCCCATCCGCGCCAAGCTGTGCGGATCCGGCGAAGTTATAAGCCGCAATGCGGTATTCTTCGTCGGTGAGATTGCGCCCGATGATGCTGAATTGCCAGCGATCGGAGAAATCCCAGATGGCGCTTGCATCGAGCAGGTAATAGTCCTCGGGATCCAAGGGGGGTGTACCCGCCGGCAACGCAGGATCCGTCTCGCTCCCTTCATTATCGACGTTGAAGAGATTGTACTCATCGCGGAAGGACACCGCACCGGTCAGACGCAAATCACCCAGATTGGACGGCAACGGCAGGTCTGCATTCAGCCCGACGCGCCACGTCAGCTCCGGGGTGTTCTGCGTCACAAAATCATCCGCAATGTTCTCGCCATTGGAGATGATCTCGTTGATCTCCGCGTCGATGTAACCAAGCATGAAATCAACGCTGAGAACGTCCGTCAGGAACGCCGTGCCTTCGAGTTCAAGACCGACATACTCAGACTCACCGGCGTTCAGCACCGTGGAGACGAAGTTATCGTTCTCACCGTCCCCGTCTGTATCAACACCATCTTGAACGGTGATTTGCTGGTCGGTGTATTCTGAATAGAAAAGAGCAGCGTTATAGAGGACTCGCCCGTCCAAAATTGAGCCTTTGGCGCCCAATTCAAAGCTGTCAACGATCTCGGGTGCGAAACCATTGAACACGAGCAGCAATGCTGGGTTGTCCGCAAAGTCGGCTTCATTCACCGCGCCATCGCCATTGAGATCGCGTACGCCCGCAGCCCGCGGATCAAAGCCGCCAGATTTGAAGCCTTCAGCATAGGACCCGTACAAGGTGAGCGTCTCACTGGGTTCAAAGCTCAAGGACACCCGGGGGCTAAACCGATCATCCGTGCGAGAGTTGGTGAAATCGGAGTTCACCGACAACGGCGCGACGTCAGGGCCGCCAAGGAAGGGGCTCGGCCCGGTGCCGAGATACGTTTCGCGGATCACCGTGGCGCTGGTTTCGTCTTCGGTGTAACGACCGCCAACCGACACGGACCACTGATCGCTCAAATCGTAGGTCACATCCGCGAACGCTGCGATGCTCTCTTTTCCGACATCCCCGAATGTCGGCGCATTAATGCCAAATGTTCCCAGCACAACATCGAACGCACCTTTGTATTGGCCGTCGAGGTAATACAGACCCGCCACACCGGACAGACGATCGGTTTCGAAGTTCGCCAGGAACTCTTGGGTGAATTGTTCGTTCTCGTAGAAGGCCGGAACGTCAAAATCATTGAACGGTAAGGCGTCAAAGTCGATCGGCGTCACCGTCTCGTCTTCGCGCATGGCGGTGATGGATTTCACGGTGAGGAAGTCATTCACCACCCATTCGGCCGTCAACGACGCGCCTTGCGTCTCGACAGAGTTCTCATCGCCTGCCCCGCCGCGCGTGTCGAACACATCGTCGGTGACCGGCTCGCCATTGGTCACGCCCGGCAATAACCGATGGCCGTGCTTGGCGTTGCTGTCGTCTTCCGTGCGATCCGCGCTTAAACGGACGAACAGGTCGTCTGTGGGCGCCCATTCCAAAGAGATCCGGCCCGCCAACACATCTTTGTTGTAGTGATCGGCGCCGGTGAACAGGTTTTCACCATACCCGTCGCGTTGATAATTCGCGATGGCCGCGCCAATAGCGAAATTCCCGCCGAGGGGAACCGAGCCCGAGATGATCTGGTCGAACTGATTGTAGTTGCCGACATTGATCCGGGCCGTGAGCGTCGGATCCGTCATATCCAGCCGCTTGGTGACATACTTGATCGCGCCGCCAATAGTGTTGCGGCCATAGAGCGTGCCTTGCGGGCCGCGCAGGACCTCAATGCGCTCGATGTCGAAAATGTCCAGCACCGCGCCTTGGGGCCGTGCGATGTACACATCATCAACATACAGGCCCACGCCCGGCTCAAAGCCCCACAGCGGGTCTTGCTGACCGACGCCGCGGATGAACGCGATCAGTGTCGAGTTGGTGCCGCGAGCCACCTCCACAGTGGCGTTCGGGGTCAGTTCCTGGATGCTCGTGATATCCGTCGCGCCGACACGCTCCAGCTTCTCGGCGTTGGCGACCGTGACGGCCACAGGCGTGTCCTGCAACGACTCTTCACGCCGACGGGCGGTCACGACGATCGTGTCCGCCACCCGCGCGTCTGACGCCGCCGGGGCGGCGTCTTCGTCCTGGGCCATCGCGGGCGCGATCCCCCAGCTCAGGGCGCTGGCGGCGGCGCCCGCAAACAATACTCTCTTCACCGAATGTCTCATTGTTTCCTCCCTCATGAGACTTGGGGCCGGCGCAGCGTTCTGCGTCCACCCCACGACGACTTACACTGCGAGCGGCGGCATGGATGCATGCTCCCCACGCAGAATGGCTTCACAACCGGCCGCGAAGAACGGCACCAAAAGATGGTAGCCGCTGACCAAGTCCCCGGACTGACACTGTCCTTGCGACAGATTGTCGATTCGACCCGTGTCCGCGAAGGTCAAAATCAAACCGCCGGAGAAAAAGTGATAGCACCAATAATAGCGCTCCTCGGGAGCGCCAGGCGCCGCCACTTTGAGCGCTTGGATGAAGTTGCGGACAAACGGGTCAAAGTGTTCACGAAAGACGCTGGGCGCCCAATCCGGCGCGGTCACCGCCTTGGCCAGCAGTTTGAACCAATTGCGCCAACCGGGATCGTCCGATTGCGCGTGAACCAGGTATGGGCGCGTATAGGCGATGATCACCGCACTGAGACTGGGCGAACCGTCCGCCTCGGCGATGCAGGCCGCCAGGGCCGCTTCTCGCTCGGCCATGAAGTCCTCGGCCCGCGCCAACAACGCCGTTTCCAGCAAGGCTTGTTTGCCGCCGAAATGGTAATTCACCAGGGCAGGATCCACACTCGCCTCGCGAGCAATGTCGCGCACGGCCACAGCGGGAAAACCGCGCTCTGCAAACAATCGTTCAGCGGTGAGCAGAATCCGCTCCCGCGTCTCATTCGCCGACGGTCGTAATACGCGCTCAGGCTGCACTGAGCGGTCCTCCCCTAATCCCGACTGGCCATGGCCAGAAACCCGAAGTCACGCCGACGCCATCGCGCCACGCGCTCCAGTTGTTTTATTCAACGTTGAAGAAACTAACGCCCCGGCGCCGGGCGGCCAACCCGACTTTGGGCGGATACCGCATTAAAGCGCGATGGTGGCGCCAATCCGCACACGCGATTGATCCCGAAACTGACCAAACACGCCCTCGCGGTCGCCGATGAAGAGATCGGCTCCAGCGCTCACGCGCACCGTGTCGGTCACGCTATGACCGACATCCACGCGCAACAGCCCGTCGCCATCGTTGAATGAGCCCAGAAACTCGGCCCGCACTTCGGTGGCGTCATTGTGGAAGCGGCGTTGAGCGCGCAGCGTGGCGACGATGTCGGTGCCAGGACGCACCAGATCCGCCGGGGCGTCTTCAATATGATCCACAACGATTTGCGCGTTGAGCAGGATTTGGCGCGGCGCGCTCCAGTCCAGCCCCGCCCCCGTCGTCCATCGGCCGCGTGGCACGTCCTGCAGCACCACGCCGGCGGGCGTCAGCGTGGCGGTGTTGAACTCCTCATGGGGCGTGACGGCGGCCTCCAAGCGCGCCACCACCGGGCCGGCGCTGCGGACCACATCAACACCGAACAGGGTGCGCCGTTCATGAACGATCAGTAGGGGGTCACCTGCGCCTTGCAGCCTAAAAATGGGATCCGCTTGCGGACCGGAGATGGCCACGGCGTTGGCTTCAATCGCGCCGAAACGGCGCCCGATACGCACGCCGAAGGTGGCGTCATCAGCGTAATCGTTGCGATTATCACGCTGCAGCGACGGCGTGGGCGCGCCGGCGGGCAAGCCGCCCCGAAAACGCGGTGCGCTCGGAAAGAACGCATCGCCGGGCGCGGCCAACTGATTGACCGTCGGATCGAGCGCCACGGCCATATCCAGACGTGTCTCGCCCACCGGCATACGCACACGCGCGCCCCATAGCGCCAGCCGATCGGGACGATTGGGAATCGCGACCGCCTCACGCAGCCGCACGGGATTGAACGCGTCGGTGACGCGGAACCCATCCAACGCCCCCCACGCCACTACCTGCTTGCCAAGCGTGATGCGGGTCGCGCCGCGACGCAGCTGCAGCACGGCTTCGTCTAGCTCCAGGCGCACAGCCTCTTCGTCGATCCACGGTTTCGCGATGTCGGAGTATCCGGTGAGGTCCCCCAGGCCCGTTTCATCATCGGCGATCTCCAGACGCCCGCTGACATCCGCCGTCACCGTCCGGGACCAGCGCGCACGCATCGTCGGGCGCGCCATGAGGCGCCGCTGGGTCACGCGTTCCCCATCCGTAGCGGCCGCAACGTCGGTTTGGATGTGCCAACGGGATGTGATTTGCGGGGCCGCCGCCGCCGGCGCCGCCATCAGCATGACGGCCGCCGCGACCCCGATCAGAGGTGATGGTCCAGACATCCTCGCGTCCCCCGACACTGCTTCGCATGAAGCTCATCGGTGACGCGGATGCAGATTTCGGGCCATGGGGGGCGCGTTAAGGCAGCTCGGGCGGACCGAAACTCAGCTCGTCTTTGTCGAAGATGCGCGGCTCCAGGTCGTCGCGGTAGCTCACATCCGACATGGTGAAGACGGTGGTGTGGCCGGTTTGATGGTTTTCAGCACGCACCTTCAGGGCGGTCCAAATGCCCTGGATCTGCTCGACCTGCTCCACAGTGATGGTCTTCAAAGGGCGATCCGCCAGATCCGTGTAGGCGATCTCATCAATGATCCACGTCGCCGGATTCACCACCGCCACCGCCTCGCTATAGCCCAGATCCGCACGCACGGCGGCGTCCGTCGGGCGGGCGCGGATCACATGGCGCAGGGCGTCATCATCGCCCCGCCGCTCCTCCACATACTCAAAACTGTAGTCTTCAAGCGCGAGCTTCAAATTGCTCTGCATGTCGTCATAGCTGAAATCCGTGCCCATGAAGCTGTCCCCCCGTTCGGAGGCGGGGATGGCGCGCACCCGTTGGTCCGCCGGCATGTACAGCCAGCGCAGGTCGGTGGCGCTGGGCGCGTCATGGTCGACGGATAAAAAGGCGGTGTCGGCGATGGCGGCGGGCTGAGTGAAGAAGATGGCGTAGGATTCCACGCCCTCCATGGCGCGGTTGAAGGAGCGGGCGACGCGGGTGCGCGTTTGCCCGCGGGCGTTGGTCAGCTCCATGGTGACGGTCCGCACGCGCCCTTCACCATCCGGCCGCGCGTCCACGGCGGCGGCCACCTCCGTCCCGGTGGGCGGCGCAGCGTGGGCCACGCCCATGCCCAGGGTGCTCAACCCTATGGCCACAGCGTTGATGCCCCCCATCACACTCAAACGTCGCTTATGCATGCCGCATCTCCCCCATGCGCCGTGTTCTCAAAAAGCCCGCCGCGGCGGGTGCGATCACCAAAGCGCCGATCAACGCGCCCAGGGCGCCGACAGCGATGAGCAAACCGAACCAGCGCAAAGCCGGCGCGGAACTCAAAATCACAACGGCCAGCCCGACAGCCAAGGCCAACGCGCTGAAGAAGCAGGCGCGCGCCACCACCAGATAGCCGCCCTGCACCGCCTGGCGCGGGGTGTCGCCCGCCTGCAAACGCCGGGTGATGTGATGGACGAGATGGATGCCGAAATCGACGCCGAGCCCGGTGGATATGGCGGCGCACATAGACGTTGCGGGGGCCAGATCGATCCCCGTGATCCCCATCACCGCGTACACAAACGACACGCCGGCCACCACCGGCGCCATCACCACCAACGCCTGACGCCAACCGCGAAACACCAGCAGGCTGGCGAGGAAGACAAACACCAAAGCATAGATCAAGCTGGTGCGATGGGTGTCGCGCAAGGCGCTCATCCAGCCATGATTGACGGCGATGCGCCCTGACAGCGTCGCGTCCAGACCCGTCTGCGCCGACCAGTCGCGACTGATGTCGGTGAAGGCCGCCACAGTCCGGCTGGTGTCTATGAAATCGTCACGATCAAGATAAGCGCGGATCAGCGCTGTTTGTTGCGGGTAGTCGATTTCTTCTTTGAAATCGTCCGGATCGCCGCTGGCTTCATACAAGAACATGTATTGCGCGGCCGCGTTGGCGCGTTGGGGCAAGACGCCGGGCGCCGCATCGGTCAGCCGCTCATGCATGATGGCGATGTAGTCGGCCACGCCGGTGACTTTGGTCACATAGGGCGCCGTCTCCAACCGGGTTTGCAGCGCCTTCATGTGCGCCACGGCCTCGGACGTCATCAGACCGCCCGGCTCCGGCGCGGACACCACAATGTCGAGGACATTGGCGCCAGCGAAACGCTCATTGATCACCGCATCGGCCACCCGCACGGGATCGTCGGGCTGGAAGTACCGTTTGCGTTCGTAATCATAGAGCGTCCAGGACCCGGCGATGGCGAGCAGCACAGCAAACAGCGCCGCCAGCCAGATCGTTCGCTGCGGCTGCGACGCGGCCGCCGCAGAGATCCACGCCACAAGCGCCTCCACAGCACGCGACAGCCGCCGGCCCGTTTCGCGCCCCGGCTTCAGATCGGTCAGCACCATGACGGCTGGCAGGGCCGTTAAGCTCAACACCCAAGCAGCGACAACGCCAACCGACGCAAAAATGCTGAACTCCCGAATGGGGATCATCGACGCCCCCAAGGCCAGCCCAGCGAACCCGGCCACGGTGGTCAGGCTGGTGAGCGTCACTGGCCGCCAGGTGCGCATCAACGCCTCCAGGGCGGCCTGGCGGCTGGAGAGCGCCGCGTCCTCGCGGCGGATGCGCTGATAGGACAGCGCGATGTGCAGACTGTCGGCCACGGCGATGGCCATGATGATCACCGGCAACGCCGTGGTGATGAGATAATAGCGCGCATCCACCCAGCCCATCAGTCCGATGCCGATGGCGGCCGAGCCGGCGATCACCAGCAAGGGGCCCAACAAACCGATCACCCGCCGCAGCGCAGTCAGCACCACCAATAGCACCACGAGCACCGCCATGGGCACGAACAGACGCGTGTCGCCGTCCACCATCTGGGCCAGACGCCCATTCATGGCGGCGACGCCCGCGACGTGCGTCTTCACCCCCTGCGTCTCGAAGGACGCCGCGAGGTCCGCAACCGTCTGATACAGCTCCGTCGCGTGATCGGGATCCTCGACGGCCACAACGATCAGGGCCGCATCCCCGGCCTCGGACGCCAAGATCCCCATGAACGGCGCCATGGTTTGCACCCGCTCCCAGGCGGCCTGCGCCTGCGCCGCGCTGAGCGGCGGATTGGGGATGATGGCGTCCACGAACAAATCGCCGTTCACACCCCGCAAAGCCGATTCGGTGGCCAAGCTGGTGACCCCGTCGGGGCGCACGCCAGGCACACGCTCCAACGCCGCGCTCAAGGCCGCCAGCGCCTCCAAACGCTCAGGCGTGAAGAGCGTGTCTCCCTCCTGTGTCACGAACGCCACCAGCATCGGGTCTTCCACCCCGAACACCGCCCGGGCCCGCTCGCGCGCTTGCGCCGCCGGGTGGTCCAAAGACACAAAAGCGTCCACCGAAGCGTCTTTCACCAAACGGCTCAACCCGCCGGCGAACCCGCCAATGATGAGGAGTGCGACGATCAACACGACCCACGGACGCGCCAACATTCGCTCACCAGCCCGCCGCCATGGCGCACCGCCCCCCTGCTCCGTGTGCCTGTCTTGTGTGTGATGTCCCCGCATAGGCGAATCAATCAAACAAAGCCGCGTGCCGAGTCCACCCCGCACTCGCAGGCCTCATCCGAAAGTCGCCCCCCAAAGGTCGCGTGTTAGCGCCCTGCTGTGAGGGGACGCAGGGAGTGAAACTGCACATCGCCATTGCGATGGGTGACGCGGATCAGCACCGGCGCGCCGCTTTGTGCGGCCTCCTCCGCAGCCGCGACGGCCGCATCGGGCGTGGTCACCGGCGTCCAGCCCACCTGTTCGATGACATCGCCGGGCGCGAGCACGCCGGCCGCCTCGCTCTGCGGATCGACAAAGGTGACCAACACGCCCTCCGCCTCCGGCGCGGCGCGGTATTGACGGGCTAAAGCCGGCGTCAGCGGCGCGACGGAGACGCCGATGACCAGCGCCGCGCCCCCGCTTTCCAGCGGCGCATCGGCCGTGAGCGCGGCGAAACCCGATTGTTCGTCTCCGTCCCGCTCACCAATGGCGAGGGTCAGCGTCACCGGGGCGCCGGCGCGCAAAACATCGAGCGCCACGTCTGTTCCCGGCGCCGTTTCGGCCACCATGCGCGAGAACGCGCGATCATCGCGCACGGCGTCTCCGGCGAAGGCGACGACCAAATCGCCCGCTTGCAGGCCCGCCTCGGCCGCCGGGCCCTCCTCCACCACGCCGCTGATCAGGGCGCCGCGCGGGCGGCTGAGCCCATAAGACGCGGCGATGGCGGAATCCACCGGCTGGATGCGCACGCCGATCCAACCGCGGCGCACCGCGCCGCTGTCCAACAGCTGGGCGATGACGGCCTGGGCGAGATCGGCGGGAATGGCGAAGCCAATGCCCACCGAACCGCCCGAGGGCGAGACAATGGCGGTGTTCACCCCCACCACGCGCCCGTCCATGGTGAAGAGCGGACCGCCGGAATTGCCTTGGTTGATGGCCGCATCGGTTTGGATGAAATCGTCGAAATTGCCAGCATTGATGTCGCGATTGCGCGCCGAGACCACGCCCACGGTGACGGTGGAGCCCAGGCCGAAGGGATTGCCGATGGCCATCACCCAATCGCCGACGCGCAGGCCCTCAGCATCCCCGAAGGACACGGCCGGCAGCGTCTCGTCGGTCTGCACCCGGATGACGGCGAGATCGGTTTCTGGATCCGCGCCCACCACATCGCCGGGATAGACGCGCCCATCCGGCAGAACGACTTCGATGATGTCCGCGGGGCGGTCCGCGTCCGGCGCGATGACATGGTTGTTGGTGATGACGACGCCCTCGGCGTCGATGATAAAGCCCGAGCCGGCGGCGGAGAGCTGGCCCTGCCCGTCGCCGAAATAGTCGTTGAAGCGCTCCAGCGGCGAGCCTTCGGCAAAGCGCGGCAGGCGGCTGGTCACGGTTTGGCGCACGCGGATATTCACCACCGCCGGGCCCACTTGCTCCACCAAATCCGCAAAGCCGTCCGGCGCCGGACGCGCCAAACTCGGGCCCGCCATCAGCGCTGCGATCATCAGGGCTGCGGCGACGGGAGATACGGCGCGACGAACGCAGTGCGGCCAAGACGTCATGGGCGGAATCCTCCGTCAGTGGGCGGTTTGGTTAACACCACTATACGCACGCCCCGCCCCGATGCGAGATCGGAGCGGGGCGCACAGGGTCAACACAGCAGGAGAAACGACCTTAGCGGCCGCCCGCCTGATCGCCGAAATAGCGGAAGAAATCGCTATCGGGCGACAGCACCATGGTGGAGCCTTGGTCCAACGCCGTTTCATAGGCCAGCATGGAGCGGTAGAAGGCGAAGAACTCCCGATCGAGATTGTAAGCCTCGGCGTAAATCTCGTTCCGGCGCGCATCCCCGGCGCCGCGGATGCGCTCGCTTTGCTCGTTGGCTTGCGCCACAATCACGCGCGCTTCGCGATTGGCCTCGGCGACGAGTTTTTGCGCCTCCTCGCGGCCTTCAGCACGGATACCTTCGGCTTGCTGACGCCGCTCGGACACCATGCGGGCGAAGACCTGGGCGCGGTTTTGCCGCGGCAGCTCCACGCGCTTGATGCGCACGTCGACGATCTCCACGCCCAGCTGGGCGTTGGCGACGCTCTCGGCGACGCGCTCGCGAATGCGCCCCATCAGCTCAGCGCGTTGGCCGGAGATGATCTCCTGCGACGGCACCGTGCCGAGCACTTCGCGCGTGGCGCCCACAAGGATGTCGCTGATCCGCTCGCGACCGCGTTGTTGCGCTCCCACGCGCTGGAAGAACACCAGGGGGTCGGAAATGCGCCAGCGGGCGAAGGAATCCACCGTCAAACGCTGGCTGTCGCCGGCGGTGATTTCATCCTCCGGCACATCGAGGAAAAGGTTCCGCTTGTCCAGCATCACCACCGTTTCCCAAGGCAGCTTGTACTTCAGGCCCGGATTGTCCTCCGGCGACTGGTTGTAGACCACCTGCGGCGCGCCGAAACGCAACACCAGCGCCTGTTGGCGTTGATCCACGATGAACACGGAATTGACGACGGCGATTGCGACGCCGATCAGAATGATGAGAAGAAGTGTAGAGAAACCGCGCATCCTCGCCCCCTATTGATTGGCGCCGCCGGGACGGCGGTTCAGCTCGTTGAGCGGCAGATAAGGCACGACGCCCTCGCCGCTTTCGTCATCGATGATGATTTTGTTCGAAGCGCCGAGCACTTTCTCCAGCGTCTCCAAGAACATGCGTTGACGCGTCACTTCCGGCGCCAAGCGATATTGCTCATAAATCAAACGGAAGCGCTCGGACTCACCCGCCGCCTCGGCGATGACGGAGTCGCGATAGGCGTTGGCTTCTTGGATGACACGCTCGGCCCGGCCGCGGGCTTCGGGAACCACGCGGTTGGCGGTGGCGCGCGCCTCTTCGATGGAGCGCTGGCGCTCTTGCTCGGCGTTCTCCACATCGCGGAAGGCGGCGAGCGGCGATTGCGTCACATCATCGGCGGCAGCGGGGTTCTCGCCCATGGGCAAGGCCGGACGTTCGATGATGACGTTGCGGATTTGAATCCCGGCTTCGTACTCATCCAGCGTTTTCTGGATCAGCGCCTGGGTGCGCCGGCCGATATCGGCGATTTCATTCGCCAGAATGGGCTGCAGCGGCGTTTGACCGATAACTTCGCGCATGGCGCTTTCGGCCACCGATTCCAGCGCACCTTCGGGATTGTCAATCTTGAACAGGAAATTGGCCACGTCGCCGGGGCGGTCGCCGATCTCCCACTGCACGCGGAACTGCAAGTCGACAATGTTGCCGTCACCGGTCAGCATCAGCGTTTCGGTATTGGCGGCTCCAGAACGTCCCGTTCCCTGCGGGATGCCGCCAATATTGGTGTCGCGGCTTTCTTCAGCCGCCGGCGTTTCGGCCACTTCCAACGGATAAGGCAGCTTGAAGTGGAAGCCCGGCACATTGGTCCGGTCGAACTTACCGAAGCGCAGCACCACGCCCACTTCGTTCGATTGCACCGTGTACCAACCCGAGCCAGGCCACGCGACCCACGCCAACAAGCCGAGGAACAACACCAGCGCCACCGGCGCAAAGCCGGCGCCCTTGCCGCCGCCGCCGCCGAAAAAGCCGCGGAAACGATCCTGCATTTGGCGGATCACGTCTTCCAAATCCGGCGGTTGCTGCCCCGGACCGCGCGGGCCGCCGCCACGGGGGCCTTGGCCCCAGGGACCGCCGCGGCCGCCTTGGCCGCCGCTTCCCCAAGGGCCGCCATTCGAGCTATCGTTCCAGGGCATGGTCGTCCTTTCACACTGGCGTCTTGATCAAACCGGTTTTATGGGGCGTCCGCCCGAAGGCGGCGCAGAGATGGGAGCGCGTGGCGCCTGCGTGATCATGTCGCGCTGGTTCCACAAGGCGCGTTTCCTATGTGGGTGTGCGCAGATTGCGGTCAACATGCCGGACTCATGGTGAACGGACTATGGCGAAACTGACAAAAGAGGCGGTGCGCGCTGCATTAACCGGGGTGATCGACCCCGCCAGCGGGCGTGATGTGGTCAGCGCCGGGCTGGCGCGCGGCCTCACGGTGCGCGGGGCGCATGTGGGCTTCATCATTGAAAGCGAGGACGGGCGCACGCCGCAGGACTTGGAGCCGCTGCGCGCGGCCGCCGAGCATGCGGTGCGCGCCCTGGCAGGCGTGGACGCCGTCACCGCCGTGCTCACCGCCCATAATGACGCCGCACCCTCAAGCCCAGCGCCGCGCCCCCGCCATGCTTTGCGCAGCACGCCGGCAGCCGCCAGCCCGCCGCCCAAGGGGGTCCGCCTCGCCCCCGCCGCAGCGCAGCAAGGCGCCGTGCCCCAAGGCGGCGCGGCGCGCGGCCTCACCCTGCCCGGCGTCACGCGCATGGTGGCGGTGGCCAGCGGCAAGGGCGGGGTCGGCAAGTACACCGTCGCGGCCAATCTTGCGTGCGCGCTGGCGCGTCAGGGCCTTCGGGTCGGATTGTTGGATGCGGATGTATACGGCCCCTCCGCACCGATCCTGATGGGCTTGCGCGAGGCCGAACCGCAGACCGGACGGGACAAAAAGCTCATCGCGCCGGAGGCCTATGGCGTGAAAGTCATGTCCATGGGCTTTTTGGTGGCGCCGGACGCGCCGATGATTTGGCGCGGGCCCATCATCATGAGCGCGCTGACGCAGCTGCTCAATGATGTCGCCTGGGGAACGGAGGGGGAGCCGCTGGACGTGCTGGTGGCCGACTTGCCGCCCGGCACCGGCGATGCGCAGCTGACGCTGATCCAGCGCGCCCCGCTGAATGGCGCGGTCATCGTCTCCACGCCCCAGGAATTGGCGCTGGCGGATGTGCGCCGGGGCGTGGCGATGTTTGAACGCACGCATGTGCCCATTCTCGGCGTGGTGGAGAACATGTCCGCCCATGTCGATCCTGAGACGGGCAAACGTTTTGCGCCATTCGGCGCCGGCGGCGCGAAACGGGCCGCCGAGGCGTTGGGCGCGCCCTTTCTTGGCGCTCTGCCCTTGGACGGCGATTTGGCGCGCTTGTCCGATGCGGGCACGCCGCCCGCGGCCACCGCGCCCGACAGCGCTTTGGGCCGGGCGTTTGCGGACTTGGCGCAGGCGGTTCATGCCGGTTTGGAGGCCGAGCCCGGCCGGCCGGCCCCGCTAATCCAGTTTGAGGATTAACCGGATAGGTCTGTCCAGGCGCGACCGGCTGGGGCCGGCATAAGACCATATTCGCCATTGACCGCTCTTGCGCTTGCCGGCGTCGCGTCACGCCCGCATGCTGCACCATCTGTGAACAGCACGCTTTCGGCGCGGGGACGAGGGCGCACGACACGGAGACTGGATGCCGGCGCTTCGGGGGCGGCGCTTTGGAGACGCGCCATGCTCACGCCCCGCGGCCCGCAACGCGATCGCAATCCCCCCGGCGTCCCCAGCGCGCTGTGGCCCATGGACGGATTGGGGCGCGTGCGCAATGCGGGCGGCGCCGGCCATTTGGACGAAGCGAGCCGCGACGCCGCCGCCCAAACGCTGCAGATTCTCCAGACGCATATCGGCGCTGAGCTGCACAGCGTCTATGTGGTCGGGCCCCGCGCTTGCGGGCGAGACGGACCGCTGGAAATTCTTGCGCTCCGGCGCATGGGCGGCGCCGCTAATGACCGGGCTCCCACCCAAGGCGACGTCGAACCGCTGTGGCTGGCGGCCGCCGCTGACCATCTGGAGCAACGCCATCCGCACGCTGAGCCGCCGCAGCTGGGCCTGCGGTTCTGGCGCGATGTCTTTCCGCGGGGCCGTGCGTTTTCGCCGGATCGCTTTCGGCTTGGCGTCGCCTCCGCCTGTGTGCATGGCCGCGATGTGGCGCGTCATATCGCCCCGCAGCGCCTGAGCCCGGCGGTGGCCAACAGCTGGATCGTCACCGCCGGACCACGCATCAAACGCGCCGCCGGCCGCCTGGCCTTAGCGGCGCAACCCCAGGACGTGCGCCGCGAAGCGCGCGCCATCGCCCGCACGCTTCTGGCCACCGCCTTCGCTTTGGTGATGGCGCGCGAGGATGTCTACACTGAGGATCCAGCACTGCAGCGGGACTTGTTCGCCCTCTCCCACCCCGCCCAGGCACGCGAGGCGGCGCGCGCCTGCGCGTACATCGCCCGGCCGCCGGACGCGGCCTATGAGCTGTTGCTGATGTTGGATGGCTTTGGCCGCTGGCTGATGGCGCAGTGCGATCTGTGGCTGGATGTCCATAACCCTCAGCGGCGTGCAGCGCTGCCTCTCTAGCGGAGCTTGGGGCGATCGCAGGCTTGGACGCAGGCGCTCAGCAGCGCCGCTCCAGCACCCGGATGGTGAAGGGATACTCGTCCTTGGGCCCGGCGGGATGGTCCGTACGCTCCGTTTCGCACCAGGCCCCCTCGTCAAACGCTGGAAAATGCGCATCGCCCGGGATATCGGCGTCCACCTCCGTCAGATGCACACGCTGGGCGCTGGGCAGGGCCTGGGCGTAGAGCTGGGCGCCGCCGATGATCATGATGTCACGGGGGTATTGTCCCTCAGAGGCGGGCGCGAAACGCTCCGCCTCGTCCACCGCCGCTGTGAGATCGGTGAACACCGCCGCCCCTTCCGCACGGAAGTCCGCCTGGCGGCTGATCACCAGATTCGGCCGTCCTGGCAGCGGCCGCCCCAGCGACTCCCACGTCTTGCGGCCCATCACCACCGGCTTGCCGAGGGTGGCGCGCTTGAAATAAGCCAAATCCGAGCCGAGACGCCAGGGCAGCGCGCCCGCGCGTCCAATCACGCCATTGCGCGCCCGTGCGGCGATCAGCGCCAGGGGCCGGTGCGCGGCGCCGCGCGTCTGGTCATTGGCCCCAGACGGGCTAGAACTGTTGTCCATGGTTTCCGATCCGTCTCCCGCCCCGCCATCGGACACGCCCAGCGCCGGGCCCGCGCCGAGCCCCATCGCCAAGGCCGCCGCTGCTCTGTGGGGCCTGAAGGGCACTGTGTTTTATGTGGCCCTGATTCCCTTCATCAACTGGTCCTTCACCTGGGCGCCGATGATTCCAGTGGCTGAAGGCGTCGCCTTCAACCCCGTAACTGTGGTGACCGGACTCGTGTTGGTGGTGCGCGATTTCGCCCAACGCGAAATCGGGCATTATGTGCTGGCGGCTATGGCGGTCGCGTTGGGGCTGACCTTTCTCACCTCTGGAGGGGAGTTGGCGCTGGCGTCGGGGCTGGCGTTCGCCATTTCCGAACTGGCCGATTGGGCCGTTTACACCTTCACCAAGCGCCCGCTGCATGAGCGCATCTTGCTGTCCAGCTTGCTGGGCGCGCCCATCGACACCACGGTGTTCCTGGTGATGGCCGAACGGATTGTGGACGGCGTGTTCTCCTGGCCAAACCTGATGATGTCGGTGCTGGGCAAGCTGGCGGCGGCGGCGCTGGTGGCGGAGATTGTGCGTCGACGCGTGATGCGGCGCGCATAACGTCCAGCGAGGCTGGCATACGGGGAGATCCTATTCATGGCGAAAGTGATCGGACTGGGCGGGGTGTTCTTTAAAACGCGCGATCCGGACGCCCTGGCCCGCTGGTATCAAGACGCCTTGGGCCTGGATCTCAACGAATTGGGCGGGGCGGATTTCGCCCATGCCGACACCGTCGCGGCCCATGGCCCCAATGCGCGGGCCATCTGGGCGCCGTTTAAAGCGCAGACGGGGTATTTCGCGCCCTCGGTGCTCGATGTGATGGTCAACCTCATCGTCGACGATTTGCCCGGCGTCTTGGCGCGCGCTGAAGCGGCCGGCGCGGAGATCATTGGCGATATTCAGCATTTTTCCTATGGCGATTTCGGCTGGGTGATGGATCCCGACGGGCGCAAAATCGAGCTGTGGCAGCCCGCCCCGCCGGATATTGACGGCTTTGAAAAGGCTGCCACGCCGAGGTGAGCGCGCTTAGGACGCCAGCGCCGCACGCGCCACCTTCATCATGACGGAGGGCAGCCCCGCCTCCTCGAGTGCTGCGATCGGCGCCCACCAGCCCTCCTGCGGATCGAAGTGCGATGGGGACACCGCGCGCCACATCTGAAGCTCGAGCGCGAAATGGCTGAAGATGTGGCTCACCGGCTCATTCAGCGGCGTCCACGCCGCGGCGTAGGGCGCATGCTCTTGGGCTTCCTCCGCGCTCCAGGGCGCATGATCACGCCAGGGGGTTCCGGGAAACTCCGCCATGGCGCCGAGCAGTCCTTTCGCCGGACGACGGCGTAGCAGCACGTCCTCCCCCCTTGTCAGCACAAACACCACGCCATGGCGCTGCGGCTTGGGCTTTTTGGGCGTTTTCTTTGGATAGGTTTGCGGGTCGCCCTTCGCCAGCGCGGCGCAGGCGGACGCCCAGGGGCAGCCATCACAGCGCGGATTGCGCGGCGTGCATACCGTCGCGCCCAAATCCATCAGCGCTTGGGCATAATCGCCCGGCCGCAGCGCATCGGACGCGCCGGCGTCGGCCAAGGGCGCAGCGAGGTCGCGCAACAGCGGCTTGGCTTTGGGCAGCGGCGCCTCCACCGCACACAAGCGCGCCATCACGCGCTCCACATTGCCGTCCACCACATTCGCGGGTCGATCAAAGCATACCGCGGCGATGGCTGCGGCGGTGTAAGCCCCCACGCCCGGCAAGGCGCGCAGCGCCTCTTCGGTATCGGGGAAGACGCCTCGATACGGCCCATCGGCCGCCGCGATGGCTTGGGCGCAGGCGTGCAGATTGCGTGCACGGGCGTAATAGCCAAGGCCCGCCCAGGCCTCCAGCACCCGCTCCAAGGGCGCGGCGGCGAGATCCTGGACAGCGGGAAACAGGCTGAGAAACTTCGCGTAATAGGGCTTCACCGCCGCCACGGTGGTTTGCTGCAGCATGATTTCCGACAGCCACACCCGATAGGGGTCGGCGCGCATGCCCGCGGCGCGCTCTTCCGGGCGCACGCGCCAGGGCAACGTGCGGCCCTGCGCATCGTACCACGCCAGAAGCTGTTGATGCAGCCGGGCGGGATCGGCCGCCAGCGCGGGCGACGCGGTCGAGACAAGCGTACTCATGGGCGTAGGTTAAAGCGGTCGCCGCGTCTGTCATCCGTGTTCGCGCCGGCGTGGACGATTGTCGGTGTGCGCTTTCCAGGGCGCTTTTCACGCGCGCCCACGCCTGTGCTAAAAGCCCTCATGACCCGGTCCACCTCCAATCTGACGCCGAACGCCATCCCCCGCGGACGCCCGGCCCGTCGCCCCCCGCCCACCGCGGGCCAAACCTTGCTGCGCACCCTTGCGCCCTTGCGCAAAGCCCGGCCCGCGGCGACCGCAAGCGTCACGGAGCTCGCCCGCGCGTGGCCGCAAATTGTCGGTCCACGCTTGGCGAAGCTGTCGCGCCCGGAAAAGCTGACGGGCCGTGGGCGCGACGGCGTGCTGCACATCCGTGCGCAGGGGCCAGCCGCCATGCTGATCGAAGCGGAAAGCGCACACATTCTCGAGGCGCTCACCCAGTTTTGCGGACGCCACGCGGCCGGCCGCATCGCCCTGGTGCGCGCGGCCGCCGAGGCCGCGCACCCGGCGCCGGCCCGCG
>CAZGCB010000040.1:15500-21748 GCA_964524065.1 uncultured Caulobacterales bacterium | reverse complement strand
TATAGCGCTTCGCGCCCATCGCTCTTCTCCTTCAAACACACCATTCTTTCACTCAGAATGGCTGCGTTCAAAGGGGACCGGTCAATCATCGCCATAGCGCCATTGATAATCGTCAAACACCACCCAGCCGCCGGGCGCCACGAACGGCGTCCACAGCGCAGCATCTTGCATGACCGCGGCGGCGTCATGATTGCCGTCAATGTGCAAGAGGGCGATGGACTGACGGGGCTCAGCCGATCCGATGCGCACGCGTAGGCCATGCGTCGCGGGCGCATCGCCCTGCGCGTACCAAGCCGCCCCCGCCGCTGACGGGCCTTGCAGCACGGCGACCCGGCCCGAACCGGCCAGTGGGCTCAGCGCCGCCTGACAGGCGTCGGCCACCAAAGCCCAGTCCGTTGCGACGGCGCCGGCGCGCAGCGGCGCGGGCAAATCGTCCTGCAGCGCCGCGTCTGCGCGCCAGGGGTCGAAAACGAACACGCGGCGATCCGCGCCGCCAAAGCATCGCCCGCCGATCAGCACGCTGGCGGAGCGGCCGAACAGCGCGCCGATCTCCACCACATCGCCATCGGGCGCCAGAGATAAGCAGGCCAGCAGGCTGGCCAGCTTGTCGTCATAGGATTCGCCGAATAGGCCGAAGGCGGTGTGAATGATGCCCGCAATGGCGGCGGTGTCGGGCAGGGCGGCGCCCGGCGCGAGTAAGCGCATCCGAGCCCGCCAGGCTTCGGCGCGGTCAAAAAGTTCGCGCCAGCGGGTCATCTCCTCGTCCCAGGGCGAGGGGTTGATGATGCGAATGTCCGGCGCGGCATGGGAGGTGAGGAGCGCGTTCGGCCCCGCATGCACAGTGTGGGCGGCCGCGTGCACCTGGGTCACGCCATGATCGCTCACCAAGCTGTCAAAGGCGTCGGGAAAGGCGGGATCATGCACAGTGGCAAGTGACGCCACGGCCCCCGCCCACCGGTGGGGTCCGTTCGGTCCGCTGAAGCGGTGACGACCCGCTCGGCCCGCGACAGGGCGGCGTTGAGATACGCTTGGCCCGCTGGGTGGAGACCGGAAAGATCAAAGTCGCGCTCATGGTGCGCCTCCGCTTTGGCTCGCCACATTAGCGTCCTGGCGGTAAACAATCCCTCAGCCGGGGGCGGGGCGCCGTTGGACGTCCTTTGCGCGCAGGACAGGGGGCGCATGGCGCGCGCGCTTGGGGTAAGCAAGCATCCATAAAACGGAAGGCCTGGGCGCGTCGCGGCTCGGGCAGGGAGGAAACCGTCATGCGCATCGTTCTGATTGTGATCGGCGTCTTGGCCCTTACGGCCCTGGGCGTTTTGGGATACGCCGCCAGCCGCCCGGCTGCAGTGCTGGAGACCCAGGTTTTGGAGGAACGGTATCTGATGGCCGGCACGGATCGGTATGTGACGGTGGACGGCGCCCGCGTGCGGGTCCGCGAAGAAGGGCCCGCCACCGCGCCGGTGATCGTGCTGATCCACGGCTTCGCCTTCAGCTTGGAAAGTTGGGACGCCTGGGCGGCGGACTTGGCGAGCGATTATCGCGTCATCCGCTATGATTTGTTGGGCCATGGCCTCACAGGGCCGGACCCGCAACAGCGCTATGCGCCGCCGCAACGCGCGGCCTTTTTGGGCGCGGTGTTGGATGCTCTCGGGGTGGAGCAAGCGGTGTTGGCGGGCAATTCCCTCGGCGGCACGATCGCGTGGCGCTTCGCGGCCATGCAGCCGGAGCGTGTCAGCGCCCTGGCCTTGGTGGATGCGGGTGTGTTCCAGTTTAACGAAGTCGGGGCCGAACCCATCGAGTTGAACCCTGTTTTGGCTTACGCGTTCACCCATCCGACGGAAGCTTTTGCGCGCCAGATGCTGCAGGTGACCTACGCCGACGCCGGCGCGATCACCGATGCGCGCGTGCAGACCATCTTCGACATGGCCAGCGGCGCGGGCGTTGGCCAAGCTTGGGTTGAGCATTTGGAAGCGTTCACCATGCCCGATCCGAGCGCCGCGTTGGCGCAGATCACTGCGCCGACGCTGGTGATGTGGGGCGAAGCCGATGCGCTGATCCCCGTGGACCATGTGGAGCGTATCATCGCGGGCCTCACCCAGACGCAGGCGCGCGGCGTGACCTATCCTGGGGTCGGCCATGCGCCCCAGGAAGAAGCGCCGGAGCCGAGCGTTGCGGACCTGCGGGCCTGGTTGGCCGAGGTGCTATGAGGCTTGCGCCATTGCGGCGAAGCCGCGCTCCAGATCCGCAATCAGCGCCGCCGCGGGATCCAAGCCGATCGCCAGGCGCACCAGCGGTCCCGCCGGCTGTGGCGCGCTGACAGCGCGTCGCAGCTGCGGGTCGCAATGAATGGCGAGGCTTTCAAATCCGCCATAGGAAAAGCCGAGGCCGAACACCTCCAGCGCGTTCAAAAACGCCAACACCTGCGATTCACGGGTTTGCGGATGTAGCGCGAACGCGAAGAGCCCGCCGGCGCCGGGTGCGGCGCTGGGGGCGCCGTCCCCATCGACGCCGACAAAATCGCGCGCCCACACAGCGTGGTCCGGATGCCCCGCCAGCGCTGGGTGAAGCATGTGCGCCACCTCCGGCCGCTGCTGCAGCCATTGGGCGACGCGGCGCGCGGTGGCGTCATGGCGGACCATGCGCAAGGCCAGCGTCCGCATGCCGCGCAGCACCAGATAGGCGTCGTCGGGCGACACCGCGAGTCCCAATTCCTTGACGATTCCCGCGACGGCGTCGGCCATGGGCGCGGTGCGGCTCACCACCGCGCCGAGAAACACGTCCGAGGACCCGGAGGGGTATTTGGTTGCGGCATGGACGCTGATATCGACGCCATGGGCGAGGGGTTTAAAGAACACCCCGCCGCTCCAGGTGTTGTCGAGCACGGTGGCCACGCCGCGTGCTTGGGCGGCCGCGACGATGGCCGGCACGTCTTGAACCTCAAAGGTCAAGGAGCCGGGGCTCTCCAACATGATCGCGGCGGTGTTGTCGCGGATCCGTTCGGCGATGCCGGCCCCGATGCGCGGATCATAGGCCTGCGCCTCCACGCCGAAGCGTTTGAGGGTGGCGAAAGCGGTGCGGCGTGTCGGGCCATAGACGCTGTCGCTGACCAGGATATGCGTCCCAGCTTCGCACACCGCCATCAGCGCCGCGCTCACCGCCGCCACGCCGGACGGCGCGAGACTGCAGCCGGCCCCGCCTTCCAGATCGGTGAACGCGCCGCGCAACACCTCATGGACGCGATGGCCGTGACGTCCGTAGGTGGCGGAGCCTTCGCCGCGATAGAGATCCTCAGCCCGCGCCATCAGACGGGTGGAGGCGCGCTCCACCGGCGGATTGACGCTATCGCCCCAGGCCACGCCTGCTGATGGGTCGGATGGATCACTCATGTGCGCTGCTCACTGTGTGTGCTGATCGTGCCGGGCCGGTTTCAAGGGGCAGTGCCGGATCCGCGCCCCACTCGGCCCAGCTGCCGTCATAGACCGCCACGTCCCACCGGCCCAAACGCGCCAACGCCAACGCGATCAAACACGCGGTGACGCCGGAGCCGCACATGGCGATGAGTGTGGGCGCCGCGCGATCAATGCCGGCCGCGTCCAAGACCTCTGTCAGTTGTGCGGCCGATTTCAACTGTCCGTCTTCGGTCAACAAGGTCCGGTAATGCAGGTTGTACGCGCCGGGGACGTGACCCGCACGCAGGCCCGGGCGTGGCTCAGCCTCCGCGCCGGCGAAACGGGCCGGCGACCGGGCGTCGAGGATGTGTTGGGCGGGGTCGGTGATGGCGGCGCGCACCGGCGCCGCATCGACCATGAGCGCCGGGCGTGGCGTTCTTGGCGCGGCGCCGGCGGTAAGGGCGGACGAGGCCGCCGGGGCGGGCTCAGCCTCCAGCGCCAAACCCGCGTGGCGCCAAGCTGGCAGGCCGCCATCGAGAACGCGAACATCTCCAAAGCCCAGTGTACGCAGCATCCACCAGGCGCGGGGCGCGGAGAACAGGCCGATGCGGTCATAAACGACAAAGGGGGTATCGCCGCGCGCGCCCATCCCCGCCAGGAACGCGGCGAGTTGCACGCCGGCGCCCAACATATGCGGCACCGGCGCGTTGCTGTCGCTCAACGCGGTGAGGTCGAAGGCGAGGGCGCCGGGGATGCGCCCCTCGGCGTGCGGCTGTGGCAGGCTTGGCGCCGTCCATGTGGCGTCGAACAGCCATGGCGGCGCCTCTCCCGCGATCTCACGGCGCAACGCGGCGGGGCTGATCACGGGATCGCGGCCCGAGAGGCTGTCGCTCGCCACCATGGCGCTCAGCCGAGCCAGGGCGGTGTCGGCAGGCCTTTGGAGCGCAGAAATTCAGGATTGTAGAGCTTCGACTGATAGCGATTGCCGTAGTCGCACAGGATGGTGACGATGGTGTGCCCTGGGCCCAGCGCTTTGGCGAGGCGCACAGCCCCCGCAATGTTCACCCCGGCGGACCCACCTAGGCACAGGCCCTCTTTCACCGTCAGCTCATAGAGCAGCTCCAACGCCTCCGCGTCGGGAATCATAAAGGGGTGGTCCACCGGCACGCCCTCCAGATTGGCGGTGACGCGGCCCTGGCCGATGCCCTCGGTGATGCTGTCGCCTTCGGCTTTCAGTTCGCCGCTGGCGTACCAATGGTATAGTTTTGCGCCCATGGGGTCCGCGAGACCGATTTGGACGTTGGGATTGCGCTCTTTCAGCGCCAGCGCCACACCGCCCAGCGTTCCGCCGGAGCCCACCGCGCAGATGAAGCCGTCCACGCGACCCTCGGTTTGCTCCCAAATCTCCGGGCCGGTGGTGTGATAGTGGGCGTCGCGATTGGCGATATTGTCGAACTGATTGGCCCACACCGCGCCATGGGGATTGATGTCGGCCCGTTCCTCAGCCAGGCGGCGTGAGGTGTGGACATAATGGCGCTCATCGGAATAGGGCGCGGCGTCCACTTCGATCAGCTCCGCGCCCAAAAGGCGAATGGCGTCTTTCTTTTCTTGGCTTTGCGTGCGGGGAAACACGATGGTGGTTTTGTAGCCCAACGCATTGCCCACCACCGCCAGGCCGATGCCCGTATTGCCGGCCGTGCCCTCGACGATTTCCCCGCCTGGCCGCAGCAGGCCCTTGTCTTCGGCGTCGCGGATGATGCCCAACGCGGCGCGATCCTTCACCGACTGGCCGGGATTGAGGAATTCGCACTTGCCCAAAATCTCACACCCCGTGGCGTCCGATACGCTGTTCAACCGCAAAAGCGGCGTGTCGCCGATGAGATCGATGACCGAGGTCGCGGGGCGCGTGGACGCGGCGGCGAAAGCGGGGGCGGACATGGGCGCGCCTTTCCAGACTGCAAATGGTGAGGAGGCGGTGACGATAGCGCCTGCAGCCTAGCCGTGTTGTTCGCGGACGCAAACAGGCTCGGCGCCGCCTTGGCGGATCGCTGATTGATCCATTTTGCGGGCGTTGGCGTACCCATATCTGTGCAAGTTTCGCCATGCGTCGGGGAAGGCGGGCCAGCGGCATGTATGATGATTTGTATTTGGATTACGCCAGCGGCTCCCAAAGCCCTGGCCTCGCGCTGTTGACGGCGACGCACCTGGCCATGCGCCCGGGCGCGCGCCGGTGCGCGGACACTCTGGAAGTCGCGGGCGCGATGCTGTTCGAGCGGTTGCCAGCCTCGCCCTTGCGTGCAGGCGCATTGGACGACGTGCTCGCGCAGCTAGCGGGGGCGGACGAGGCGCCCGGCCGTGCGCCTGACGCGCCCGTGGCTCCGGAAAACGATCCCGGGGCGCGCTTACCCGGCCCGCTGGCTGCGGTGGTTGGCGGCTCGCTGCAGGACTTGCCCTGGCGGCGCGTGATGCCTGGCATGGCGGAGGTGCGGTTGGATGCGGTCTGCACGCCGCGCGAAGACGTGAAGTTGGTCCGCTTTCAAGCGGGACGGACGATGATCCGCCATGGACATGCCGGCCATGAGACGACGCTGATCCTTTGCGGCGCTTATGAGGATGAAGCCGGTCGCTACAACGCCGGCGACGTGACGGCGTGCGACGACGCTGTGGAGCATCAACCGCGCGTGGTGAGCGAAGAAGACTGCATCTGTCTCACCGTGATGGAAGGCGGCGTGACCGTGCGCCGCCCGCTGGTCGCGTTCATCAAATACTTCCTGCAATAGGCCCGCAGCCCCATAGCGCGCGGGAGCCTCGCTTGGCGGCGGCGCTCCCGGCATGTCCGACGCACGCCCAGCCCTGAAG
>CAZGCB010000040.1:0-15400 GCA_964524065.1 uncultured Caulobacterales bacterium | reverse complement strand
CAGCCCTGAAGAAGGAGATCGGTTTTGGCCACTTTGATTTACGGCGCGTCTGGCGGCGTCGGCGCCGCGACCGCGCGACGCCTGACCGCCGCGGGCCGCCCCGTGTACCTCGCGGCTCGCGATGAGGCCGCCGCTGCGCCGCTGGCGCAGGAATTGGGCGCGGGGTTGACCCTTGGCGATGTACGGGACGACGCGCACGTGGAGGCGGCCACCGCTGCGGCGGTGGAGCGCCATGGCGGGCTCGATGCGCTGGTGTTCGCCGTCGGCTCCATCCAGTTGACGCCGCTGAAACGGGCTGAGCGCGCCGCGTATCGCGAGGCCTTCGAACTCAATTTGGTCAGCGCCGCCCAAGCCTTGCGCCACGCAGCGCCGCACCTGGCGGCCCGCCAAGGCGCCGCTGTGTTTTTCTCCACCGTGGCGGTGGCTCAAGGCTTTGTGAACCACGCGGTGATCTCCGCTGCGAAGGGCGCCGTAGAGGGATTTGTGCGCGCCGCGGCGGCCGAACTCGCCCCCAAGGTCCGGGTGAACGCCATCGCGCCGAGCTTGTTGGAGACCAAAATCGCCGCGCCCCTGACGGGCAACGTGAAAATGGCCGAGGCCATCGCTGGGATGCACGCCATGGCGCGCCTCGGCCAGGCTGAGGACGCCGCTGCGCTGGCCGTCTTTTTGGCGGGACCGGATGCAGGGTGGGTCACTGGGCAAGTGATGGCGGTGGATGGCGGTCGGTCGCGGGCGCGCGTCAAAGGCTGATGGAGATCGCCCATGTTGCGTGTGCAAACCCTGGCTCTGGCGACTGTTTCGGTGGCTCTGATCGCCGTGACCCCCCTGATCGCTCAGGCTGACGCGCGGGAACTGCCGCCCAGCGGGCAGGTGACCTTCGATGTGTTCCGCAAAGAGGGCTTCTTGGGCACGCACACCATCACCTTTGACAATCAAGGTGACGAGTTCAGCGCCACCGTCGATGTCGAGCTGAAGGTGCGTATCGGCTTCATCACCTTCTTTTACTACAAGCATGACGCCACAGAGGTCTGGCGCGACGGCGCGTTCTCAGCGCTGACCGCGACCACCCGCAAGGACCGCAAGGATCTCTACGTCAACGCTGCGGTGGATGAGGCTGGCGTCTTGGTCGACGCCGTTGAAAAGCAAGGCTATGTCGATGGCCGCGCCCTGCCCACCACCTGGTGGAATGAGGACGCCTTGACCCGTGATGTGCTGGTCAACGCCGAGCTGGGCAGCGCTCTGCCGGTGGAGATCCTTGAGATCGAAGAAACCACCTACGAGGTCGCGGGCCAGACGGTGCCCGCGACGCGCTATCGCATCGCCGGCACGTTGGATCTCGACTTGTTCTATGATGAGGCGGGCCGTTGGATCGGCTGTGAGTTCCTCGCGCGCGGCGCCGTGGTGCGGTATGTGATGACGTCGCCCTACACCCCGGCTTAAGGCGCCGCCGGCGCAGATTTGAAAACCTGCGCCGGCGTCCTCATGCTTCGCTGAATCCAGAGCCGCGCCGTGGAGACCCTGACATGAAGCCTGCAACCCCGACGCCCGCCGACGGCGTCGCTTGGATCACCGGCGCCAGCTCCGGCATTGGCTATGAATTGGCTAAAGCCTTGGCCGCGGAGGGGTGGACCGTGGCGGTCAGCGCCCGCTCCGCCGACAAACTCCAAGCCCTGGCGGAGGAAACCGGCGGCAAAGCGGCGGTGTTCCCCGTCGATATGCAAGACGCCGATGCGGTGCAGGCGACGGTCGCGGCCATTGAAGCGGCCCATGGTCCCATCGCGCTCGCGGTGTTGAATGCGGGCATCTACCTGCCGGTGAATGCCGAAGCGCCAGACTTTTCCGTCTTTAAGCGGACTTTTGATGTCAACATTCTCGGCACGGCCGCCGCGCTCACCGCGCTGAATCCGCGCATGGCCGGCCGGCGCAAGGGCCATATCGCGTTGGTGTCGTCGGCCACCGGCTTTGGCGGCATGCCCACCGCCAGCGCCTATGGCGCGTCCAAAGCGGCGCTGACCAATATGGCGGAGTGTTTGCACATTGAGCTGAAGCGTTGGGGTGTGAAGGTGCAAGTTATCACACCGGGCTTTGTCGAGACGCCGGCGCAGGATGACAATGAATTTCCTAAGCCTTTTATGATTTCAGCGCAAAAAGCTGCGGGTTTCATTCAAAAGGGTCTCAAGCGCGACACCTTTGAAGTGACGTTCCCCAAGCAATTCACGCTGATGCTGAAGGCGATCTACGCTCTGCCCAAGAATTGGTACCTGTCTTTGGTCGCCAAACAGACCGGCTGGGCCAAGCCGCTGGCGTCCGATGCGACGCCAGGCGCTCCGGTCACGGACAGCTCCGCCTAAACGGTTGAGACGCGGGCGGCGCGTGTGGCGCTTGCCGCCATACCCTCATGCGATGGCGGTCACGTGCTGACGGGGTTAGGTCCGCGACAGTTGGAACTGGCCCACATCGATGCGGCCTGTGGCGAAGCCCGCCTCGCAATAGGCGAGATAATAGCTCCACAAGCGCCGGAAGCGCTCGTCAAACGCGCCATTGGCGGCGCGAATATCGTCCCATGCCGCTTCGAAGGATTTGCGCCATTCGCGCAGCGTTGTCGCATAATCGCCGCCGAACATGCGCGCTTCGCCGGAGGTGAGGCCAGCTTGCGCGACCTCTTGATAGAAGCGCGAGACGCTGGGCAACATCCCGCCGGGGAAAATATAGCGCTGAATGAAGTCCACCTGCCGGCGATAGGAGGCGAACAAATCTTCACGGATGGTGATGATTTGTAAGGAACCGAGCCCTCCGGGCTTCAAAACGTCACGCACTTTGCCGAAAAAGCCGGGCCAGTATTTTTCCCCGACCGCTTCGAACATCTCGATGGACGCGACCTTATCGAAGCGGCCCTCCACATCGCGATAATCCACCAGCCGCACATCGACTTTGTGGCTCAATTGCTTCTCGAACATGCGCTTTTGCGCGTAGTCATGCTGCGCTTTGCTGATGGTGATCGCCGTGACTTTGGCGCCGCGATGGGCCGCGGCGTATTCCGCAAAACCGCCCCAACCGCAACCGATTTCCAAGACGTGATCATTATCGGTCAACTGCAGTTGATCGGCCATCGCGCGATACTTGGATTCCTGGGCGCGCTCCAAAGGCTCGTCCGGCGTTGCATACAAGGCCGAAGAATAGGTCATGCTGGGGTCAAGCCATTGACGATAGAAGCTGTTTCCGAGGTCGTAATGCGCGTAAATGTTCTTTTGTGAACCACGCTTGGAATTACGTCGCAGCATATGCTGAAGAAAGTGAAGGGCGCGCACAAATTTATTACCAGCGAGTTCTTTATCCATCGCGTCAATATTAACGGAGAACATGGACAGCACCGCCGCCACATCATCGGTGTCCCACTGCTTTTCGATATAGCCTTCGGCGAACCCCAGCGCGCCGCTGGACAAAATGCGCCGCGCCATGCGCCAATCATACACCTGCAGCGCGGCCTCTTCACCGGGCTGAGCGCCCTCAAACCGCAAGCGACGCCCGTCCGGCAGGGTGACTTGCAGCGCGCCATACTTCAGGCGCAGCGCCGCGCGGGCCGCCAATCGAAACGAGGCGGGCGCGCCGGACAACATGCCGATGGTGTGAGAGTCAGCGATCATGGGTCGGTTCTCCTGCAACGCGGCGTTCTGCGACAGCTTCGATCATCTCGGGCGAGGACGTTGCAGCGCCGCCAGATCCGGCCTGACGCGCCGCTCTGGTGAGACGGTGCGCCACGCTGACCGGAGCCGGCGGCTCCGGGCGGCGGTGATAACGTCCCCCCTTGAGAATTACGCGCAGCGCCTCCCAGTGGATCGCCGCGATCACTTTGAATGTCAGCAAAGGCATGCCCGCGAAGACGCCGAGCGCTGATTGGTTCGTCAAGGCGCGCCGCGCGCCGAATTGGCTGGCGCTGAACACATCGGCATCATCAAGGCTGTAGCGGATCGAGAGCGAAAACTGATCGCTCGGCGGGCGCAGGCGAAAGCCATAGCGCCCACGCGTCGGGAAGAAAGGCGAGACGTGGAAGATCTTCGCCGCGCTTTGGCTCAGCGCGCCGCGATCATCGGCCTTGGCGGCGTAGGAATGGGCGTCGCCGAAGGTGTTGTGCACCTCATAAATCACGCCGCGCAAATCGCCCTGCGGCCCATAGCCGAACCAAAGCGACAGCGGATTGAACACATAGCCGAGAATGCGCGGGAAACACATCAGGCGGATCGGCCCGCCCTCCAAATCCACACCGGCCTCGGCCCAGGCGGCTTCCGCCCAGGGGCGCAGCGGCGCGGCGTCGCGCGCACCATGATCGCGGCGGTGGAAGCTCAGCAAATTAAAGCGATCCACCGAGAAAAAGCGGCTGAGGCGTCCGGCCTCCGCCAATCGGTCGACATCCAAAAACAGCTGGGCGATGCGATACGTGAAGCGATGGCCGAAGGGCGCTTTGCGCTGATGGGTCGTGCGCCCCACAAACAACGCGCCGGGCTCTTGCAGCAGCGGAGCTTGGAGGAGGGCCGTCGCGCTCATGCCGCGTCTACCGCTTCCGGCGCGGCGGATGGCGCGCGCTCATCGAGATCCGGACGCGGCGCCCAGGGCCCGCCGGTGACATCACCTTCGACAAAATCCCACGGCACGCGTCCGCCTAGCCGCCGCGCCACGCGCAACCCAGCGCGCAGACCGTCTTCATGGAAGCCATAGCCCAGCCAGGCGCCGGCGAACCAGGTGTGCTGCGCGCCTTGGATCGCGTTGAAACTCTGTTGAGCGGCAATGGCCGGCCCATCGAATTGCGGGTGATCATATTGGTGTTCACTGAACACCAGAGCGGGGTCCAAAGCTTGGTTGGGGTTCAGCGTCACATACAGCGGCTGCGCGGGATCGATGCCCTGCAACCGGTTCATGTCATAGGTCACCTGCGCCGGCGCGCCATCGGGATCGGTGCGATAGTTCCACGCCGCTTGGGCCTTCGCCGCCTTTGGGCGCACCACCGGATCGCGATGCAGCACCGCACGATTGGGCGCATAGCCGATGGCGCCGATCAAGCGCTGCTCTTCGGCGCTGGGATCGTCCAGCATGGCCAGGGCTTGGTTGGAATGACAGGCGAGGATCACCTCATCCCATTGTGCGGTGAGGCCGTCGGCCGTGCGCACCGTGACGGTGTCGGCATCGCGACGCAGGCCGGTCACGCGCCGGCCTGTCTTCACGCGATCGCCCAGCCGCGCCGCGACCGCCTGCACATAAGAGCGGCTGCCGCCTTTCACCGTGCGCCATTTGCGCCGCACCCGATGCATCAGCCGGTGATTGTCGAAAAAGCGGACCACTGTGGCGGCCGGCTGGGCCATCATCGCCGCCTCGGTGCTCGACCAAATGGCCGCGCCCATGGGCAGCAAATAGCGGCTGCGGAAGGACGCGCCCATGCCAAGGCGATCGAGATACGCGCCGAGGCTTTCATCGCCCAGTGCGCCAGCCTCCAAATCTTTGCGCGCGCGGCCATTGAAATGAAGAATATCGCGCAGCATGGCGAGAAAGCGCGGATTGGCGAGATTACGCCGCTGCGCGAAAATCCCATCCGCATTGGAGGACCATTCAAGCCCCGCGCCGCCTGTCTTGGTGGGGCTGGAGAACCCAAAACTCATATCACTGGGGAAGGAGTCCACGCCCAGCGCGTCGAAAAAGCCCAGTAGATTTGGGTAGTTCCCGTCATTAAAGACAATGAAGCCGGTGTCCACCGCGATGGGCACGCCATCATAATCGATATCGACGGTGTTGGCGTGACCGCCCAAGCGATCGCGCGTCTCCCACAGCTCAAGATCCGCGACGTCTTTCAGCGCGTAGGCGGCGCCGAGCCCGGCAATACCCCCTCCAACAATAAGGATTTTCTTGCGCATGCTCGGCTTCCGTTCTGGATGCGGGGAGGGGCCCTTGTGGTTGGGAGGCGGCGTTCAGGTCGCGGCTTTGAGCGTTTCAAAAGCGTCTAGCGCCCTTTGGCGCGCCGCTTTGTGCTCGACAATGGGGTGCGGGTACGTCTCGCCTAGGCGCACGCCGGCTTCGTGCAGGACGAGCGCGCGCGCCTCCCACGGCTGGTGCAACACGCGATCGGGCAGTTTGGCGAGTTCAGGGACCCAGCGCCGCACATAGGCGCCGTCGCCATCATAGCGTTCGCCCTGGGTCACCGGGTTGAACACGCGGAAATAGGGGGCCGCATCGGCGCCGCAGCCGGCGATCCACTGCCAGCCAGCGGCGTTATTGGCCAAATCCGCATCCACCAGCGTGTCCCAAAACCAGGCTTCGCCGTCGCGCCAATGCAACAGAAGGTGCTTCACCAAAAACGAGCCCACAATCATACGTACACGGTTGTGCATCCACCCTGTCTCGTACAACTCACGCATGCCCGCGTCCACTATGGGATAGCCGGTGCGCCCGCGGCGCCAGGCCTCCAGCGCCGTCGCGTCTTGGCGCCAGGGGAAGGCGTCGAACTTGGATTGCAGATTGTTTTCCGGCAGTTGCGGATTGTGAAACAGCAGCGAGACGGAAAACTCGCGCCAGCCGATCTCCGACAAAAATTTATCCGCCGATTTTTCATCGCCCTGGCCGGCTCCGTGAGCCGCCAAATGCATGCGGGTCGCGGCTACGACCTCCCGCGGGCTGATTTCGCCCCAATGCAGATGCGGCGACAGACGCGAGGTGCCCGGCTGTCCCGGATAATCGCGCGCCGCCGCATAGTCGCTCACGCGTTGCGCGAGGAACGCATTGAGGCGTATGTGCGCGGCGTCGGCGCCGGGCGTCCATGTCTCACGCAGGCCGCCGGCCCAATCGGGCTGTGTGGGTAACAGCCCCCAGTCCTCGAGGCGGTCACGCGCCACATCCCCCGTCCATCCCGATAGGGACGCCGGCGCCGGCAGCGGCTCCTCCGGCAGGCCGGCGGCGCGGCAGGCGCGCCAAAACGGGCTGAAGACGCGATAGGGCTCGCCGGCGCCGTTCGTCACCTCCCAAGGCTCGAACAACACTGCGCCCTTGTGGCTGAACGCATCGCGTTCGGCGGCCTTGAGCGCGTCCTTGATGCGGGTGTCACGCGCCACGGCGAAGGGTTCGTACATCCGGTTCCAGTGGATTTCCGCCGCCCCGACCTCAGCCGCCAAGGCGGGGACGATGCGCTCCGCCGGCCCGCGACGCAGCACCAGCGGCCCGCCACCCAGAGCGCGCCAGTCCGCCTCCAGCGCCTGTAAAGCCCCATGCAGCCACCAACGCGCCGCGCCGCCGAGAGCCCAACCGCCGGCGGCCTCGTCATCCCAGACATACAGACCGATGATGGGCCGGCCGCTGCGGGCGGCGGCGTCCAATGCCGGATTATCCCGCAGGCGCAAATCCTGACGGAACCACATGATGACGGGCGCTGTGCGCGCCGGCGATGTGGCGTTGCGTCCCGCCAAGGTGTAGTCTCCTGTGCTCATGATGCGGTACGCAAGCGTCCCGCATGCGGATCAATCGGCGTCTGCACGCGCGAAGCGGGGGGCGCGGCGTCGCCCATGCGTAAAAAGACGCGGCTGGACAGCGGCCGCGCGGGTTAAGGAGCAAGTCTGTTGAGCGTCACCGTGGAAGAGCCCGTCCGCACCCAAGCGGACGCCACACCCAATGTCGTCGTCGAGGTCGGAACTGACACGGCCCGGCCCGTACGCTTCAGCCAAAGCGAGCGCTTGGCGTTCATCGCCGGTCCCTGCGCCATGGAAAGCCGCGAGCACGCGCTGGAGACGGCGCACGCGCTGAAAGAGATCGCGGAGCGCTTGGACTGCGGCCTCGTCTACAAAACCTCCTTCGATAAAGCCAATCGCACCAGCTTGAAATCCGCCCGCGGGATGGGCCTGGACAAGGCGCTGCCGGTGTTTGCGGAGATTCGCGACATTGTGGGCGTGCCGGTGATCACCGACATCCACTTGCCGGAACAATGCGCGCCGGTGGGTGATGTGGTGGACATGCTGCAAATCCCGGCATTTCTCTGCCGGCAGACGGATTTGCTGGTGGCCGCGGCCGCGACGGGCAAAGCGATCAATGTGAAGAAGGGCCAGTTCCTCGCCCCTTGGGACATGAAAAATGTCGTCGATAAGATCGTGTCGGCCGGCAATCCCAATGTCCTCACCTGCGAGCGTGGGGCGAGTTTTGGTTACAACACGCTGGTCAATGATTTCCGCGCGCTGCCGATCATGGCGAGCTTTGGCGCGCCGGTGATTTTCGACGCGACCCATTCGGTGCAGCAACCCGGCGGGCAGGGCGCCACCACTGGCGGCCAGCGCGAATTCGTCGCTCCGTTGGCGCGCGCTGCGGCGGCGGTGGGCGTGGCCGGCGTGTTCGCCGAAACCCACCCCGATCCGGATAACGCGCCCTCCGATGGTCCGAACATGGTGCCGCTGGCCGAGTTTGAAGCGCTCGCGGCCTCCATCCTGGCCATTGACGCGCTGACCAAAGCCCGCGCCTAAGCGCGCCCTTGGGGACCGCCGACCCGCATGCTCGGCGGTCCCCAAGGCGTATTCATACCGGCGTCTGTCGCCACGCCATTCCCTGGAGATCCACCGCCCATGAGCGCAACGGCCTTGGAGCAATTGATCGATCGTATGGCGGGACTGCGCGTTCTGTGCGTCGGCGATTTGATTTTCGATCGCTTCATTTATGGCACGTCCAAGCAGATCTCGCGCGAGGCGCCGGTGCCCGTCCTCGATCAGTCGCGCCGTGATTTGACGCTGGGCGGAGCGGGCAATGTGGCGCGCAATGTGACGGCGCTGGGGGGGCACGCCATCCTTGCGGCGGTGGTGGGCGATGATCCGGAGGGGCATGTGGTCTCCAGCATGCTCACCCAAAGCGATTTGGCGGAGGTGGAGCTGGTGACGGCCAAAGGGCGCTCCACCCAAATGAAAACGCGCTATGTCGCCGGCGGTCAGCAGGTTTTGGCGGTGGACCGCAATCCGCCCGCCTCATTGGACGACCAAGCCGAAAGCGAATTGCTGCATGTGATCCAAAGCGCTATCAGCGAGTGCGACATCGTCGCCTTGTCCGACCATGGCGGCGGCGCCATGACGCCGGCGGTGATCGACGGCGTCATCGCCTCAGCCAAAGCCGCTGGCAAGCGGGTCATCGCCGAGCCGCGCGGTCGTGATTTCACCCGTTATGACGGGGTCTGGCTGCTGAAACCCAATATCCATGAGCTCAACCGAGAAGCGGGCGAGCCGTGCGAGACCGATGCCCAGGTGGCGGCCGGTATGCGCGGTGCGGCGGCGCGTTTGGAAGCCGTGGAGTATCTGCTGGTGACGCGCGGCGCCCAGGGCATGGCGCTGTTGACCAAGGACGGTGCGGAGCCGACGTTTTTCAACGCCACGCCGCGCGATGTGTTCGATGTGTCCGGCGCGGGGGACACGACCATCGCCGGCCTCGCCATGGCGCTGGGCGCGGGGGCGGATATGGCGCAAGCCATTCAATTCGCCAATCGCGCAGCCGGCATTGTCGTCACCAAAATGGGCACCGCGGTCGTTACCGCGAATGAGGTGGTGGCCGACGCCATGGGGCGCTCCATCGCGGGCGCTTTTGTGGGCGACATCGCGGCGGCGGCGAAGATGGCGGCGCGCTGGCGGGCGGAGAATGCGCGCATCGGCCTCACCAATGGTTGTTTCGACATCCTGCACGCTGGCCATGTGGCGGCCATCGGGCGCGCGCGCTCCTTGTGCGATCGCTTGATCGTCGGCGTGAACGCCGACGCCTCGGTGCGCCGTCTCAAGGGCGAGGGCCGCCCGCTCAACCCGCAGACCGACCGTGCTTGGGTGGTCTCGGCGTTGGGAGCGGTGGACATGGTGGCGATCTTTGAAGAGGACACCGCCATCGCCCTGGTCGAGGCGGTGAAGCCGGATGTCTACGTTAAGGGCGGCGATTATCATTCGCCCGAAGACCTGCCGGAAACGCCTTATGTGCGTGACCATGGCGGGGAGGTGGTGTTAACGCCCTTCACCCCGGGCCTTTCCACCAGCGCCTTGATCGCCAAGCTCAGTGGATCTGGCGTCGGCTAAGCGTCTTCGTCGTCTGGCGGTCGCGCCGCCCCAGTGGTTCCTGCGTTCTGGTCGCGATGGGTGATATAGGCCGTCACGCGCTGCTGCACGCCTTCGCGCAGATCCGCGTAGAACAGGTTGGTCTGGGACGGTTTGAACCGTCCGCCCCAACGCCAGGGGTCCCGCAAAGAGGGCGAGCGAGCTTTGTCGACCAGCAGCACCCCATCTTGGCAGTGGGCGCTCGTTTGCCCGGGCGCTGCGGGCGGCGCGCCGCCTTGGGCGATGGCGTCCAGGCTAAAGCCGGAGGCGTTCACCGCGCCGCGATGGGTGCGCGGCGGGGCGTAGTCTTCTGACGTGTCCCAGGTGATCGGGTTGACGCACAACAGCGCTCGATCGGCGGTGGCTTGCAGCCGTCCATCCGCCGCCCAGGCCATGGAGCGGCGGCGTAACCGCCTGATCTCGCGCGAATCATCAGCCGGCGCCGCACCCCAAGCGACGACGCACCCCACCGCGTCGGGCGTGGCGCAGGGCGTGAGCGGTGCGATGGGCCCCTCGAACAAATCCAGCGGCGTCGCCTGGTTCATGATGTAAGCCGCGATCAAACGCCGGCGGACTTGGTCCATGCGCGCCGTGTGCTGCAACAGGCCCAGGGCGTGCAGCCCGCCTTGCTCCACCCCGGCGATGATGATGGGTTGGCCCGCAGGGATGGCCGCGAGGAACGCCTCAAACGCTCGCGACACATCCTCATAGGCCAAGGCCCGGGCGCGGCGGGCGTCATAATGATGGGTCAAAAACGTGTAGAGCGACGCCTGACGGTAATGGGGCGCCCACAGGTCGCCGACGGCCGCAAACGGTCCGGCATATGTGGGCAACGCCTCGCCTTGAAGTCTTTGCAGCGCGGCTGGATGGTCAATCGCTGCGTTCCACGCTCCGCCACCCCAATAGGTGGTGGGGTGGATGAAAAACACCGCCGGCGCTCGGGGCGTTTGGGATTGTGCGGAGCCGGAGCGCAAGGCCTGGGCTGGCTTGGGGCGCGCCGCCCAGGCCGCGCGGTTGGAATAATCCGGCTGAGGGGGCGGGCGGCTGGATTGGAACGGCTCGCGCGGATTGTGCCAATAGCGGAATAAATTGTCCTGAAAGCCGACAAGGGTCGCGCCGATCAGCGCCACAAAGGCGATTGCGAGGGCCAGAACGCTGCGGCGGATCAAGGGGCTCACGGGGGTCGCTCCTGCGGGTGCGTCGCCGCGCGGTTGGGGACTAGCGCTTGAATAAATTCTGCAACATATGTGTGATCAAGTGAGAAGTGATCCCCACGGGGACTTTAAGGGGCGTTGCGTTCACCATGCCGGTTCCACCCGACAAGCCGACAAAAGGTCATCCGTTCCGCTGGATCCGCAATGGATTTTTTGCGGGCGTCGTGGTGGTGACGCCGATCGCGGCCACCTCCTGGCTGGTCTATACGCTCGTCACCGTGGTCGACCGCAGTGTGGGCGGCTTGGTGAGCTGGATCAGCCGCATCACCGGCTACCCGGTGGATACCTGGTACGCCGCCATTGATGGGCCGCTGACCATTCCTGGCATTGGGGTGCTGATCGCGTTCATCGTGCTGACGTTGCTCGGCCTTTTGGCGCGCAACATTATCGGCCGCTGGTTCATCGGCCTGGGCGAGTTCATCGTCGATCGGCTGCCCTTCATTCGCTCGATCTACGGGCCGATCAAGCAAATCCTCGAGACGATTTTTCGCGATCAGGGCGAGGCGTTCCAGGAAGTCGCCATGGTGGAATATCCCCGCAAGGGGACGTGGGCGCTGTGCTTTGTGACGGCTCCGGCGCAGGGCGAAGTGCGCGAAAAGCTGCCCACATCGCGCGATGGCGAGGATTTGGGCGAGCATGTGGGTGTCTTCATTCCCACCACGCCGAACCCGACCTCGGGCTTTTTGCTGTTCGTGCCGCGCAAGGATCTGAAAATCCTCGACATGTCGGTCGAGGACGGCGCGCGGGTCATCATTTCCGCCGGCATTGTGACCGAAAAGCCCAACGGCAATGGCAAGAGCAAAAACGTGCTGCAAGCCTTAGCGGATGAGGTGCAGGCGCGCGCTGGCGGCAAGCCGGACGCCCCCTCGCCGCAAAGCGCGGCGCTGACGGCGGCGACGCCAACTGAGCCTGCAGCGCAGCCGGAGGCCGAGCCCGCGAAGAAGTCCGACGATTAACCGCCGCGCAGCAACGCCACCGCCCGGTCGCGCTCAAACAGATGCAGCAACAGGCGCAGCGCCCGACCGCGTTCACTCTCCAGCTGCGGATCGCGGGCGATGATCGCGCGCGCATCGTCCGCCGCCATGTCCAGCAAATCGCCATGGCTGCGCAAATCCGCGAGGCGGTAGCTCAGCTCCCCCGACTGGCGGGTGCCGAGAATGTCGCCCGGCCCGCGCAGCCGCCAATCCTCCTCCGCGATGCGAAAGCCATCCTCGGTGTCGCGCATGATCTCCAGCCGCGCGCGCGCCGTTTCGCCCAAGGGCGGCTTGTAAAGAAGCACGCAGGAAGAGGCTTTGGAGCCGCGGCCCACACGCCCGCGCAGCTGGTGCAGTTGGGCGAGGCCGAAACGCTCAGCGTGCTCGATGATGATGATGGTGGCGTCCGGCGCGTCCACGCCCACCTCCACCACCGTGGTGGCGACGAGCACTTTCGTCTCGCCCTGCTTAAAGGCTGCGGCGCGCGCGTCTTTTTCGGTCGGTGACAGCTTGCCGTGCAGCAGCCCCACCTGCGCTTCGCCATACAGCGTCGCCAGTTGACGCCAGCGATCCTCCGCCGCGGCGAGGTCGGAGACGTCCGACTCCTCCACCAGCGGGCAGATCCAATACACCCGATCGCCCTTGTCGATGGCCCGGCCCACCGCCTCAAACAGCGCCTCCAGCTTCTCGGTGGAGGTGACCCGCGTGTCGATGGGGGAGCGGCCAGGCGGCTTTTCGTCCAGGCGCGACACGTCCAGATCGCCATAGGCCGCCAGCGTCAGCGTGCGGGGAATGGGCGTCGCCGTCATGGCGAGCAGGTCCGGCGTGCGGCCCTTGGCCGTTAGCTTGAACCGATCGGACACCCCAAAGCGGTGCTGCTCATCAATGATGATCAGCCCGAGATCCTGGTAGGTCACATCATCCTGGAACAGTGCGTGGGTGCCCACCAGGCAGCCAATCGCCCCCTCGGCGACATCGGTCAGGATCGCCCTCCGTCCCGCGCCCTTATCGCGACCGGTGAGCGCGGCGGCGCGGATGCCCGCCGCCTCCAGCAGCGGGCGGAGCGATTCCAAATGCTGACGGGCGAGGATTTCTGTCGGCGCCATCAGCGCGGTCTGCACACCAGCCTCCGCGGCTTTGGCGATCGCCAAGGCGGCCACAAAGGTTTTGCCGGCGCCCACATCGCCTTGCAGCAGCCGGCCCATCCGCGTGGGCTCGGCCATATCGTCATAAATCTCCCGCGCGGCGCGTTTCTGCGCGCCGGTGGGGGCGTAGGGCGCGGCGTCCAGCAGCCGCTTCACCCGCGCATTGTCGCCGGTGAGCGCCCGTCCCGGCAGGCCTTTGCGCCGCGCCCGCACCAAAGCGAGCGTCAGTTGATCCGACAGCATTTCATCATAAGCGAGGCGCGCGCGCGTCGGCGCATCGGCTTTGAGATCCTCCGCGGCGCTTGGCGCATGCAGCGCGGCCATCGCCGTCATCCAATCCGGCCAGCCCTGTTGCGCCAGCACGGCCGCGTCGTGCCATTCGGGCAAGTCCGGCAGCGTGCCCAATGCGCCCGCCATCGCCTTACGCAGCGTCTTGTTCGTCACGCCGGCGGTGAGGGGGTAGACAGGCTCAAAGGCAGGAATCTCATCGGCTTTGTCGGGGGAAACCACATGGTCGGCGTGCAGCATCTGGATCTCGGCGCCGAAGCGCTCGATCCGGCCACTGACAAGGCGCGTCGCGCCGACGGGCAACAGCCGCTCCAGATAGTCCTTTTTGGCGTGGAACCAGGCGAGGGTGAGATACGCATCCGCCGCCCGCGCCCGCACACGATAGGGGCGGCGTGGATTGTGGGGGGCGAAATGTTCCTCCACCTCCACCGACAGCGTGACCACGGCCCCGTCCGGCGCATCCGCGACATTGGCGGCGGGAATGCGCGCGATTCCCGAACTTGGCCCATGGGTGAGCAGGTGAAAGACACCGCGCCCGCCCAGCAGCTTCTCCAGCGCGGCCGCGGTTTTCGGCCCGACGCCCGGCAAGGCTGACACATCGGCGAACAGGGGAAAGAGGATCTCTGGACGCATGTCTGCGATATGCGCCGAGCCGGGGCCTGTTGGCGAGAGATTTGGGCGAGAGCCTTGGGCGAGAGAATTGGACGACAGACCGACTGCGCGGATCTGGGGAGGCGCGCCTTCCACCGGCGGCGGAACAGGATATATCTGCGGCTATGACGGATACCGATCGCTTGAAACGTTTGCTCTGGCGCGCCGGTCGTCGGGGCTTCAAAGAGGCTGATTTGGTGCTGGGCGGTTTCGCCGAGGCGCATCTCAGCGAGATGAACGCCGGCGAGCTGGACGAGTTTGAGCGTCTCTTGGAAATCCCCGATCAGGAGCTGTTTCCTGTTCTGATCGGCCGCCAACCCACGCCGCCGGATTGGGACGGGCCGGTGATGCGCCGCATTCAGACGCTGGCGCACTTTAAAGATACGTTGTGGGCCGGCAAAACCGACGGTTCATGAATCGGGCCTGGCTGCGGCGCGCTTAAAGAGGACAGGTGGGGATGGATCGGCTCGCGCTCGAGCGTTTGGCGGACAAGCCCGGTCGCTTCACCTTGGAGCGCACGCCGGAAGGCTATGACGCGCTGGCCACGGCCGAGATCTTGGCCGCCCGCGGCGGACGCGGCGTCTTTGTGGCGCGCGATGATCGCCGCGCCGACGCCACGGCGACGGCCGTCGCATTCTTCGCGCCGCAGCTGGAGATTGTGCGCCTGCCGGCTTGGGACTGCCAGCCCTATGACCGCGTCAGCCCGGCCCCCGCCATCGCAGCGGAGCGCACGGCCGGCCTGCGCCGCCTCGCCCATAAGGACGGGGATGCGCCGGTGTTGATCATCGCCACGGCCGCCTCGGTGTTGCAGCGCTGCGCCCCGGCGACGGCCTTGCGCGCGGCGGGCTTCACCGCAAAGCCCGGTCAAATGGTGGATTTGGAGGCGCTGAAGGATCATTTGGCGCAAAACGGCTATGCCCGCGCCGGCCAAGTGGCGGAGCCGGGCGACTACGCCATTCGCGGCGGGGTGGTGGACATTTTCCCCCCTGGGCGCGAGGAGCCGGTGCGCCTCGATTTCTTTGGCGACACGCTGGAGAGCGTGCGCGCCTTCG
>CAZGCB010000039.1:3400-21851 GCA_964524065.1 uncultured Caulobacterales bacterium | reverse complement strand
GCGGACTCTGACGGAGATGGCGTGTCAGATCCGCTCGAGGTCCAACGCGGCACGAACCCGGTCGACCCCCGCGATCACTAGGGACCGGCGAGCGGTGACGGCGCCATGTGGTTTGCGGCATTGCCCAGCCCACTGCCGACCGTCACCCTCGACCAGCTGGCCGCGATGAACGCGCTTTCAAAGGAGACTGAGTAACCGCAGTAACCCCGTAAGCAGGCGTATGGTGAGGCTATTCTGACGTCTGCTCCTGGGCGCGAGCTTTGATAGCTGAGCCGGAGCGGACTGTTTGATTCCGCCAAACGCTAAGTTGCTGAAGCAACAGCGCTCTCGTTCGAGAACAGTGGCGCCCTACCCCTCCAGCTCCACATCCCAATAGAGGTAATCCATCCAGGAGGCGTGGAGGTGGTTGGGCGGAAAGCGTCGGCCCATGGCCTGCAGCTTCTGCATGGTCGGCCGCACCGGCTTGGGATTGGGGTGCATGTCCGCCTCAGCCGGGGTGCGCCCGCCCTTTTTCAGATTACAGGGCGCGCAGGCCGTCGCGATATTGCCCCAAGTCGTGCGTCCGCCTTTTGAGCGCGGGATCACATGGTCGAAGGTGAGATCCTCACGCCCCTCATGCCCGCAATACACGCACTGAAAGCCGTCGCGCAGAAACACATTAAAGCGCGTGAAAGCCGGCGGACGGTTTTGCTGCACGAAATCCTTCAGGCACACCACCGAGGGCGCCGCCATGGTGAAGGAGGGCGAGCGGATGGGCTGCTCATAGGTGGCCACGACGCTGACGCGATCGAGAAACACGTTCTTGATGGCGTCCTGCCAGGACCACAAAGAGAGAGGGTAGTAGCTCAACGGGCGATAATCCGCGTTGAGCACAAGACATGGCCAACCATTCAAGGGGGCCCGAACGATTTCCATTAGAGCCTCCTGCGGTCGCGCCGCTGATGTGTTGCGTATAGTGTACGCCTATCTGTGAAAGCGCCGCTCCTTTTTCGCCCATGTTCAAGCGCTGCGTCGATTTTCACAGGCTTATATATAGCCTGCGTCGCGTGACGGTATCATGACATGTGGCCGCAGGGGCGCGGGCGATGGACCGCGTTGCTAGGCGGAGGCGGGAACCGCCGCGAGGGCCTTACGGATATGATCCTGCGCCAAAGCGAGGCCGTTGGGGTCAATGCCATGTCCAACGCCGGGGCACATTTTCCACTGCACCGGCAGGCCCGCGGCCGCGAGCCCCTGGGCGGCCTCCAGCAGCATGCCGGGGGGCACCACTTGGTCCTGATCGCCATGCACCAACAAAGTGGGCGGGCGTGACACCACTTCCGCTTTGAGCGCGTCCGCGCCACACAATGCGCCGGACCAGCCGATCAACGCCGCGGGCGCTGGGTTGCGCCGCGGCGCCACATGCATGGACAGCATGGAGCCTTGGCTGAAACCGGCGAGAATCAAGCGTTCCGGCCCCACCTGCAGCCGCGCCAACTCAGCGTCAATGAACGCGTCGAGAATGGGGGCGGCGGCGCGCACGCCGGCTTCCATCTCAGCGGGGTCGAGCCGATTGATGGGAAACCATTGCCGCCCGCCCGGGGCGCCAGGCAAGGGGTGCGGCGCATCCGGCGAAACAAAGGCCGCACCGGGCGCGGCCGACGCCAAATGCGGCGCCAAACCGATGAGATCCTGCCCATTGGCGCCATAGCCATGCACCAGCACCACAAGCGCGTCAGGCGCGCCGCCGGAGGCGGGGCCCTGGCGCGGACCGTCAAGGCTGGGCAGATCGGTCATGGCGTCATTCCTCCGTCCTGACATCGCGCGCCGCACGCGCCCTAAACAGCACCCTAGTGAGCACCGCGGCGCTTGTCGAAGCCCTCTCGCTCAACCGCGGCGGATGGCGTGGCCTTGTCGCCGGCGCCATGCTCGCGGACAACACACGCCATGAGCGCCTTTGTCACCCGCTTCGCCCCGAGCCCTACGGGCTTGCTTCATCTGGGCCATGCCTATTCGGCGTTGACGGCTTTCGACGCCGCCCAGGCCGCTGGCGGACGCTTCCTGTTGCGGATTGAAGACATTGATGCGGGGCGCTGCCGGCCAGACTTTGAAACCGCCATTTATGACGATCTCGCTTGGCTCGGACTGGCATGGGAGACGCCGGTGCGCCGTCAGTCGGAGCATGTGGACGCCTACCATAATGCGCTGGCGCGGCTGGCCGATGAGGGGCTGGTCTATCGCTGTTTTAAGACGCGTAAAGAGGTTCTGGCGGACATTGCGCGCGCGCCGCACCTCGCGCCCGACGGTCCTGAGGGCCCGGCCTATACCGGCGCGCCCCTGCCCGCAAACGAAGAGCGGCGGCTGTTGGATCAGGCCGCACCCTTCGCTTGGCGGCTCTCGCAAGCGGCGGCGCGAGCGCAGCTCGGGGCGGCCTGGGAGCGCCTTGAGGTTCGCGAAACGGACGCCGCCGGGCACAGCTCCACACGCCCAGCGCAGCCGCAGGCCTTCGGCGATGTGGTGCTTGGCCGCAAAGATTCCGGCGCCAGCTATCATTTGGCTGCGGTATGGGATGACGCGCTGCAGAACATCACTCATGTCATCCGCGGTGAGGATTTGCGCGCCGCCGCCGATTTACATCGGCTGTTGCAGGCTTTGCTCGGGCTTCCGACGCCGATTTATCGCCACCACAAGTTGATTATGGGCGCGGACGGCAAGCGGCTGGCCAAGCGCGACAAAGCCGCCACATTGACCCAGCTGCGGGCTGACGGCGTCACGCCAGCCGCCATTCGCGCCCAGCTCGGCCTCTCGCCCGCATAAAGGAGCGCACGGCGCGCACGCGCACGCGCACGCGCTGCAATGGAGGCGTTCCGCCGCATGGCGCGCGGGCATCGCAGCCGCTAAAACCACGCCGCCAGTGTTGGCATTCTTGCAATCAACGCGAGCCGCCCCATGATCACCGACGCCCTACTCGATTTGTGGTACTTCGCCGCCCTGTCCGAGGATATCAAACCGGGCGCGCTGCAAGCCAAATCGCTCCTCGGGGAGCCGGTGGTGCTGGGCCGCACGCGCGCGGGCGAGCCCTTTGCGTTGCGGGACATTTGCCCGCACCGCGCGGCGTTGCTGTCGGCTGGGCGCGTGCTGGAGCCGGGCGCAGGCGCGTCTGGAACCAACGGATCAGCGGCGCCGGAAATCGAATGCCCGTATCATGGATGGCGGTTTCGGGTGTCGGACGGGGTGTGCACGGAGATCCCCGCGCTCACCAGCGATTCCGATTTTGAACTGAACCGCATCAAAGTGCGGCGTTATCCGTTGCGTGAGCAGAACGGTCAGCTTTGGATCTACATGCCCTCCAACAAACATTTCGAGGGCGAACCGGACACCGAACCGATGAATATCGGTGGCGATGTGGATGGCGGACGCATCAAATTCAAAACCGCCGAGACCTTCAACGCGCATGTGGATCAAGCCGTCATTGGCCTGATGGATCCCGCCCACGGCCCTTATGTGCATCAAAGCTGGTTCTGGCGGCGCCCCTCCAGCGCGCATGACAAAACCAAAACCTATGAGCCGTCTGAGCTGGGCTTCACCATGATGGCGCACCGGCCCTCCGCCAACAGCGGGGCGTACAAGCTGCTGGGCGGCGTCCCCACGACGGAAATCGCGTTCCGGCTGCCCGGCGTGCGGGTCGAGACCATTCAAAACGACAAACACAAGGTGGTGAGCGTCACCTTCGTCACGCCTTTGGATGAAACCCGCTCCGAAACGACCCATGTCATGTATTGGGATGCGCCGATCCTCAGCCTGATCAAGCCGGTGTTCGCGCCGCTCGGGCGCGCGTTCCTGCGCCAAGACGCCGGCATTTTGACCCTGCAGCAGGAGGGGCTCAGCCACAATCCGAGCTTATTGCTGGTGGATGACGCCGATACGCTGGCGAAATGGTATTTGACGCTTAAAAAGGAATGGCTCGCCGCCAGCGCGGAGGGGCGGGCCTTCGCCAATCCACTGGCGCCGGCGACGCTGCGCTGGCGCACTTAGGCGGATCCCCGCAGGCGGGGGCGGCCGCCGCGTTTGGGGGTCGTGTTTGTGAGTTGGGACAGCGTTGTCAATGCTGGCGTCGCGCCGACGCCCATCGCGGCCGCGCTCATGGCCCTGTGGCGCGATATGGGCCCGGAAGCCATGGCGTTGCCGGCGGCCGTGGCGGCGGTGACCACCAGTGTGCTCTTCGTGGCGCGCGAGGTGCTGTATGTCATCGCGGGCGTCAGCCGGCGCACCGGCCGGCACGAAGCGGCCGATCGGGCCGTCATGGAGCGCCATGGCCTCAGCCTTCTGCGCGCGGCCGATCAGCTGTTTGAAAGTTCGGCCCGTTTTGTGCGGTTTTCTGAGGCGCGCTGGTATTCGGACCCGCTGGATCCGGGCTTGAAGAACGCCCTCAACCATCAGGCCGCGGTGTTTTTTGCGCTGCTGCGCCTGATCCAGGCCAACACCTATTTCGAGTTCAGCGCCAAGCGCAGCCAGGCGCGCCGCTTCGCTGAGCGGGCGCAGGCCTGTTACGACGCCCTGACCGACGCGCACCCCGTGGCGGCGGAGGGCGAACAGGCCTCCCCCAAAAGCAGCGGCGTTTTGCGGCGTGAAGATTTGGAGCTCCTGGGCGAGCGCGCCTTGGTGCAAGGGCGCCAAGGCGTACGTCCGCCCAGTTATGCCGAATTTATGGAGGGGTTTGTGGATTTGGGCCTCGGCCCGCGCGCGGAGCTGGCGCCGCTGATCCACTTCTTCGCCGCGGCCGAGCGCGGCGGCCCGCGTCGCCATCAAGTGGTCGCCTTTCTTGTCGCGCTCGGCGCGCTGCGCGCCCTTTTGCAAAGGCTGCCTCCCGCCAATATCGCCCCGCCGGCGCACAAAACCGTCACCATTCCCGGCTTGGACACGTTAAGCCTGGCGGAGCAGACGGCGTGGCGGCGCACCTATCGCCAGCTTGGCCGCAAGCTGGCCCTCGAGGACGGTCCGCTCGCGGCGGGCTGACGGTCGGCGCCAGGACGCTTCAACGCGGGCCGTGAGACGCTGTGCCGCCCCGCCCGTCTGCGGTGCGCCGGTCGACGGCGGCGCGAACCGCTCTAGGATGACACGGGCCGCCTTGCCGGCGGCGTGAACGCCTGGGAGGCGCCGATGGAAACCTTTCTCAATATCGCCTTACCCGTTGCGCTCGCGGCGGTGCTGATCGTCTTGATTTTGGGGATCATCACGCTGATGCGCGGCGGCGCCACCGCCAAATCTCACTCCAATCGTTTGATGCGTTTGCGGGTGCTGTTTCAGTTCATCGCCGTGATCTTGCTGGCGGTGGGCTTCTACTGGCACAGCCGCGGCGGCGGTTGACCCGTACGGCGGATTGATTGACGTTAACGTCAACGTCATATAGAGACTAGGAAAAAGGGCGGGTTGCGCCGCTCGCCGGCTTCGGCGACACGCTTATGTTCCGCGTCACGCGCAACACGCCCCGCCGCACGGTAAGGAATGGGAAGCTCATGAAAGTCCTCGTCCCGATCAAACGCGTAGTAGACTACAACGTCAAAGTCCGCGTGAAACCGGACAATACGGATGTGGACATCGCCAATGTGAAGATGTCCATGAACCCGTTTTGCGAAATCGCCGTCGAAGAGGCGATTCGCCTCAAAGAAGCCGGCGCGGCGAGCGAAATCGTCGTGGTGTCCATCGGGCCGGAAAAAGCCCAGGACCAAATCCGCCAGGCCATGGCCATGGGCGCTGATCGCGGGATCCTCATCAAAACCGACGCGGGCGTGGAGCCGCTGGGCGTCGCGAAACTGCTGCACGCCGTGACCACGGCCGAAGCGCCGGAGCTGGTCATTCTCGGCAAGCAAGCCATTGACGGCGACAACAACCAGACCGGCCAGATGCTCGCGGCTCTGCTCGGCTGGCCGCAGGCCACCTTCGCCTCCGAGGTGAAGCGCGAGAATGGCGGCGTTCATGTGACGCGCGAAATCGATGGCGGCCTGCAAACCCTGGCGCTGCAGACCCCGGCCATCATCACCACCGATTTGCGCTTGAACACGCCCCGCTACGCCAAGCTGCCGGACATCATGAAAGCGAAGAAAAAGCCGCTGGACGTCAAAACGCCTGAGGACTTCGGCGTGGATGTCGCGCCGCGGCTGCACGTTCTAAAAGTGACCGAGCCGCCCCAACGTGAAGCCGGCATTAAGGTGGAGACGGTGGCGGATTTGGTCGGAAAACTGAAATCAGAAGCGGGAGCGCTCTAATGGCTGTCTTGGTTGTCGCCGAACATGACAATGCGACCCTTAAGGACGCAACGCATAAAACCGTGACCGCCGCCCAAGCGATCGGCGGCGACGTCGATATCCTCGTGGCCGGCCACAATGCCAGCGCGGTGGCGCAAGCGGCGGCGCAAATCGCCGGCGTGCGCAGCGTTAAGCACGCCGACAGTCCCGATCTGGAGAAGGGTCTCGCCGAAGCGATGGAGGCCCTCATCGTCCCGCTGATGGGCGGCTATGACGCGCTGCTGGCCCCGGCATCCACCACGGGCAAGAATTTCATGCCGCGCATTGCGGCCAAACTGGACGTGATGCAGCTGTCCGACATCGTCGCCGTGGACGCGGCGGACACCTTTGTGCGTCCGATCTATGCCGGCAACGCCTTCATGACGGTGAAGTCCAACGACGCCAAAAAAGTCATCACGGTGCGCCCGACCACCTTCGCCGCGGCCGCCGAAGGCGGCTCCGCCACCGTAGACAGCATCGCGGCGCCGGCCGGCCCCTTCCAGTCCGCCTTTGTGGGCGAGGAATTGGTGAAGTCGGACCGCCCGGAACTTGGCGGCGCCAAGATCATTGTTTCTGGCGGGCGCGCGTTGGCGTCCTCAGAGAATTTCCATACTTATATCGAACCGCTGGCCGATCAGCTCGGCGCGGCGGTGGGCGCCAGCCGCGCCGCGGTTGACGCCGGCTACATCTCCAACGATCACCAAGTGGGGCAGACGGGCAAAGTGGTCGCCCCGGAACTCTACTTCGCCATCGGCATTTCCGGCGCCATCCAGCACTTGGCGGGGATGAAAGACTCCAAAATCATCGTTGCGATCAACAAAGACGAAGAAGCCCCGATCTTTCAGGTCGCCGATTACGGCCTGGTAGGGGATTTGTTCACCGTTATCCCGGAATTGCAGTCCGAGCTTAGCAAGCTGGGCTATGATGTGAAGACGCCGGCCTACCCGCGGGCTTTTGGCCTCGCCGGGGGGGTTGTGCACCCCGCTTCTCCTCGCGCCGCTCTGCGGCGCATCTGCGGCGGGGTGGCGGTGCGTCCTTTTTTTCTGTTTATCATAGCGCCCGAGCATGCCTGACGCCGCACCACGCCTTGAGCGCAGTCGGCGATCGGTTCGAACGGGAGCCGCGCGGTGAAAGACACGCCCAGCGATTTGATGGTGCGCTTACGCCAGCCTTCTTGGCTCTGGAGCTCGGCGGGCCTCGTGTCGGGGGCTGTGATGGCGGCGGGCGCCGCCACCGGATTGCTCTTCGCGGCCGAGCTGCCCTTACGTCTTGCGCGCAGCGCAACGTTGGGCCCCGGCGCGCCGTTGGCCCTGGGCGATGTGTTTGGGGCCCTGGGCTGGTTCATGCTGGCGAGCGTCGCCGCCGCCCTGGTGGTGGGCTTGCCGTGGCTGCTGGTGACGCAGAAGCGGGCGCGCCCGCGGCGTCTTACGGTCATCGCCGAGGGCGCGGGCCTCGCTGCGGCGTTCATGCTGTTGTCCGGCCTTGTGCTGGGCGTTGTGTCCGGCGCCCACATGGCGGCGCAGGTGTCGGCGGCTGGCGGCTCGTCGCCATGGCTTCAGGCGATTCAGAGCTTCTTCGGCGCCGCCCTGGTGGTCACCGTCTTCGGTGGGATGTTTGCCGCGCCGTTCGGCGCCGCCGCGGGCGTTGCGGTCGCTGTCTTGTCCTTTGGCCGCCAGGGGGATTTGGTTGCACGCTTGGCGGAGCAATGGGAGCGCCGGCGTAATCGGCCGCGGGTGGCGTTGACGCGCCATGACGGGCCGCTTGGATGGCTGACGCGTCCCGTGACGCCGCCGCCGCCGCCGCCGGAGGCGGCTTATCGCGCCTTCGCCAGTTTGGACGCCGCCGATGCCGCGGCCGCAGCGCCAAGCGGCAAAACAGCGCCGTCCGCCCCTGCGGCGCCGGAGCCGCCCAAAAGCGCGCCGGCGAAGCCCTTCACGCCCGAGCCTGGGGACGCGCGCGATGACGCCCCTGCGTCAGCATCAGAGCCTGCGGCGCCCCATCCGTCCGCGGCAGCCGACTTGGCTTCGGGAGCGCCTCCGATCCCCATTCCATCGCCCACGCGTCCGCAAACACCGCCGGAGCCGCGGGCGCACACCGGTGACACCGCGCCTGAGGACGCCGTCGCCAATGCGTTTGACGCGCCCCTCCAACGCCCCGGCGTACAGGACGACCCGCAGTCCCCCCGCTGGTCGCAAAGCCCCTTTATGAAAGCCGTTACGCGCCTCACCGGACGCGGCGAGGACACGCCCCAACAGACGCCGCCGCGCAAACGGCCCTTCGGTTTCCCGGGAACCGCCCCCGCGGCGCCCGCGGTCCCCCCAGCCGCCTCGCCATCGCCAGCGTTCAGCACGCCGCCGACCAAGCCTGCGTCCAAAATAGCGCAGCCCGCCTCCCCGGCCGCGGCGTCCGCGACGCCCACTCCCCCCCCAACGCCGCGCGCGATCACAGACCCCGCAGCGCGATCGGCAGTGCGTGCGCCCACGAAACCGCCATCTGAGCCGCCATCGGAGCCGGCGCCGCCCACCGCCGCAGCGCCGCGTCCCTTGAGCGGCATTGAGCGGCATAGGGCCGAGATGGAGGAGGCGCCTTTTTCCTCGCCGCCACCGCCACCGCCGCCGCCAGCCCCCCGGCGCACCATGCCGGCGCCGGCCGAGCCGGACGGCGCCGGCGCGGAGCCGCCATCGCCCCGCGCGTCACGGACGCTGACAACACCGCCAGCCAGCGCGCCGCCCCCGGCGGCGGATCAAGCGCCGCGCACGTCAGGGCCGACGCCGAGCCTCCGCGCCCAATCGACCCTTGATGGGGCAGCGCCTGTCCCGCCGCCTTCGGCTGCCACACCGTCCGTCCCAAAACCAGCGCCTCCCGCGACGGCAAAGCCGGCCGCGCCGCCGGCGCGTGCGCCATCACCGCCGCAGCCAAGCGCCCCCGCGCGACCGCCCCAAGCGGCGCCCCCGCCAAAGCCCCCACAGGCGGAGCCGCAGGGCGACCCCGCCCGTCAGCCGCAGCCCAAACCGCGCACGCAGACGCCCCCGGCGCGGCGCAGCGGCATTGATCTGTGGCGCGAGGAAAATCAGGACGACAGCCCCATCCTGAAGCCCACACGGCCACGGCGCTAGCGCTACGGGTAACGCGGCTCGTCACCGCCGTGAACAGCCAGTCCCGCAGGCCGCTCCGGCTCACCGCAGGCGTACCGGCTGCCGGCATCACCGGCGAGCCGGCCGCACTGGAACGGCTCTTGCTTCACCAGACGCGACTCACAACAGGCGAGGGGCCTTGGCATGATTGAAGACATGGCGCGCGTGGCGACGCTGTTTTTGCTCGCCGCAATTGCGGCGCTGGCTGCAGCGGCGGCGCAATTCGTGGAAGGCGGCGGGGCGTATGCGTTCTATGGCGTCGCGGCGCTCACCGCCGGCGCTGCGATCACGGGCGCCGTGCGGATCTGGCGCGGCGCGCCGGCGCTGGGGCGCGTGCGGCGCCAGCCTGCTCAAGATTGACACGGTTGCAGACAAACGGGGCGGGCACGCGTCAGCGCAAGCCCGGTCCCGCGGCGATCACCTCTTGGATCAGGCCTTGCGCTTCAGGGCTGTCCCAAATCGCTTCGCCCAGCACCCGTCCCAACTCCCGGCCCTCCGCGTCGAACAGCACCGTGATCGGCATAGCGTTGGCGGCCCGCAGCTCGCGCGCGACATTGGCGAAGGTTTCATCATGCAAAAACGGCAGGTGGGCGAGTTCCGCGCGTTCATAATAGTCCAGCCCCGCCTCGCGTGAGGAGGACAGGCTGATGGGCACGACGGCGAAATCCTCCGAGCCCAGCGCCGCCTCCAGCCGGTCCAGCGAAGGCATCTCGGCGAGGCAGGGCGGGCACCAATCGGCCCACAAATTCAACAACACCACCTGGCCCTCATAGCCGGCCAGCGTGACCGTCTCCCCCGCCGCGTCCAGCAAGGGCGATTGCGGCAGGCTGACGTGCGCGCCAGGCTCCGGCAATTGCAGGGTCTTGGGTGGGCGGTCATAGGCCGGAATCTCCACGGCAGCGAGGTCAGCGAGGGTGAAACGACCATCATCGGCTGCAGGAGGGCTGGAGAGCGCGCTCAACACCACATAAGCTGCGCCCACCAAGCCGGCCGCCACCATGGCCACCACCGCCCACGGCGCCCAAGATGCGATGCGATCGCCCATTGCCCTCTCCTTTCGCTATCGTCCGTCGCCGCCACAGTTGAGACCATGACCGACACGCCAGACGCTTCCGATACGCCGCCCGCGCCCACCGCCCAAGACCGTGACGCAGAGCCCAGCGCGCCCGACGCGCCCAATGCGCTGTGGGGCGGGCGTTTCGCCAGCGGGCCAAGCGCGGTCATGGACGCGATCAATGTCTCTTTAGACGTCGATCAGCGCCTTGCGGATCACGATATCGACGGCTCTCAAGCGCATGTCGAGATGCTGCGTGCGCAAGCGATTGTGTCAGACGCGGACGCGGATGCCATCGCTCGCGGCCTTGAGGCCGTGCGAGCGGAGTTAAAAGCCGGCGATTTCCCATTCAACCGGGCGCTGGAGGATATTCATATGAATATCGAGGCGCGGCTGCGGGAGATTGTCGGCCCAGCGGCGGGACGCTTGCACACCGCCCGCTCGCGCAATGATCAAGTGGCGACGGATTTTCGCCTCTGGCTGCGTGACGCGCTGGCTCAATCAGAGGCGGGACTGGCTTTGGTGCAGACAGCGCTGCTTGGCCAAGCGGAGGCGCATGCCGACGCCGTGATGCCAGGCTTCACGCATTTTCAAACGGCCCAGCCGGTGACTTTCGGCCATCATTGCCTGGCCTATGTGGAGATGATCGCGCGCGATCGCGGGCGCTTGTCGGACGCCGCGCGGCGCCTCAACGAAAGCCCTCTGGGCGCGGCGGCTTTGGCGGGCGCCTCTTTTCCTATTGACCGTGAGATGACGGCGCAGGCGTTGGGCTTTGATCGGCCCATGGGCAATTCGCTCGACGCGGTGTCGGCGCGAGATTTTGCGCTGGAGGCGCTCAGCGCCTGGACCATCGCCTTGGTGCATTTGTCGCGCTTGGCGGAGGAAATCGTGCTGTGGGCGAGCCCCATGGTGGGTTTTGTGACCTTGTCGGATGCGTTTTCCACAGGCTCGTCCATCATGCCGCAAAAGCGCAATCCGGACGCGGCGGAGTTGGCGCGCGCCAAGGTCGGGCGCCTCGCCGGCGCCTTTCAGCAGCTGGTGGTGGTGATGAAGGCCCTCCCCCTCGCCTACGCCAAGGATATGCAGGAGGACAAAGCCTGCGTGTTCGCCGCTTATGATGATTTTGCGCTCTGCGTCGCGGCGATGGCGGGCATGGTGGCGGATCTGGAGCCCAATCGCGCGGCCATGGCGGCGGCGGCGGGGTCCGGCTTCTCCACCGCGACCGATTTGGCCGACTGGCTGGTGCGCGTGTTGGGTCTGCCCTTCCGCGAAGCGCACCATATCACCGCGCGCCTCGTCGCCGCCGCTGAGGCCCGCAGCTGCGCCTTGCATGAATTGCCTTTGGAGGCGATGAAAGCCGAGGAGCCGCGCATCAACGCCAATGTGTTTTCGGTGCTGAGCCCCGAAGCCTCCGTCGCCAGCCGCACCAGCTATGGTGGGACCGCGCCGGACAATGTACGCGCCCAAGCCGCGCGCTGGCGGACACAGCTGGCGGGCGCCGCAGGAAAGGACGCAGGATGACGCATCGCTTTGGACAGACCGCTGCGCGGCTCGCGGCCGCCCTGGCTTTGGCGTGCGGCCTCAGCGCCTGCGGCGTGAAGGGCGATCTGCGCCCGGCCGATCCGATTTGGGGCGACAAAAACCGCACCCCGCCGCCCCTGCCGGAGCCCTATCCGCGGGCGCCCGAGGATGAGGCCGACACCTCTATTGGGCGTTTGCCGGGCTCCTAGTCGCTCGCACCGACTGGATCGAGCGTGGCGGCGCTCGGCGTGGGCGGGCAGAGCCCCGCTTCGCGGCGCGCCAAAGCGCCGGTTAGCCACGGAGCGTAAAACGCCAAGCGCGGATTGATGGCGACGCCGGCATTGCGCAGCCGGCCCGCCGCCCAATGATTGCACATGTGAAAGAGGTGAAAGCCCGGTTGCGCCTCAACAAAGACGCTGGCGCCCGGCACGCGTCCCGCGCTGGTGATGATGGGCGCGCCCTGCGCGTCCAAGCGCATGGCGTCCGCGATGTCGGCCGTGATCCGCGCGAGTCCCTCGCGCGACACCGCAACACGTTGGGTTTCTTTGGGGAACCACACGGTCCGCTCCACCGGACCGGTTTCGCTGGCGATGATATGCAAGACCGCCGGGCTTGGCGGCGTTCCCGCGCGGATCACGCGCCACACGCCGGGATCAGGGTCGAGATAAAAATCCCGCTCGCCATAGCCGATCAGAAAATGCCGCGCCTCAGGGAAGAGCCGGCGCACCGGGTGGCTCGGCTCAAAGGCGGCGGCGGGCAGCGCAAGACTTGTGTGGGCGCCATTCGACCACACCGTGATGCGGATGCAGTTCTGCGCCGTGGGCGCCGCCGCGCGCCCGCCGCTGGAGGCGCAGCCGACGCAGCTGAGCCAAGCCGCAAGCAGGAGGAGCGCAATCAGCCCCGTTATTGCGCCGGTGCGCGCCAGGACACGTTTGGCTCTCATCATCACGTCATCCCCAGAAGTCCGCGACGTTGTCTTCCTCTCAACCCCCAAAGCGCATATATTGGTCGTGTTGGTTCGCCAACTATAGCGGTAAAGGCGCGTGCAATAACCGGATCGGACCCGGGGGCGGTACCCGGCGGCTCCACCATCACCCCCTCCCGGCCAGCGACCGGCCGTGGCGGGGTTTTCATGGGGCCGAAACAGGATCGACGAACGGCTAAAGACGTTTGCTTCCGCTCGGGTGAGGCCCGTTACAGGCTCGTTTGCAATAGTTGCCAACGACAACTTTGCTGAAGGTCGCGCTCTCGCTGCGTAATGCAGCGCGGGTTGACCGCTTTTAAGTCCTAGGCTCTAGCAAGCCTAGGCGGGGTCCGGGGGCGCCTGGCAACAGAAGCCCCCACTTTCTCCCTCTTCAGGTCATGGCTTGGCGATTGTGCGCGTCGCCGCTTTGATGAGCCGCGCAAAAGCGGCGGCGCTGTGCGGCGCGGTTCGCGCGCTTAACAAAACGGGACGTGGCTGCGATAGTTTGCCAGGAACACTGCGGGGATTAAGAGATGACCGATGTAAACGCCGGCGCTTCAGCCGCCCATCGCCACGTCAGCTTTGGCCACTCCATCGTCCTATTCTTCAAGAATTATCTGAATTTCCAGGGACGTTCGTCGCGCGGCGCCTATTGGTGGCTCGTGCTGGCAAGCCTCATCGCGGGCTTCATACTGGGCATCATCGAAGCGTTGATGTTTGGCGTCGAGCCCGATGCCGCCGCGCCTTTTTCCACGCTCTTAACCCTTGCTACGCTGATTCCGAGTATCGCGCTTGGCGTGCGCCGCCTCCATGATATCGGCCGCTCTGGATGGTGGACCCTCATATTCCTGACGATCATTGGCATCGTGCTGTTGATTTATTGGGCCGCTCAACCCGGCGAACGCGCCACCAACGCATACGGTCCGGACGTCGAAGCGAACGGCGGTCGAGGCTCTGCGGATCAACAGCTTTAAGACACGCCGGAAAGTTCCGGCTCACGAACCACCCCGAGCTTTTTCCAAACTGTGATAAAATCCCACTGGTCAGCGCCACAGGATATGCGTAAGTAGGCCTAAAGGACGAAATACGCACAAAAAGGGGATCGCCATGCAATCCGTTTTCTCTTTGCAGGAAGACTTGGGATACGCGTTGCTCATTGTCGCGGTGGTCGGGGTTCTCCATAATTTGTCCGTGGCGCTGTGGGTCGCAGCAAAGGCCGGCCCCTTCGCCGCCATGGGCAATCGCATGATGGTCCCAGCCGAAGAAGGCTGGGCGGCCCGCGCCCGGCGCGGCTTGAATAATTTCATGGAAAACGCCGTGGTGTTCTTTGCGCTGGCGCTGGCCAGCATGGCGCTGCCCCAGCAAGGCGCGCCGGAGGCTGTGGGACTGGGCGCTTTGATCTTCGCCCTCGCGCGGGCGTTTTACCTGCCCGTTTACCTTATTGGCGTACCGGTTGTGCGCACGCTCACATGGTTGGTGTCCGTGGTGGGGCTCGGCCTCATGGCCTGGGGAATCCTTTGATCGGCGCTGAGGACAACAGACACGAGGCGTGCGACTCTTGTTAGGTTCGCGCCATGTGTTGCGTGTCATGCCAAGGGGGCGTGCGGGATATCGGTTGTAGTGTGGCCGCGCCGTCATGGCGCACATCCACCTTGAGCATAGCGCGGTCAGAGTTTCGACGAGCGGTTGACCCTTCGATAGGGGCGCTTATCTCGTCCGCGTATGGTGATGTTCACCACCGTTGGAGCACAACGTGTTGAGTATGGCGCAGGACTTGATCGGATATGACTCCTTAGCGCGCGACGCCTTGCGCGGGGTGGTCAAGTCGGCCTTGGCGTTAGCAGCGGGTGACGGCCTCCCTGGGGCTCACCATTTTTACATTACCTTCAAGACGCGAGCGCCGGGCGTGAACCTCGATCCAGCGTTAGTGGAACAGTACCCCTCGGAAATGACCATCGTCCTGGAGCACCAGTTCTGGGAGCTGGGCGTCAGCGAAACCGAGTTTGAAGTCACATTGAAATTCGACGGAATTCCAAAGTATTTATCCGTGCCCTACGACGCCGTAACGCAGTTTTTCGACCCTAGTGTCGGCTTCCGATTGCGCTTTGAATCGGCTGATGAGGCGCCGGCGAGCATGACTGCGCCGGAGAACGCAAGTGCTCCAGCCGAGGCGTCAGCCGACAACGCGCCCGGCCAAGTCGTCAGCTTGGACGCCTTCCGCAAAAAATCTGAACATTAAGCCCCATCCTGCCGATCCGGTGGGCGCTGCGCCGCCGCTGAGCCCACGAAGGGGCTGACGCGCACCCAAATGCGCTCGTCATCCGCCCGACGTCGCTCCACGACCAAACGCTCCACCTGGCTGTCGTCCCGAAACACAGCGCCCGTAAGCGCGTCGAGGATCGCCTTGGCGACATTATCCACATCATGGCGCGGGCTCTGCGGCTGGACGTCGATGAGAATCTCGACGCAGAACGCCCCCGCCGCCGCCGGCCGCGCCCGCCATTCCTTTCGGAAAAACTGCCCGACCACGGCTTTGTACGCCCGTGTCTGGGTTGTCAGCCCGTTGACCCGCACCAAAACCACGCCCGCCTCGCCCTGCGCCGCCCGCACACGGCCGCGCCCGCGCCATGCCCATGAACCTGCGGTCCAACATTCGGACGAAAGCTCCGTTGCGCGACTCAGTCGTTTGTGTTCTGTTCTACTCACGTTCTGATTCGAACCCCCGGAGCTGATCCCATGGGCATGATGACCACCGAGATTGAATTGTCGATGATTTGCGGCGCGTGCGGGCATGGCCGCGTCACGGCCCCCTGTGATGCGCGCGATGACGCGCCGGTCCGCTGCCCCTCCTGCCATACGGAGCTTGGCGTTTGGGCGGAAGTGAAAGAGCAAGCCCGCGCCGCCATGTTTGACGCTCTGCGCGGCGATTTCAGCGCGTTCACACCCAGCGCTCTGGACACGCCGGCTCGCGAGAACGAAGCATGCACATGGTCGCAAGCCGCGTGACTTTCCCTGCTGAGGGGGCGCTGGGTCGTCGCTGGGACCCTGGCCCACCACGAGCCCTGCCGCCCTCGGGCACGCCCCGCTTTGCGATTGTGTTCGGCCGCCACCGCGGTTAGACCGCACAGGCGGCGTTCGCCGTGTCCACACCACTGTTTCGCGCTGATATATTCGACGCGCGACGCACACCAAGGGGCGATCCATGACGGCCATGCGCACCGAAACCGATAGCTTTGGACCGCTGGAGGTCCCGGCCAACCGCTATTGGGGAGCGCAAACCGCGCGATCGCTGATTAACTTCAACATCGGGGCGGAGCGGATGCCGCCCTCCATGATCCGCGCCTTGGGCGTGGTGAAGCGCTGCGCAGCGCTGGCGAACAAAGATCTCGACGCGCTTGAGCCTGAGCTGGCGGACGCCATCGCCCAAGCCGGCGCCGAGGTGGCGCAAAACACGCTGGATGAGAATTTCCCGCTGTCGGTCTGGCAAACCGGATCCGGCACGCAATCCAACATGAACGCCAATGAGGTGATCGCCAATCGCGCGATCGAGCTGTTGGGCGGCGTCATCGGCTCTAAAACCCCTGTGCACCCCAATGATCACGTCAACCGTAGCCAGTCTTCCAACGACACCTTTCCCACCGCCATGCACATCGCGGCGGCCGAGCAAATTCATCACCGCCTGTTGCCGGCCTTGCAGCATCTTCATGACGCCTTGGCCACCAAGCGCGACGCTTTTGCGGACATCATCAAGATCGGCCGCACCCATTTGCAAGACGCCACGCCGCTGACACTGGGACAAGAATTCTCCGGTTATGCCGCACAACTCGCGAGCGCGATCGAGCGCCTTCGCGACGCCGCACGCCATTTGCTGCCCCTCGCGCAGGGTGGCACCGCTGTCGGCACGGGCTTGAACGCCAAGCCAGGCTTCGCGGAGGCGTTCGCGGCGCATGTGGCGCAGATGACAGGGCTGCCCTTCAACACCGCGCCCAACAAGTTCGAAGCCTTAGCGGCCCATGACGCTTTTGTGTTTGTGCATGGCGCGCTGAACGCGACGGCGGCCGCACTGTTTAAGATCGCCAATGATATCCGCTTGGCGGGCTCGGGCCCACGCTCGGGGCTGGGCGAACTGTCGCTGCCGGCTAATGAGCCAGGCTCATCCATCATGCCGGGCAAGGTGAACCCTACCCAATGCGAAGCCATGACCATGGTGTGCGCGCAGGTCATGGGCAACAATGCCGGCCTCAGCCTGGCGGGCAGCCAGGGCCATTTCGAGCTCAATGTGTTCAAGCCGATGATGGCTTACGCGCTGTTGCAATCGGTGGCGCTGGTGTCCGATGCGTCCATCAGCTTCGCGGATCGCTGCGTGGCGGGCCTGGAGGCCAACACCGCACGCATCCAGGAGCTGATGGAGCGCTCTTTGATGCTGGTCACGGCGCTCGCTCCGACCATCGGCTACGACAAAGCCACCGAAGTCGCGAAAAAGGCGCATGCGGAAGGCTCCACTCTGAAGGAAGCGGCGCTGGCTTTGGGCTATGTGGATGTGGCGGAGTTTGATCGCGTGGTGCGCCCGGAGCTCATGATCACACCACGCTGATCGTTCCCGGCCTCGCCTCCCCCGCCGGCTGGACACGACACCGCATGTCTTTGTACGCCGCGACACCATCAAGACGCGCGCCCGAGCGTGCGCCGGCCTCCGCGTGGGCGGCCGGCTGGCGCAGGCGAATCGGCCGCGCTGATTCGTGATTCACGGGAAAAACCTGCGCAGCAGATGCGCGCGAACCGCTGCAGCGCCACTGGTGAGCGCCCCCTCCGTCATCGGCGGAAAATGTATCGCATTTCCTGAAACACGGTATGCTTAAAGCGAATTCAAATACGGTAACTGAATATGCGCCTGAGTCTCCAACGCCTCAAAATCGCCACTCCGCTTCTCTTCGCGAAAGCCGTTTACTAATTAATCATATCGCTGTATTTACCACAGCATCACTGTAATGGCTTCTTGTCTCAGCCCAAACTCGATGATCATTTACTCCCCAAGACACATATCGGCGGCGGCTATCGATTGCCTGTGTGTCCATGGCCCTTTGGAGAAGGCGGGCGGTCGAACCGATCTGAGAACGGGTTGGGCTAGAGACCGCGTATGGGCGGCTGATGAGTAAGCACTTAGTCAAACGATCGTTAGCGATTGCCGGTCACAAGACCAGCTTGGCGTTGGAGCCGGAGTTCTGGGACGCGTTGGAGTCCGAGGCGAACGAAGCCGGTAAGTCTCTGGCGCGTCTCATCGCGGATATCGATGCGACGCGGGCCCAAGGCGCGCCAGACCGCTCCTTGGCGAGCGCGGTGCGCGTGTGGTTGTTGGGACGCGCACGGGCGTCTTAGCCGGCGTATACGGGCATCGGGCGCTCAAGCCTGGGGATGGCCGTTCGCCTCGGCGTGGTGCGTGCTAAACTGCGCCGATGAGTGATTCCAGCATCGCCCGGACCGGCGCGCCGATGTCTGCGCCCCGTTCGCTGTCGCA
>CAZGCB010000039.1:0-3300 GCA_964524065.1 uncultured Caulobacterales bacterium | reverse complement strand
TTGGTTCTGGCCGGCGCGGGCACGGGCAAGACCCGTGTGCTGACAACGCGCCTTGCGCATATTCTCGACACACGCCGCGCCTGGCCCTCGCAGATTTTGGCGGTGACCTTCACCAACAAGGCCGCGCGGGAGATGCGCGAGCGGGTCAGCGCCTTGATGGGCGAGCCGACCGAAGGCCTGCCCTGGCTCGGCACCTTCCACTCCGTCGCCGCACAGATTTTGCGGCGTCATGCGGAATTGGCGGGGCTGCGTCCTCAGTTCACCATCTTGGACGTGGACGATCAGCTGCGCCTGCTGAAGCAGGTGATCCAGGCCGAAGGCGTGGACGACAAACGCTGGACGGCCCGGCTTCTGGCAGCCCTGATCGATGGCTGGAAGAATAAGGGCCTGACGCCGGATCAGGTTCCCGATGAGGACAAATGGGCCTTCGCCGATGGGCGCGGCGCGGATCTTTACCGGATCTATCAAGAGCGGCTGCAGGTGCTCAATGCCGTGGATTTCGGCGATTTGCTGCTGCTGAACCTGAAGATTTTCCGAGAGAACACAGACATCCTCGAGGATTATCACAAACGCTTCAAATATCTTCTGGTGGACGAATATCAGGACACCAACAGCGCTCAGTATTTGTGGCTGCGTTTATTGGCTCAAGGCTCGAAAAATCTCTGCGTCGTCGGCGATGATGATCAGTCCATCTATGGCTGGCGCGGCGCGGAGGTGGACAACATTCTGCGCTTTGAGAAGGACTTTCCCGGCGCGCAAGTGATCCGGCTGGAGCAAAATTATCGCTCCACCCAAGCCATCCTCGCCGCCGCATCCGGCCTGATCCGCGCCAATCGCGAACGCCTGGGCAAGACGCTGTGGACCGAAGCCGAAGGCGGCGAGAAGGTGCAGCTGCGCGGCGTGTGGGACGGCGAGGCTGAAGCGCGGCTTGTCGCCGACGACATTGAGAACTGGACCTCCCAGGGCCGCAAGCGCCGCGAGTGCGCCGTGCTGGTGCGGGCCTCCTGGCAGATGCGAGCCTTTGAGGATCGATTCCTGATGCTCGGCCTGCCCTACAAAGTCGTCGGCGGACCGCGCTTTTTCGAACGCGCCGAGATCCGCGACGCCCATGCTTATATGCGCGCCGTGCGCTCGCCCGATGATGATTTGGCCTTTGAGCGCATCATCAACACGCCCAAGCGCGGCATTGGCGACACGACCGTGCAAAAGCTGCAGCGCGCCGCGCGCGGGGCTGGCGTGTCGCTGATGCGGGCGGCGGAAAATGTGGTGCAGACCGATGAAATCCGCGGCAAGGCGCGCACGGCGCTGCGCCTCCTGCTGACGGATTTGGCGCGCTGGCGCGAACAAGCGGCGCACAAACGTCATGATGAGCTGGCCGAGCTGGTGCTGGATGAAAGCGGCTACACCGCCATGTGGCGCGCCGACAAGAGCCCGCAAGCGGCCGGGCGGCTCGACAATCTGAAAGAGCTGGTGCGCTCCATGGGCGCCTTTGACAGCTTGGAGGCGTATCTGGAGCACGTCTCCTTGGTGGCCGAACTCGATCAGGGCGAGAGCGACGGCGATGAGGTGTGGCTGATGACGCTGCACGCCGCCAAGGGGCTGGAGTTTCCGCTGGTGTTCCTGCCCGGCTGGGAGGAGGAGGTGTTCCCCTCCAAGCGCTCGCTGGATGAGGGCGGCAACGCCGCGCTGGAGGAGGAGCGGCGCCTCGCTTATGTCGGCCTCACCCGCGCACGCGAGCGGGCGATGATTTGCTTCGCCGCCAATCGGCAGATTTTCGGGCGCTGGCAGTCCGTCATTCCCTCCCGTTTCATTGACGAATTGCCGCCGGATCATGTCGAGGCGCAATCGGACACCGGCTATTATGATGATCCGGTCGGCGGCTATGGCGCGGGCGGCGGGCTGGCGGAAACGCAGCTCTCCTTCGAGGCCAATTATGACAGCCCCGGCATGCGCCGCATGCGTCAAAACAGTCAGCCCCACGCGTCAGGCGGACGCCGGGTCCCGCCGGTGATTGAGGGCGATGGACGTTTGATCGCGCACAGCGCCGAAAGCGCCGCGTTCGCCCTCGGCGCGCGCGTGTTCCACATCAAATTCGGCTATGGCAACGTCATTGCCGCCGATGGGACAAAGCTCGAAGTCGAGTTCGACAAAGCCGGCCGCAAAAAGGTCATCGACAGCTTCCTCGAGGCGGTGTGAGAGCGGCGCCGCGCTTGCCCTTATTTGATACAACGGGCTTCGCGGTCGCTGCTGTCATGATACACCTGACGCGACGCCGTAAATGGGGCTGCGGATGGCGGACATTTTCATTTCTTACAAGCGCGAGGATCGGGCCAAGGCCGAACAACTCGCCCACGCGTTAGAGCACATGGGTTTCACCGTCTGGTGGGACTTCCAGCTACTTTCCGGCGACCGCTTTCGCAAGGTCATTCGCGAGGTGATCGATCAATGCCACGCCGTGGTGGTGTTATGGAGCGAACGAGCTGTTGAGAGCGATTTCGTTCTCGATGAAGCAACGCACGCCAAACGCCAAGGCAAGCTCTACCCCGCGCGGCTCGATGGTGCAGAACCGCCGTTTGGTTTTGGCGGCATCCACGCCGATGATCTGAGCGATTGGGATAGCGGGCTCACCCATCCAGGCTTCTTGTCGCTGGTGAAGTCCTTGGAGCAGCGCATTGGGCGCGCAGCCCGCTTCGGCCCGCGCAGCCCGCAAGCCCAAGCCGCCGATTCGGAGCTGGACGCCTTTAAGGCCGCGCAATTGGCGGAAACCGCGGCCGCCTTGAAACTCTTTCTAAGGAACCATCCCCGCGGCCTGTTCGCCGGTTTCGTCCGCGAGCAGTTGGACGCCATGGGCGCCGACACCGGCCCTGACGACGCGCAGACGCCACCCCACCCGACGCCGAACGCTGAGACAGACGAAAACAAGCCCCCGAAAAAGCGCGGCGGCGCCCTGCGCGCCATGCTTTTGATCATGCTTCTGCTGGGCGGCGGCGTGGGCGTTTGGGTGTTTATGAGCCAGCAACACGCCGCGCATGAACGTCAATTGGAAAGCGAACGTCGGGCGACAGCGGCCCGAGCCGCGCGGGAGGCGGAGGACAGCGCCTTTCGTTTCGCAGAACGCACGAACACCATTGCCGCGTATAACGCGTATCTGGGTCAGTATCCCAGCGGCCGTCACGCCGACACGGCGCGCGCGAACATCACCACTCTACGAGAACCGCAAGCGGCGGCGGCGCGGCCGGAGCCCTACGCCCTCAGCCAGCTGCACCCCGAAGTGCGGGCGGCGGTGCGGCGGGCGCGGGC
>CAZGCB010000038.1:0-21960 GCA_964524065.1 uncultured Caulobacterales bacterium | reverse complement strand
AGCTGTTCGGCAAAGACGTGGTCATCGACATGTTCTGCTACCGCCGCTATGGCCACAATGAAGGCGACGATCCGTCCTTCACCCAGCCGCTCATGTACCAGCGGATCAAAGGCCACCAGACCACGCGCGAAATCTATGCCCAGCGTATGATCAAGGCGGGCTTGGTCACCGCCGCGGAGGTTGAGGACTGGGTGCGGGAGTTTGAGGACTTCCTCGATGCCGAGTTTGAGGCCGGCAAGTCATACCGCAAGAACAAGCCCGATTGGCTGGAAGGCGTGTGGTCGGGTCTCACCTTGCCCGATGACGGCGATCGCCGGGGCTCCACCGATGTGGAGATGGACCGCCTGCGCGATCTGGGCCGGCGCGTGACCACCATTCCCGATGCGGTGCAAAGCCATCGCACGCTGCGCCGGATCATTGATCGGCGGCGCGAGGTGATTGACGCCGGCGAGGGGATCGACTGGGCCACGGCGGAGCATTTGGCCTTCGCCACCCTTTTGGACGAAGGGTTTGCGGTGCGTTTGTCCGGTCAGGATTCCGGACGCGGCACCTTCTCCCAGCGTCACTCGCACATCATCGATCAAAACACCGAAAAGCCCCACACGCCGCTCAATCATCTTGGCGAAGACCAAGCGCACTATGAAGTGATCGACTCCATGCTGTCGGAGGAGGCGGTGCTGGGGTTTGAGTTTGGTTATTCGCTCGCCGATCCCAAAACTCTAACGCTGTGGGAGGCTCAATTCGGCGATTTCGCCAATGGCGCTCAGGTGATTTTCGATCAGTTCATCTCCTCGGGTGAGCGCAAATGGTTGCGGATGTCGGGCCTCGTCGTGCTGCTGCCCCATGGCTATGAGGGGCAGGGGCCGGAACACTCCTCGGCGCGCTTGGAGCGGTTCCTGCAGCTGTGTGCGGAAGACAATATGCAGGTGGCCAATTGCAGCACGCCGGCCAACTACTTCCACATTCTGCGCCGGCAGATGCACCGCAATTTCCGCAAACCGCTGATTTTGATGACGCCGAAATCGTTGCTGCGTCACAAGAAGTGCGTGTCGAATCTGGCCGCTATGGGCCCCGATTCCTCGTTCCACCGGGTCTTGTGGGATGATGCGGATGCGACGGGCGCGCGCCATGAGGGCCTGGCCGACATCACGGAGTTGCGGTTACGTCCCGATGCTGACATCCGCCGCGTGGTTTTGTGCTCCGGCAAGGTCTATTTCGATCTCCTGGAAGAGCGGGAAAGCCGCGGCGTTGATGATGTCTATCTGTTGCGGGTCGAACAGTTTTATCCCGTGCCCACCCAATCGCTGCGCAAAGAGCTGGCGCGCTTCCCCCAGGCGGAATTTGTCTGGTGTCAGGAGGAACCGCGGAATATGGGTGGGTGGACCTTCATGCAGCCCAATCTTGAAATCATCTTAGGGAAAGTCGGGGCGACCCACACCCGGCCCCTTTATGTCGGACGTCCGGCGGCGGCCTCCACCGCCACCGGACTGATGTCGAAACACTTGGCCGAACGCGCACAGCTGTTGGACGAGGCGTTGAGCGTGTAAACGCGCAGCGCTCCGCTCCAGCGGCGCACGCAAGCGAAAAAAAGGAAACGACGATGGCGGACATCGTGGTGCCGACCCTCGGAGAATCGGTGACCGAAGCGACGGTTGCAAGCTGGATGAAACAGCCCGGCGACGCGATCCGCAAAGACGAGCCCGTGGTGGAGCTGGAGACCGATAAGGTCACGCTGGAAGTCAACGCGCCCCAAGACGGCGTGATCGACGAAATCGTCGCCTCTGAAGGCGACACCGTCGAGATTGGCGCCATTTTGGCGCGCGTTCGCTCCGGCGAGGGCGCGGCCCCGGCCCAGCCTGCCGCGTCCGCTCCGGCCGCGGCGGACACCGCGGCTCCGTCCGCCGCGCCATCGCCCGTGGGGGATGCAGGCGGCGCCATTGATGTGGAAATCCCACAAATGGGCGAGTCCGTGGCCGAGGGCTCCGTGGGGTCTTGGTTGGTGAATGTGGGCGACGCGGTCACCAAGGATCAGCCGCTGGTGGAAATCGAGACCGATAAAGTCGCGGTGGAGATCAACGCGCCGGAAGACGGCGTCGTCGCGGAGCTTGTCGTCGCCGAAGGGGACACTGTGTCGGTGGGCAGCGTCGTCGCCCGCTTGCGCACCGGCGCCGGCTCCGCCGCGAGCGCGCCGGCCCCAGCCGCGACGCCGAGCCCCGCGACGCCGAGCCCCGCGCCGACCAGCACAAGCGCCGCCAATGGAGCCGGCGCCGGGCGGGCCATGCCGGCGGCCCGTCGCGTCATGGCGGAGAACGATTTGTCCGCGGATCAAATCTCCGGCAGTGGTCGGGGCGGGCGCATCACCAAGGGCGACGCCTTGCGCGTGATCGAAGAGCGCGCCCAGGCGGGGGCCGCCGCGCCGCAAGCCACTCCGCCCGCCAAGGCCGAGCCCACGGCCCTGCGCCAGGAAGGCCCGCGCGAGGAGCGGGTGCGGATGACACGTCTGCGTCAAACCATCGCCCGGCGTTTGAAGGAAGCGCAAAACACCGCCGCGATGCTTACCACGTTTAACGACGTGGACATGGGCGCTGTGATGGAGACGCGCAAAAAGTTCAAAGACGACTTTGAGAAAAAGCATAACATCAAGCTTGGGTTTATGGGCTTTTTCGTGAAGGCTGTGATCCAAGCGCTCAAAGACGTCCCGGCGGTCAACGCCGAGATTGATGGCGACTCCATTATTTATAAGAATTACTACAACATTGGCGTCGCCGTCGGTACCGATCGCGGATTGGTGGTCCCGGTGGTGCGTGATGCCGATCAGCTCTCGCTGGGCGGCGTGGAGAAAGCCATCGCTGAAATGGGGCGGCGGGCCCGCGACGGCCAGCTCTCACTGGACGACATGCAGGGCGCGAGTTTCACCGTGTCCAATGGCGGTGTGTACGGATCGCTCATGTCCACGCCGATCCTCAACGCGCCGCAATCGGGCATTTTGGGCATGCACCGCATTGAGGAGCGTCCTGTGGTGCGCGACGGCCACGTGATCGCGCGACCGATGATGTACCTCGCGATGACCTATGATCACCGCATTGTTGACGGCAAAGAGGCAGTGACCTTCCTCGTGCGCGTCAAGGAATGCATTGAAGATCCGGAGCGTTTGGTGCTCGACCTTTAAGAGGCGCGACGGGGGCGCTCGGCGTCGGGCGCAGCGGATTACGCCCGACGTTGCAGGTGTTCGCGCCACAGGCCCAGCCGCCGTCGCAGGCTGAGCCCGCGGCCGCCGCCTGTGGGGCTTGGGCCGTCCTCCTCCAGGACGGCGGCGGCCAGGACGGCGGCGCTCAGGGCGGCGCCGGAGCGGGCGTCCGCCGTTGGCCGCTCCCAGGCGCGCCGCCAAGGGTCGTACAGGGCGTAGTCCGCCGCCAACGGGCCCTCGCGCAAGCCGCCATGGCTCGCGATCAGAGCCTGCGCCCGCGCGGCGTCTGGCGCCGGCGTCATGTTCCGCGTGGGCAGCGCGCCACGCCAATCCAACACCTGTGCGAACACTGCGGCGGCGGCCTTGGGGGACTCGGCGAGGAAGGCCGTCACGGGCCGCTCCCCAGCGCTAAGCTTTTGCCAGTGCGTGTCGTAGAACGGCGCCGTTTGCTCCGCGAAATCGGCCAGGGACAACCGTCCCGCAGCCACTGCGCCGGCAAGAAAGTGCGGCACATCCGGCTTACGCTGCAGTTGCAAGAATTCCGACACCAGGCGCGTCAACGGATCGCGCAGCCATGTGATGGCGGGCGCTCGCGGCGCCGCGGGGAGATAGCGGGCGGTGTCATGGCCGTGAATAAAGGCGATGTCGGCCTGCTGCAGCGCCGCGGCGGCCCCAACGGGATCGCCGTCGTCCAAGCATGTGCGCGCCGGCTGCAGGCCGGCGCTGTCCTTGGCTCCCGCGCCATAGGCGAACGCCGCGCGCCGTCCGAGATTGGCCTCCAAATACAGGCGAAAGGCCGTGCCGGCGGTTTTGGGCAGGTGCAGGGAAAACAACATGATGCTGAGTATAACGACCCGCCTCCCTGATTCAGCCTTAACGCACGGCCTTCGAACGCGGCGCCAATCAGCGCGGTGTCGCCGGGGGCCGACCTAAGGCTGTTCACAGACGCCGCGCCGCGCGTTGACCGCGCCGTCCAGGGGGCCTACCTCAAGCGTGACAAAACCGTCCCCACCTCCTTCCCACGAGTGTCCCCATGGCAGATCACACCTATGACGTTGTCATCATTGGCGGCGGCCCCGGCGGCTACAACTGCGCCATCCGCGCGGGCCAACTGGGCCTGAAGGTCGCCTGCGTGGAAAAGCGCGGCAAGCTTGGCGGGACGTGTTTGAATGTGGGCTGCATACCCTCCAAGGCGCTGCTGCACGCCTCGGAACTGTATGAGACGGCCCAGACCGAGTTCGCCAAAATGGGCATCAAGGTGAATGGCGCGGTGGAGGTGGATCTGCCGCAAATGCTGTCCCAAAAAGAAGAGGCCGTGGACGGCCTCACCAAGGGCGTGGAGTTCCTGCTCAAGAAAAACAAGGTGGATTATATCCCCGGCGCCGGCGCCATCGCCGACCGGAACACCGTGATGGTGACGCCGCTGGATGGCGGCGCGCCGCAGACCCTCAGCGCCAAAAACATTGTCATCGCCACGGGCTCGGAAGTGGCGGGCCTGCCGGGCGTGGCGATTGACGAAAAGCGCGTGGTGTCCTCGACGGGCGCGCTGTCGCTGGAGGCCGTGCCGCAGCGCATGATCGTCATTGGCGGGGGCTATATCGGGCTGGAGATGGGCTCGGTCTGGCGGCGTCTGGGTTCTGAGGTGACCGTGGTGGAGTTTCTCGACCGCATCACGCCGGGCATGGATGGCGAGATTTCTAAGCAATTCCAGCGCACTTTGGCCAAGCAAGGCATGACGTTCGAGCTGGGCCATAAGGTCACCGGCGTCGACGCCTCCGGCGCTGCGGTGCAGGTCACCATCGAACCGGCCCAGGGCGGGGCGGCGCGCACCTTGGAGACGGATGTGGTGCTGGTGTCCATCGGGCGTCGGCCGTTCACGCAGGGCCTTGGCTTGGAGACGGTGGGCGTCAAGACCGATCCGCGCGGCTTCATCGAAACCGAGCATTTCCGCACCAATGTCTCCAATATTTTCGCCATTGGCGACTGCATCCATGGCCCAATGCTGGCCCATAAGGCCGAGGATGACGGCGTCGCGGCGGCGGAGATTATCGCCGGCAAGGCCGGGCATGTGAATTATGATGTGGTGCCGGGGGTGGTGTACACCAATCCTGAAGTGGCTGCGGTGGGCAAAACCGAAGAACAACTGAAAGAAGCGGGCGTTGCTTACAAGAAAGGCAAGTTTCCATTCTTGGCCAACTCCCGCGCTCGCACCAATCATGAAACCGAGGGCTTTGTGAAAGTCCTCGCCCATGCGGAAACCGATGAAGTCCTCGGCGTGCATATGATCGGTGTCGGCGTCGGCGAAATGATCGCCGAAGCTGTGCTGGCCATGGAGTTTGGCGCGTCCTCTGAGGACATCGCGCGCACCATTCATCCCCATCCCACCATGACCGAAGCTGTGCGCCAGGCGGCCATGGGTGTGGAAGGTTGGACCATGCAGGCCTAAGCGTGGCGGTGTCGGTCGCGCCCCTGCGCCTTTGCGTGTTGGACGGGGCGCTGGCCATCCATCGCTTGGCGCCCGACGCGCCCATTGACCCGGACTGGCTGACGCATGCGGGCTTTGTCAGCGTCACCCGCACGGCGCAGGAGCTGTCGCTGGTGGCGCTGGAGACGCTTGACCTGGAGGGCGCGCGTACCGAAGCGGGCTGGCGCGCGCTGCGGGTGGACGGCCCGCTCGATTTTGCGCTCACCGGCATCATGGCCGCCCTGTCCGGCGCTTTGGCGCAGGCCGGGGTGAGTCTGTTTGCGCTGTCCACCTTCGACACGGATTACATCCTGGTGCGGGCGGAGGCTTTGCCGGCGGCGATCGCCGCCTTGCGCGAGGCAGGGCATGAGGTTGCGGCGCACGACCCGTCTGGAGCCGACGCATGAGCGGGCCCTCGGCGTGGATGCAGGTCATGACCTTCACCGATCTGGTGGGGATGCTCGGCGTCGCGTTCATCGTGGGGACATATTTCGCGCTGCAGATCGGCCGGCTGTCCGCGGACAGTCTGATCTATTCAGCGCTGAACGCGCTGGGCGCGGGGCTGATTCTGATCTCGCTGCTGCACACCTTCAACCTCGCCTCCTTCATGATTGAGGTATTTTGGCTGGCCATCAGTCTGATCGGCCTTGGCCGGTGGGCCTGGCGGCGCTGGCGGGGCAGGGCGGAGATCTAGACCATGCCCACTTGGCGCAGCTTAGCCTTGGGGTGGATTTCGTTCTGGCTCATCACCGCGGCGGTGGGGCGGAACCGTTCCATCAAACTGCGCGCATAAGGGCGCACCATCGGGCTCGTCAGCAGCACCGGCACGTCGCCGGCGCGCCCGGCCTCGTCAAAGGCGCCGTTCACGGCCTGGATGAACTCATGCAGCTGGGAGGGCGCCATGGCGAGCTGGCGTTCGCCGCCCTCGCCGATCAGCGCTTCGGCAAAGGCTTGCTCCCATTGCGGCGACAGCGTCACCATGGGCAGCGCCCCATCCGGCGCGCGATGGGCGTGGCAGATCTGGCGCGCGAGACGGGCGCGCACATGCTCGGTGATCTGCACCAGATCCTTCGTGGTGGGCGCGATTTCCGCGATGGCCTCCAAAATGGCGCTGAGATCGCGGATGGAGATGCGCTCCTTCAGCAGGGTCTGCAGCACGCGCTGAATGCCGGCGCGGCTGATGTGCTGGGGCGTGGTGGCGTCCAGCAGCGTCGTCATCTCGTCTGACAGGTCGCTGAACAGTTTCTCGGTTTCCTCATAGCCGAGCAATTCGGCCATATGATCCTTGATGATTTCGGTGAGGTGGGTGACGAGCACCGTGGCCGGATCCACAACCGTATAGCCGCGAAAGGTGGCCTCTTCGCGCAGGGCGTCGTCGATCCAGCGCGCCGGCAGGCCGAAGGCGGGCTCCTGCACCCCCTCGCCGGGCAAATCCACCGGCCCGCCGGCCGGGTCCATGGCCAGGAGGTGACGTAGCTTCAGCGCGCCCTCGCCGGCCTCGATCTCCTTCACCCGGATCTGATAGGCGTCATTGCCCAAAGCAAGATTGTCCAAAATCCGTACGGAGGGCATGACAAAGCCCAGCTCCTGGGCGAGCTGTCGGCGCAGGGCGACGATTTGGTCGGTGATTTTGTGGCCGTCCACCTCGTTGATGAGCGGCAACAAGCCATAGCCCAGCTCGATTTTCAGCTGATCGATCGCCAGCGCATTGGCGATGGGCTCAGGGTCCTTGGGCGCGTCGCCGCCTTCGGGGGCCGCCCCCTCGGCCGGGACGTGTCCGGCGGCGCCAGGCGGGGCGAGGGCGCCGCCGGCGCCGCTGGCCTCCTGCGGCTTACGTTTGGCGAACCAATAGGCGGCGTAGCCGCTTCCCACCGCCAGCAGCGCGAAGGGAATCAATGGCATCCCCGGCAACAGGCCCGCCAGACCGCACACGCCCGACACCATGGCCAAGGCTTGCGGATAGCCGGTGAGCTGGGACACCAGCGCCTTGTCCGCCCCCTCCTTCACGCCGGCTTTGGACACCAACATGCCCGCGGCGACCGAGATGATCAGCGCCGGGATTTGGCTCACCAACCCATCGCCGATGGTGAGGCGGCTATAGGCGTCGGCCGCTTCACCAAAGCCCATGCCATGCTGGGCGACGCCGATGATCATGCCGGCCACCAGATTAATGGCGGTGATGAGGATCCCCGCCATGGCGTCGCCGCGCACGAATTTGGAGGCGCCGTCCATGGAGCCGAAGAAATTGCTTTCCGCTTCCAGATCGGCACGGCGGTGTCGGGCTTGATCTTCAGTGATGAGGCCGGCGGACAAGTCGGCGTCGATGGCCATTTGTTTGCCGGGCATCGCGTCGAGCGTGAAGCGCGCCGCCACCTCCGCGATACGGCCGGAGCCCTTGGTGATGACGATGAAATTCACCAGCACCAGGATGATGAAGACGATCACCCCGATGACGAAATTGCCCTGCATGATGAAGCCGCCAAACGCGGCGATGACGTCCCCGGCGGCGGTGGGCCCGTTCTGCCCCTCCGACAAAATCAAGCGCGTGGACGCGATGTTGAGGCCGAGCCGCAACATCGTCGCCACGAGCAGCACAGTGGGGAAGGCGGTGAACTCTAAGGGCGTCTTGATGAAGAGCGCCGTCATCAGCACCAGCACCGACAGCGCAATGGAGATGACGAGGCCGATATCCAGCAACCAGGCCGGCATCGGCAGCAGCAGCATCATGATGATGGCCAGAATGCCAAGGCCGAAAGCCACATCCCCGCGCATGGCGTGACGCAGCAGCGCACGCGGATTAAAGCCGCCGGCGCCGCCCACCTGGTCCGGGTTTGCACCGCCGCTGGCGCTGCTATCGGGTGCTGAGGTGTCAGCCATGCGCGCGTCCGCCCCTTCGCCTAGCGTTCACCGGCCCGCTGACGGGTTTCCCCCGGCGCGGCGACGGGCACGCCTGCGTCGATATAAGCGCGCAGCTTGTTGCGCAGCGTCCGGATGGAGATGCCGAGGATCGTCGCCGCATGGGTGCGGTTGCCCAGGCAATGGTCCAGCGTGTCGAGGATGAGATCCTGCTCCACCTCCGCCACGGTGCGGCCCACCAGGGCGCCGCCGGCGATGAGGGCGGCCTCGGCGGTCGTGGCCGCCGCCGCGGCCCGCGCCGCGGCGCCGTCGGTGGCGCTGGGGCCCGGGCCATAGGCCGCGCCGTCGGGCGTGCGGATGGCGTCGGGTCCGATCTCACTCCCGTCGGCCAGCAGCACGGCGCGGTGAATGGCGTTCTCCAGCTCACGCACATTGCCCGGCCAAGCGCGCGCTTTGAGCGCCGCGCGGGCGTCTGTCGACAACGGGCGCACCCCCAAGCCATTGGCCTTGGCGTATTTGGCGGCGAAATGCTCCGCCAGCGCTTCAATGTCATGGGGCCGCGCGCGCAAGGGCGGCAAAGCGAGGTTCACCACATTCAGCCGGAAGAACAGGTCTTGGCGAAACACGCCTTGCTCCACCGCTTCGGCCAAATCGCGGTTTGAGGTCGCAAGAATGCGGATATTGACCTTCACCGGCGCCGAGCCGCCGACGCGATCGATTTCCCGCTCCTGGATCGCCCGCAGCAGCTTGGCCTGCAGGCGCGCATCCATCTCCGAGATCTCATCGAGGAGGAGGGTGCCGCCATCGGCCTCCTCAAACTTGCCGATGCGCCGGGCCACCGCGCCGGTGAAGGCGCCCTTCTCATGTCCAAACAGTTCAGATTCCAAGAGGTTCTCTGGAATGGCGGCGCAGTTCACCGCAATGAACACATTGTCCGCACGCTTGGAGCGTTCATGGACGTAGCGCGCCATCACTTCTTTACCGGCGCCGGATTCCCCCGTGATGAGAATCGGCGCGTCCGAGGGCGCCACTTGGTCCGCCAGCTGCAGCACCTGGCGCATGGCGTCATCGCGCGCGATCACCGGGCGCGCGTTGTCGGACACCGCCGCCAGCACCGCCGCGATCAAATCCGCGTCCGGGGGCAGGGGAATGAACTCACGCGCGCCGGCGCGGATGGCGGCGGCCGCTTCCTCCGGTGCGGGATCGACGCCGCAGGCCACCACCGGAACAGCAATGCGCTCGGCCGTGTTGGCGGCGATGAGGGCGGCGATGTCCAGCGCCACATCCACCAACAACAAGTCCGCGCCATGGCCATTGCGCAGCGCCTTGGTGGCCGCCTCAATGGTGTCGGCCTGAGCGATTTTCGCGCCGCGATCGAGGGCGGCCTTGGTGGCCGCAGCCATATGGCCGCCAAGGGCGCCGACAATGAGAATACGCATGGGCCGAACTCGAAGCTGGAGGGGAGGGAGACGCTATGCGGCGCCAGGCGGGTTAGCTGGCGTCGCCGCTTTTGATGATTTCCGTCATGGTGACGCCGAGGCGATCGTCCACCACCACCACCTCGCCGCGGGCGACCAGGCGATTGTTGACGTAGATGTCGATGGCCTCGCCGACCTTGCGGTCGAGTTCGAGCACTGAGCCTTGGTTGAGCTGTAGAAGCGAACTCACATCCACCATCGTCTTGCCGAGCACGGCGGAGATGTGCACCGGCACGTCGAACACCGGCTCCAAATCCGCCGCGACTTTCTCGTCCCCGGTCAGCGCGTCCGCCGGGGCCGGCAAGTTTTTGTCGCCGCCATCATCGAACTCCGGCAAATCAAGACTGTTCTCATCCGCCATGGTGCGCCTCCTGTGTCGTGGACGCTGTGGCGTCCAGCGTGTCGAACAAGCTCAATTGCGCGGCGTGCGGTGTGTCCAAGCCCGCCGCTTGGGCGGTCAGCCAGCGTTCGGCGGCGGCGCGGATGTCCGCCAAAATGTCGGTGAGGGCGCGATCCACACTGCCGGCCTCCCACGCAATGGCGACATCGCCGGGCGCACCAGCCTCGTCCTGCGTCACACGCAGCGCCGCCGCACAGCCCGCCGCTTCGGCGGCCTGTTCGAGATGGTTGCGGAGTTTGTCACCCTGTTCATCGCCGCCGACGCACACCGCAACCCGTGGGGCGGCCCGCAAATGGTCGGCCACCTCGTCAAACAGCCCCAGCACCACCGCATCGCCAAAACGCGCTAACGCTTCGCCGGCCGCAATGCGCGCCGCCGCCAACGCCACATCCACCGCTTCGCGGCGCAAGGCATGGGATTCATGGTCCAAGCGCGCCTGCACGGCCTGCAGGGCCGCCACGAATTGCGCCAGCACCGCGGCGATTTCCGCTTCCGCTGCGGCCAGCGCCGAGGCCTCGCCGGCGGCGTAGCCTTCCTGGCGGGCGGCCTCCACGTCCTCTTTGGTGAAGTGCTTTTTCTCCCGCACCGGCGCCCGCACCACGCGCCCGGCCACATCGAACTCGGTGTCGAAGGTGAATTTGCGCACGGGGTCCATCAGTACACCAACTCATCATCGCCGCCGCTTTCGGCCAGCATGATTTCACCTTTCGCCGCCAAATCCTTGGCGGCCTGGACCATGGTCTGTTGCGCGGTGTCGACATCCTTCAGGCGCACCGGGCCCATGGCGGCCATATCGTCGCGCATGATTTTCGCGGCGCGCTCGGACATGTTGGACATGAACAAATCCCGCAGCGTGTCGGAGGCGCCCTTGAGCGCCAGCGCCAGCTGATCCTTTTCCACCGCGCGCAGCAGCGTCTGCACCCCGCCGGGATCGAGCTTGGACAAATCCTCAAAGACGAACATCAAGGCGCGAATGGACTCTGCGGAGTCGCGGTTGCGCTCCTCCAACGCCGCCAAGAAGCGGCTCTCGGTCTGGCGGTCGAAATTGTTGAAGATCTCCGCCATGGCCTCATGGCTGTCGCGCTTGTTGGTGCGCGCCAGGTTCGACATGAATTCGTTCCGCAGCGTGGCCTCGATTTTCTCGAGGATTTCCCGCTGCACCGGCTCCATGCGCAGCATGCGCATCACAACTTCCAGCGCGAAATCCTCCGGCAGCGCGGCCAGCACGCGCGCGCCATTTTCCGGGCGCACCTTGGACAGCACCACAGCCACCGTCTGCGGGTATTCATTCTTGAGATAATTGGCGAGCACCGCCTCATTCACATTGGCCAACTTGTCCCACATGGTGCGCCCGGCGGGACCGCGCAGCTCCTCCATGACGGACTCGACTTTTTCGCCCGGCAGAAACGATTCCAGCAGCCGCTGTGTCGTCTCATAGGTGCCCATCAGCGTGCCGACCGATGACAACTGGCCCACAAACTCGGCGAACAGGGCCTCCACCGCCACCGCCGGCACTTGGCCCAGCGTGGACATGGCGTGGGAGATTTCTTTCACCTCCTCATCATCAAGGGCGGCCCACAGCTGCGCCGCCTCCTCGCCCAGCGCGAGCAGCAGCACGGCGGTCTTTTCCGGCCCTGACATGGTGGTGGGGTCCGCGATATGGCGCGGCTCGCCTTTTGCGTCTTCGTCTTCCATCGCCGCCTCCTAGCCTTCGTGCAGCCAGTTGCGCAGGAGCGCGACGGATTTGTCCTGGTGCTGCTGGACCACCTTGGAGACTTTGGTGACGGAGGAGGCCTTCAGCGCGCCGCTGATATTGGCCACCTCGATCATCTCCTCCCCGTCCATGTCGTCGGGCGACATCAGCTCCACCGGGCCGCCCGGCGCCGCTGGGACATCCGAGGCCGCGCCGATCGCGGCGGGGCCGGCGGCGGCCAATTCCTGGGGCTGCATGACCACCGTTCCGCCACCGCCGGCGGCCTTCAGCAACGGCCGGGCCACCAGCAAAATCACCATCACCGCCACCACAGCGAGGACCAAAAGCTCCAAAGCGCGCATCACATCATTGGTGGTGAAGCTCATGGGCGGCGGCGCGGCGGTGCCGGCTGGCCCTAAAGCGGGCGCCGCGAAGGCGACATTGACCACCTCCACTGTGTCGCCGCGGGCGGCGTCAAAGCCGATGGCCGAGCGCACCAGGGCGGCGATTTGCTCCATCTCTTGCGCCGTGCGCGGTTGGCTGAGCGCCGCACCCTCTTCGGATTGTTCCGCCGTGAAATTCACCGCCACCGCCACGGAGAGGCGTGTGACCGCGCCCACTTCGCGGATTTCATTGCGGGTGCGTTTGGAGATTTCGTAATTGATCACCTCGACTGCGCCGCGGCTGGCGGATTCGCTGGTGCGGGCCGATCCGTCGGCCGGGGCCTCGGCAAGATCGGGGACGTTCTGCGCCGCGCCCACCTGTCCGTCGTCCTCGCGATCACGCTCATCAGCGGTGTTTTCTTCGGTGCGGGTGGAGCGGACGACTTGGCCGGCGGGATCAAAGATCTCCTGGCGTTCGGTGATGCGGTTGAAATCCATCTCGGCGTTGACTTGGATGCGGGCGTTGCCGAGGCCCACCACGCTCTCCACCAAATCGAGCAGGCGCCGGCGCAGCCGTTCCTCATAGGCGACTTTGCGCTCTTCCATGGCGGCCGACATCATCACGTCTTCGCCCTCGGCGGCGCCGTCATGGAGGAGGCGTCCTTCCGCATCGAGAATGGTGACCCGTCCGCTTTTGAGCCCCGGTACGGCGCTGGCCACCAAATTGCGCACCGCCCGCGCGTTGCGTGCGCCAAGGGCCCCGCCGCGCAGCTCCAAAAACACCGAGGCGGTGGGCTCGGAGGCCTCGCGGTCGAACAAACGCCGCTCAGGGATGGCGAGGTGCACGCGCGCAGAGGCAACGCCCTCCACGCGCGCAATGGTGCGCGCTAACTCCCCCTCCAACGCACGGATGCGATTGACGTTTTGGACAAATTGCGTCGCGCCGAGGGCGTCTTGGCTGTCGAAAATCTCATAGCCGACGGAGCCCGATCCCGGCAGACCATCGGCCGCCAGCATCAAGCGCGCATCCAAAACCCGCTCGGAATCGACAAAGATCGCTGTGCCGCCGGCGCGCATTTCATAGGTGAGGCCGGCTTGCTCCAAGCGTTCGGCCACTTGGGCGGATTCGGCCAGCGACAGATTAGCGAACAGCAGCGATTGCGAGCGCGTGCCGACGCCGGAGCTGATCATCACGAGCGCCGCCGCCACACCCGCCGCGACGCCAAACATGACGATCAAACGCGCCGCGCCCAGCTGCGCCAATTGTCGAAAAAACACGTTCACAGTGCGCGCCGCCCGCCGCTCGTGACGCAGCAGGCTTGCCGCGTCCACTAGGCAGAAATTGCAGCAGGCGCCGTAAGAGTGAGATTAAATCGACGCTGAAAAACGCAATATTATCAATGTAACATAAAGATACCGCAGCCGATTAACCGCTGCGTTACTGCCTCTAGCGGTAGTCTTGGATCCGCGTGGCGCGCAGGCCGGCGATGCCATGCCTGTCGATGGCGGATTGCCAGGACAGAAACTCTTCGGTGGTCAAGGAATAGCGCTCGCACGCCTCCTCTAGGCTGATGAGCCCGCCGCGCACGGCCGCCACCACCTCCGCTTTGCGGCGGATCACCCACCGCCGTGTGCTCGGCTTGGGCAAGTCCGCCAATGTCAGCGGAGCCCCGTCCGGCCCGATCACCACATGCTCTCGCACGTTCCGCCGTTCAACCATGACGACAGACCTCCCTAAATCTGTGAGCATCATAGACGAGAGTGAATTGAGGGATTGCTAAACGGACGCTCGAAACTCTCTTAATGCGAGGTAGGCAAAGTTCTTTTGCCTTTAACTTCGAGTATTTTGCGTATTTTACTATCGAATAATCTGGATAAGTTCTGAAAGCATTTCATCGGTTGTTGTGATCACCCGTGAGGCCGCCGAGTATGCCCGCTGCGTCGTGATCAGCCCGGTGAACTCCTCGGCCAAATCCACGGTGGAGGTTTCCAGGGTGGCGGGCACCAGCAGTCCGGCGCCGGCCACGCCCGCAGGGTTCAGCGTGAAACCGCCGGAGGTGTTGGTGATTTCAAACGCCGCACCGTCCGTGAGACGCAGGCCGTTGGGATTGGGGAAGGTGGCCACGGGCAACTGATACAGCCGGCGCACCACGCCGTTATCAAAGCGCGCCGCGACAAAGCCCTCATCATCCACCTCCACGCCGGCGAGATCGTCGAACACCGCGCCATCGGGATCGCCGGACACGCTGGAGACGTCGCCGCCCAATTGCGCCAGCCCGCCTGTGGAGGTGCCGCCGTCTAAGTCCAACGCGATGGTTTGGGCGGCGACACCCAGATTCACGTCCCAGGCCGGGGTCGCGCCCACGGGCCCGGCCGCCGAGGCGTTTAGCGTGATGCTGGTGGGGAAGGTGGTGTTGGGTGAGGCGAGATTGATGGTGCCGTCGGAGTTGAATTGAACGGCGCCCGTGGCGATTTGCCCGCCGATAAAGCCTGTGCCGGTCGTGTCCACATCGGTCGCCGGACTGATATAGGCTTCAACAAACCAGAGATTGGGGTTGGCGGCCGGCCCCTTCAGAAACGCGAAGTTCACCGAACGCTGAATGCCGAGGCTGTCAAAAATGGTGACCGGTACGGGCGGAAAAGTGGGTTCGACGCCGGCGCCCGCGGCCTCGTCATAACCGGCCATGCTGTTGGCCAGGACCGCGGGGTTGTATGTGCCGGCGGTCACCGCGGCGTTGATGGCGGCGTCCGCCTCCAAAGTGCCGTTCAGCTGGATATTGGTGGTGGCCTCGGCCGCGCCGGTGATGCCGGTGATGTTCACCGTTTCCAGCTGCGTGAGATCGGCCGCCTGGGCGTTGATGGTGCCATCGGCCTCCACCGGCCAGCCTTGCAGATAGTAACCGCCGGTGTTGATCAGATTGCCGTTGTCATCGGCGGTAAAGGAGCCGGCGCGCGTGAACTTGTAGCCGGATGTCACCGTGGCGGCGGGATCGTCGCTCACCACCAAGAAGCCGGGCCCACGAATGCCGATATCGGTGCCGGAGCTGGTGGATTCCAGCTGACCGTCCTCCGCCACCAAGCGACGTGACAGCGCCTGCACGCCGCCAGCGCTGTAGGTGGTGTTCGTCGAGTCGATCTTCACCAAGGGAGAGAACTGCGTGTCGGTGCGCTTGTAGCCCACCGTGTTCACATTGGCGATGTTGTCGGAAATCGCCGCCATGGCGCTGGATTGGGCGAGAAGCCCGGACGTGCCGGCGGACAAGGCTGAAGTCAAACTCATAGGAGACTCCTGACGCAAACAAACAGACGCACAACAAACAAGGGGCGGGGGCGGTGGACTAGAAGTCGCGGCCGATATAGCGGCGGATGTCGCTCATCTGGCGGATGTCGCCGCCCGCGATGAGGCCGGGGCTCACCCCATCGGAGAAGTCGAGCCCGTCAATCACATGCACGCCGGCGACGGCCACACGCACGGGGTCGGCGTTTTGATCAACAGCGGAGAAGCTGGCGCTGTAGACGCCGTCCGCCAGCCGATTGCCGTCATTATCGCGTCCATCCCAGACAAAGTCCGCGCCGCCGGTTTCGCGCTGCAGCGTGGTGGTGCGCACCGCGTCGTCATTCTCGTCACGGATGGTGACCACAAGCTCGGTCGTTTCGGGCGGGGCGTCATAGCGCCACACGGCCCGCCCATCGGTGAGGCTGGCGGTTGGGCCGTTCAGAGCCGCTTCCTGGCCCACCAGGGATGAGGCCGCGGTGATGAGGCTGATATTCTGGCTTTCGATGAGCTGCTCGAGGTTTTGGTTTTGCAGAATCTGCTGCTCCACACTGGAGAATTGCACCAGCTGATTGGTGAATTCCGTTGCATCGGTGGGGTTCAACGGATCTTGGTTGCGCAGCTGCTCGGTCAGCATGACCAAGAACATGTCGTAGTTTTCCGACAAGGTCGCCGCCGCGGCGGTGCTGTCGGAGGCGGGCGCTGCGCGCTCGAGCGCGTCAATCATGGCGATCTCCCAGAGCTGAAGGGGTCAAGGGCGGCTTAGGCGCGCACATCCCACCGGGGGGATGTCAGCACCGTGAAGCCGTGGAGTTGGGTGGTGGGCGCAAGGGCGATGGAGTCGCCGGCGGCGCCGGCGTTTGTGTCTTTGGCGCCGTGGGATGATGAGCCCGGCGGCCCGTCGCCGGCAGGGTCGTGGTCGGCCTCCGTGTCGCCCTCGGGCGCGGCGTCATCGCTTAAGCCAAAGGTGAGGCCGTCAGCGTCCACATCCACGCCGGCTTCCGCCAAGGCGCGCTCCAGCTGTCGCGCCTGACGTGACAGCTCAGACAACGTTTCGGGCCGCTCCACCAACAACAGCGCTTGGGCTTTGCCGCTGCGGTCCACCTCCAGTTTGACGTCCACGCGCCCTAGCTCCGGCGGATCCAACCGCACCTCAAAGCGTGTGGCGCCCTCGGCGGTGCGTTGGGCGATGCGCGTCGCCAGCGCTGCGATGCCGGCGGCCTCCAAGCGCGGCCCGGCCCCAAGCCGCAAAGCGTCAACCGCTGCGGAGGCGCCCCGGCCGTTGAGGGCGGTCGCGCCCAGCCCATCGCCTTCACCCAAGAGCGGGTCGGCCGTGTTGACCGCCTCCCCGCCCAAGCCGGACGCCGGCTCCAGAGGCGGCAGATGGCTTTGGCCCGTTGATGCCGACGGGCTGGCGAGGGCTGCGGGGGACGCCGTCGCGCTGGCGAGCGAACGCGGCGCGGGCGCCGAGGCGGCCGCTTCCGATGGCTTGGCGTCGCGGGCGGCGCCCATGTGGCCTTTGGGTTTGCTCGCGGCGGCGAGCGCGGCGGGCAGGGGATCGCCGCCATCCATCCCAGCGGTCTCGGGCGTGGCGGTCTGCGCCGCTTCACCGCCGGCGCCCATGGGGTCTGCCGCGGGCGCGCCGCCTGCACCGCCGGCTGGACGCGGCGCGGAGACTTGAGCCTCCGTGGTTCCTTGCGGCGCGGGCGCATCCCGCAGCGGCGCCGATACGATCGCGGCGGCGGCTGCGCCCTGTTCGGCGACCGCCGTGTCGTCGGCGACGCGATCCGCTGCACTGTCCTCAGCGTCTGCGCCCGCGCTGTGCTCTTGGGCGGCGTCGTCGTGTGGCGGGGCATCGCGGTCAACGGGCTGGTCGGCCTCCCGCGGCGCGTCGGGGGCCCTATCGGGCACGGGCTCATCCGCGCGAGAATCCGGCTCCGACGCCGGCGTGCGCTCCTGCGCCGTTTTGGGCAAGGCCGCGGCGAAGGCATCGCCTGACGCGCCGTCCAAAGGGCTTGGGGACGGCCCACGCGCAACGGGCGGACCCGCGAAAACAGAAATCTCCACGCAACATCCCTCAGCGATGGTGGGTTCGCTTCTGCGAGGGCGAGCCGCCCGTCCGGCGACGTCGAGCCGAACCCGACACGCCAAGCCTCAGCAAAGCCCAGGCCAGCCGTACAGGACGTGGAAACACCACGCCTTAGGCCCGACGCGCGGCCTGAAAGCGCGCCCAGGGCGACAAAGGCGCCCGGCAAGAATGGTCCGGCTGGGCGCCATCTGCCCAGTGCCTGCGGCGGTCTTGGGCGGACGCCTCCGGGCGGCGCGCGGTGCGATCGCTTATGCGGCGGGCGAACGCGAGCACGCCCCGGCGAGCGGCGGGCTTGGCCCAGGGCTTGAAGCACGACTCGCGCAGGCGCCCGCTCCATGGGGGAGCGCGGAGGCCGGCGGAGGGTGCGCCATGTCGATCAACACTATGATGTCTTCGGCGCTGTCGGCGTTGAACGCGGCGCAGATCGGGATGCGGACGGCCTCCAACAACGTTTCCAACGTCAACACGCCCGGCTATGCGCGCCAAGAAGTCCAGTTCGCCCCCCGCGTGGTCGGCAGCGACCTCAACGGCGTTGAAGTGCAGGCGATCCGGCGGGTGAGCGACGCCTACCTTGTCGACACCGCGCGTGAAGCGGCGGCGGACGCCGGCGCGGCGGCGCAGCGATCGGACTTTTTGGACCGCGCCCAGGCGGCCTTCGACGATCCGACCGGCGACAGCACTCTGTCGGCGGAGCTGGATGATTTGTTCCAGAGCTTCGGGGTGTTGGGCAACGATCCGGCCAACATCACCAATCGCAACAATGTGCTGTCGGATATCGACATGCTGTTTCAACAGTATGGGGCTATCAGCACGCAGCTGGATGATCTGCGGGGCGAGACGGACGGCCGCATCAGCGCGGTCATCAGCAATGTGAATACACTGCTCGCCAGCATTCCCGAATTGTCCGCCATGATCGTGCGCGATCGCGCCGGCGGGACGGACGCCTCGGGCGCGGAAAACCAGTTGGCGAACACCCTCGATGAGTTGGCGCAATACATGGATGTGCGCACCACACGCACCGCCAGCGGCGCGGTCGAGGTGCGCACCCGGGATGGCGTGATGCTGGCGGCGCAGGACGCGGCGGTCTTGTCCTATGTCGGCTCCAGCGCCGTGGGCGCGGGCGTGGTGTACAACCCCATCATGGTGGCTTACCCCAACACGCCTCAGACCGCCCTCGATCATCGTGTGAGCAGCGGCGAGCTGCGGGGGTTGTTGGACGTCCGCGATAAGGATTTGCCGCAAATTTCCGTGCAGTTGGGGGAATTGGCGGCCCTCACCGCCGACACCCTCAACGCCGCGCACAACGACAACATCGCCGCCCCGCCGCCCAATGTGCTCACCGGGCGCAATACGGGGCTCACGGGCAATGACTTTTTGAACTTCACGGGACAAGCCACGGTGTCAGTGCTGGGGGCGGACGGATCGCTCGCCCATACCGTGGCCATCGATTTCGACACGCAGGAGTTGCGTCTTGATGGCGGCGGCGCCGTCTCGTTCGCGGGCGCGCCGGCAACGACCATCAACGACTTCATGGTGCAGTTCAACGGCCTCGGCGCCGCGACGATGACCTTGAATGGCGGCGTCATGACGCTAAGCGGCGCGCCGGGAGAGGGCGTCGCCATCACCCAAGACCCCACGACGCCGTCGGATCGCAATGGCCAAGGGTTCTCGCACTTTTTCGGTCTCAATGATGTGGTGCGCGCCAGCACTCCAACACAGTACCGGACGGGCTTGGCGCCGGCGGATGCGCACCGGTTCACCCCGGGCTCAGAACTGACCTTGCAGTTGAACAGCGCCGACGGGGATGTGCTGACCAACGTCACCATCGCCATGCCGGCGCCCCCGGCCGGCACCATGAACGACGTGCTCGACGCCATGAACGCCCTGGGAACGGGGCTCGGTGCGTTCGGGACGTTTGGCCTCGACGCCCAGGGCGAGCTCAGTTTCGCGCCCGATGCCCGCTATGAAGGGGCCCGCCTGGCGGTGCGCGACGACACCACCCAGCGCGCCGATACGGGGCTCAGCTTTTCGGATTTCTTTGGCTTGGGCGAGGGAACGCGCGCCGAACGCGCTGGAACGCTCGCGGTGGACGCGGCTATCGCGGCGGATCCGACCCGTCTGGCGCTGGGGCGTTTGGATCTCGATGACGCCAGCTATGCCATCGGCAATGTGATCACGGGGCCCGGCGATGGGGCGGGCGCGGAGGCGCTGCGCATCGCCGCCAATGATCGCCGGCCCGCGTCGAGCGCCGGCGCCATCGCCGCGCTCACCACGAGCGCGGCGGATTATGTCGGTCGTTTCTCCGGCGATGTGGGGTCGCGGGCCGCCACGGCCCAAACCACGCTGGAGGTGTCACAGCAACTCCAGACCGCGGCCGATGAGCGCCGGGCGTCGGTGGAGGGCGTGAACCTGGATGAGGAGCTGATCCGTCTCACCCGGTTCCAAGAGACCTACAACGCCGCCGCGCGCCTGATTCAGGCGGCGCAAGATATGACCGACACCCTGTTGTCGCTGATCCGCTAGGCCCGGGAGACGTCCGATGCGCATCGCCACCAGCACCATCTACAGCCTCGCCGCCTCGGACATCCAATCGGCGCAGCTGGATCTGTTCGACGCCCAGCGCCAGGTCGGCTCAGAAAAGGTCGCCAACGACCTCAAAGGCTTCGACCGCGACGTGAAAGCCCTGTTCTCGGCCCGCAGTTTCCAGGCCCGCGCGGAATCCTTCGCCAGCTCCGGGCGGGACCTGGAGCGCCGGTTAAGCACGCAAGACACAGCCCTGACCATGGCCGCGGACGCGGTGAACAATCTGCGCAGCGAAATCCAAAACAACGCCTTCACCACGGGCCGCGGCGACAATCTCCGTCAGGTGTTGGGCGATACCTTCAGCTCTTTAGTCGCGGCCATGAACCAGACCGATATCGGGCGCTATGTCTTTTCGGGGGTCAGCGAAGATACCCTGCCGGTCAACGCCACATCACTGGCCACCTTGCCGCCCGTCGCCAATATGGGCGACATTTTTGACAACGCACAGCGGCCGCCCCAGGCCAAAATCGATCCGAACATCACCATTGACGCGGCGCCCTTGGCGGAAGATCTGTCGCGCGAGTTCTTCAATGTCCTCAAGCGCATTTATGACTATGACCAGGCCGATCCCCTTGAAGGTCAGCTCGATGACGCCGACCGTACGTTCTTGCAGGCGCGTCTGACAGAACTGGACACCGTGTTTGACACGCTGAACCAGGCGACGGCGGTCAACGGGAACAACCAAACCCGCCTCAGCGATGCGCTGACGCGCATGTCCGATGAGGCCGATTATTTCGAAACCCTCGCCGGCAATATCGAGAACGCCGATTTGGCGGAGGTGGCGACCGCCCTCGCGCAAGCCCAGGTGCAGATTGAAGCCGCCGCGTCGGCGTTCAACTCCATCCGCGAATCCTCGCTGCTGAACCTCTTACGCTAACGCAGACATCACACGCCCGACTTGAACCCACGGCCGCGGCGTTCGTATATCCGTCTCAGCACATTCCTGCTGCGGGCCTTGACCCCGCTGGAGGCTGAGACCCATGACCGATACGATAGCGCCGGCGCGTCCGGCCCCGGCCTGTGACGCTCTGCTGGACGACCCCGCCGCTTTTCGGCTGGACGGCGTGCCCGAGGGCGCGCGCGTCGTCGTCGCCATGTCAGGGGGGGTGGATAGCTCCGTCGTCGCCGCCGTTCTGGCCCAGGCCGGGTATGAGGTGGCGGGCATCACGCTGCAGCTCTACGATCATGGTGCGGCGATCCACAAAAAGGGCGCCTGTTGCGCCGGGGCGGACATCCATGATGCGCGCCAGGTGGCTGAGCGTTTGGGCGTCCCCCACTATGTCCTGGATTATGAGAGCCGCTTTCGCCAATCGGTGATGGACGACTTCGCCGACAGTTATCTCGCCGGCGAAACGCCGATTCCCTGCGTGCGCTGCAATCAAACGGTGAAATTCGCAGATTTGCTGGGCACGGCCCGCGATCTCGGTGCGGCGTGCTTGGCGACGGGCCACTACATCCAGCGCAAGACGGGCCCCGGCGGGCCGCAATTGCACCGGGCCGTCGATCCCACCAAGGACCAAAGCTATTTCCTGTTCGCCACCACCCGTGAGCAG
>CAZGCB010000037.1:0-22086 GCA_964524065.1 uncultured Caulobacterales bacterium | reverse complement strand
GGCCGGGGCGCCCGCGGCGGGGCGACGGCGCGGGCGCGCCCGTCCTGTGACATGATCCATGGGCGCCGCAGCGGGCGCGGCCGGGCGCGCATCCCCAGGCCCCGTGCCGCGCCCTTCCATCATCGGCCGGGGCGGCGGCGGTGCGGGCGGCGCTTGGGTTTGCAGGTTCATCATGATGCGCGTGACGTCCGCCCGCAGGCTCTGCAAGAGCGACTCAAACAGCGCAAACGCTTCCGTCTTAAATTCGTTCAGCGGATCACGTTGGGCATAGCCGCGCAAATGAATCACCGAACGCAGATGATCCAGCTGCTGCAAATGCTCGCGCCAGTGCATGTCGATGGTTTGCAGCAGCACTTGCTTCTCGGCCCGACGCAGGAACTCCGGCGTCGCCTCGGCGCCTTTGCGGGCATAGTGCTCATCGGCCATGCGCGTGAGACGCTCGGCGATATCGTCTGCGCCGATGCCTTCTTCCGCCGCCCAGTCCTTCACCGGTGCGGTGATGCCGAGCAAGCCATGGGCGTCCTCGGTCAGGCCGTCAATGTTCCACTGATCCGCGTAAGCCTTCGGCGGCATGTGGCGGGCCACCATGTCCTCGACCAACTCCTGGCGCATGTCCTTGAGAACGTCGGCCACATCCGGCGCGCTCATGAACTCGACGCGTTGCTCGAAGATGGCTTTGCGCTGATCATTGGTGACGTCATCATATTTGAGGACGTTTTTGCGGTATTCGAAATTGCGCTGCTCGACTTTTTTCTGAGCCGTTTCCAGCGCTTTGGTCATCCAGGGGTGGGCGATGGCTTCGCCCTCCTGCATGCCCAGGCCCTTCATGATGGCGTTCATACGCTCCGGCGCGAAAATGCGCATGAGATCGTCTTCCACCGACACAAAGAAGCGCGAGCGGCCCGGATCGCCCTGACGGCCCGTCCGTCCACGCAGCTGATTGTCGATACGCCGGCTTTCATGCCGCTCGGAACCGATCACATAAAGCCCGCCGGCGGCGAGCGCTTCTTCGCGTTTTTGCGCCACATCCCGCTCAATGGCGTCGCGCGCGCGCTGGAGCACATCGGGTTCTGGCGGTTCGCCGCGGCGCTTTTCCGCCTCCTCGACCCATTGCGCGAGGCGCATTTCCACATTGCCGCCGAGCTGAATATCGGTGCCGCGTCCAGCCATGTTGGTGGCGATGGTGACGGCGCCAGGCACCCCGGCTTCGGCGATGATGGCGGCTTCTTGCTCGTGATAGCGGGCGTTGAGGACCTGGTGCTTGATCTTGGCTTTCTTCAAAAGTGTCGACAGCAACTCGGACTTCTCGATGGAGGCGGTGCCCACTAAGAGGGGCTGTCCCGCCGCATGGCGTTCCTGCACTTCCTCAAGGATGGCGGCGTCTTTCTCCGTCGAGGTACGGTAAATCTCGTCCTCATCATCAATGCGCTGCACGGTGCGGTTGGTGGGCACTTCCAACACCCGCAGCTTATAGATGTCGAGGAATTCGGATTCTTCCGTGACGGCGGTGCCCGTCATGCCTGCGAGCTTTTCAAACAAGCGGAAGTAATTCTGGAAGGTGATCGAGGCCAGTGTTTGGTTTTCCGGCTGGATGGACACCTGTTCTTTGGCTTCGATGGCCTGGTGCAGCCCCTCCGCCAGGCGCCGGCCTTCCATCATGCGGCCGGTGAACTCGTCGATCAGGACGACGGCGTCATTGCGCACGATATAGTCTTTATCGCGTTTGTAGAGCTTATGGGCGCGCAGGGCCTGGTTGACGTGGTGCACCACCGAGACATTGGAGATGTCATACATCCCGCCTTCAGCGATGAGGTCGCGCTCCACCAGCAGTTCTTCAATGCGTTCGCTGCCCTCTTCGCTCAACGCCACCGAGCGGTGTTTTTCATCGAGGTCGTAATCCTCTTCGCTGAGATGCGGGATGACTTCATCGATGATCTTGTAGAAATCCGAGCGGTCATCGGTGGGCCCGGAGATGATCAGCGGCGTGCGCGCTTCGTCGATCAGGATGGAGTCCACTTCGTCGACGATGGCGAAATGGTGCCCGCGCTGGCACATGTCCTCCAGCGCATACTTCATGTTGTCCCGCAGATAATCGAAGCCGAATTCGTTGTTGGTGCCGTAGGTCACGTCCGCAGCGTAGGCTTCCTTGCGCTGCACATCGGTCAGACCGTGGACGATACAGCCCACTTCGAGGCCCAAAAATTTGTAGACCCGGCCCATCCAATCGGCGTCCCGTTTGGCCAGGTAGTCGTTGACCGTGACCACATGCACGCCGCGCCCCGTCAGCGCGTTGAGATACACCGGAAGCGTCGCCACCAGCGTCTTGCCCTCGCCGGTGCGCATCTCCGCGATCGCGCCGGAATGCAGGACCATGCCGCCCATAAGCTGCACATCATAGTGGCGCTGGTTCAATGTGCGCTTGGCCGCTTCGCGCACGGCGGCGAAGGCCGGCTCCAACAGGGCGTCGAGGGTTTCACCAGCCTCATAGCGCTGTTTGAACTCCACCGTTTTGGCGCGCAACTCGCCATCGGTCAGCGCTTCAAATTCGCTTTCCAGCGCATTGATGCGCTCGATCCGGGGGCGGAATTGCCGCAGCGCACGATCATTGGAAGAGCCGATGACTTTGCGAACCAGTTGCAGCATTGTTGAGCCTTGATCACCGACGCCCGCGCGTCGCGCCAGGGCTTAGGCGGCCGCGTGCCGCAAGCAAAACGTTCATTTCGCCTCGACAGCGCCGTGCTGGTCACTTAAGGACCGCGTTTCCTTAAGTCAATGCAGGCGATGACGCTGTCTTACAAGTCTGTGTGGCCCGCGCGCCGAGACGTTCACGCCGGGATGTCGGGATCATGCCAAGGAGCCTGTCATGATGACACTGCCTCGGATGGCTGTGGCCTTGCTTCTCCTCGCGACGGCCCTGACGGCGTGTGGTGAGGGCGAGCCTGTCGGCCAGGAGGACCCCTTCACCTCGGCCCTGGTGCGCTTGGATGACGCCCTGGCGGCGGAGGTGAACGGCACGCCGATTTACGTCTCCGATGTGCGCCGCACCGGCCAGGAGATGGGGCTGGTGGGTCCGTTGGAGCCGTTGGAGCCCTCCAGTGACCGCTTCGCCCACGTGCTGGATTGGCTGATTCAACGGCGCTTGCTGGCGTTGGAGGCGCGCCGCCAGGGCCTTGATCAAGGCGCCGAAGCGCGGCGGCGCATGGCCGCGGCGCGCGAGGCCATCTTGTATGATCTGTTGGTGGAGCAGGCGGAGGCGGCCGGCGTGGCGGAGGATGCGCTGCGCAAACTGTATGAGGAGCGGCTGCGCTTTGGGCCGGGTGAGGAGGTGCGCGCACGCCTGATCGTGGTGCGCGCGCTGGAGGAGGCGCGCGCCATCGCCGCGCTGGCCCGCGAGCCGCAGGCGGATTTCGCGCAATTGGCGTTGGAGCGATCCATCCATGGCGCCACACGGTTTGAGGGCGGGGATTTGGGCTATTTCGGCCGCGGCGATCTGCCCTTGCGGGAGATTGAAGACGCAGCCTTCGCCACGGACGTCGGGGCGGTGTCCGATCCGTTCCGCAGCCGCTTTGGTTGGCAGGTGGTGAAGGTGGAGGATCGTCGCGCTCGGCGCCGTCAGTCCTTTGAAGAGTTGCGTCCGCAGTTGGCGGAGTGGCTGCGCCAGGAGGCCCGCGCCCAACTTATGGCGGATCTGACCGATGCCAGCCGCGCGCGCATTGTGCGCCATGTGGGCGCCGGGACGGTAGCCGACGACGCGGCGGAGCCGGGCGCCGCGGGCGCTGGCCCATGACCGCGCCCGGCGTAAGCACGGCCAGCCCCCTGCTGGTAGTGGCGGCCGCGGTGTTGGACGCCGATGGGCGCGTTCTGTTGGCCCAACGCCCGGCCCATAAGCACCATGGCGGCTTGTGGGAGTTTCCCGGCGGCAAGGTGGAGATCGGCGAAAGCCCCGAGCGGGCGTTGCTGCGCGAGTTGCGTGAAGAGTTAGGCGTGGAGCCTTGCGCCACCTGCCTCGACCCCTTCGCCTTTGCCTCCAGCGCCATCCATCGTGCGGCCCGCGCGGCGCGCCGGGCGGCGGGGCCGGCGGACGCTGCGGGCCCAGACGCCGGCGCGGCGGACGGACGCGATATCGTGCTGTTGCTCTATATCTGCCGCCGCTGGGATGGGCTGGCGCGCGGCCTCGAAGGGCAAGAGATCGCCTGGGCGGCTGCGGATCAGCTGCACCGCTGGGACATGCCGCCCCTTGATCGCGATTTGGCCGCTCACCTGCGTGATCGCCTGGCAGCACCAGGGGGTTAGCGTCCCGCCTTCTCGCCCGCCGAGTGCTCGCGCACGCCCAACGCATCGGCCAAGCGCGTCTGCGCCGCGCCCGGGCGCAGGGGCTTTTGCTGGGAGGCGTGCGGCGCCCAACCCGTGGCCCACACAATGTCGAAGGTGGCGCGCACTTTACCGTCCGGATCGGCGAAGCGTTCTTGGTAAATCTCGGCCATGCGCAGCAGCAGGCCGCGCGTCAGCGGCCGGCGCGTCCGGCCCGTCATAGCGGCGGTTTCGCCCATGGCGCGCAGATCCTTCAGCAGCGACAGCGGATCGCCATAGCGCACCGTCAGCCGATCGCGATCGGACACCGGCAAGGCGAAACCCGCCCGCTGCAGCAAGCCCGCCATGTCCAACGCATCGGCGAAAGGCGCCACGCGCAGACCTGCGCCGCCGTGCTCGGCCTCCGCCGCCAGGAGGCTTTCGCGCAGTTCCCGCAACGTCGCGCCTCCAAACAGCGCGCCGATGAACAGGCCATCGGGCCGCAACGCACGGCGGATTTGCACCAGGGCGCCCGGCAGATCATTCACAAGATGCAGCGACAGCGGCGCCGCGATCAGCATGACGCTGGCGTCCGCCAAGGGGGCCCGCTCTTCATCGGCGGCAAGGCCCGCCGGCAGCCCTCGCAGATGTTCAGCCGTCAGATCGGCGCTGGCCAGCCAACGGACTTTCGCCTGCGCGTGCGCATCCTCACGCCAACGCCGCGCCAAGGCGCCGCCGCCGCCCCATTCCACGCCGGTGTCAAAGACACGATTGACCGCGAACAGACGATCGAGGAGATCATCCACCACATGATCGCGCAAAAAGTAGGCCTCGCCGTCGGCCTGGCGCGCGGCGCGCTGGCGGCGACGGCGCACCAGAGCGCGGTCGAACACCAGCGGCGTGTCACGCCCACGGGGGGCGTCTTCGGCGGGCGTGTTGGGCGGGGCGGAGGGTGTCATGCAACGCATATGGGGCGTGCGCCCGGCGAAACGAGGGCGATGCGCGGCGCGCCGCACGCAAGCGTGACCCGCCCGCAGGGCTCCCGATCGTCGCGGCTGATGCGGCTGTGGCGACCGCAGAACTGGGCGCAGCGCGGGCTGGCCGGTGTGACATGGGTCGCGCGACGGGGGGCTGATCTGTTGCTGCCGCCGCGTTGCCTACTGAGCAATGCGCCCGTGGACGCGCCCGGCCGGTTGAGCCCCGAGGCCTGGGCGCGCCTGACGTTCCTCGCATCGCCCTGGTGCGCGCGATGCGGCGCACCTTTCGCGGCCGATTATGGCGCGGACACGTGGTGTGCGGCCTGTATTGCGCGGACGCCGGATTTCGACAGCGCCGTCGCGCCGCTGCTGTATGATGAAGCCAGTCGGCCCATGATCCTGGCGTTCAAGCATGGCGGACGCGCCGACGGGCTCGACAGCTTTGCGCGCTGGATGGCGGCGGCCGCAGGCGATCGCTTGCGGGAGACCGATCTCATCATCCCCGTGCCCTTGCACCCCAAACGGTTGCGCCAGCGCTTGTTCAATCAAGCGGCGTTGCTCGCTGAGGCCCTCAGCGCTCAATCGGGCCGCCCGATGGATGCGGATATCCTGGTGCGTCGCCGCGACACGCCGAGCCAGGGCGGCCTCAGCGGCAAGGGCCGCCGGCGCAATGTGGCGGGGGCGTTCCAGGTGGCGCAGGGCGCGCGGGCGCGCCTGGCCGGGAAGCGTGTGCTGGTGGTGGATGATGTGATGACCACCGGCGCGACGCTGGCGGCGTGTGCGCGGGTTCTCAAGCGCGCGGGGGCTATGCGCGTGGATACGGTGAGCCTGGCGCGCGTTGTGCGTTTGGAAGACCCGCTTACATAAGAGGGCGCGCCAGTGCGCGACGACGCTTTGCTGACGCGTGCGGGCCGCGTCTGCCTTGCAAAATGCCCGCGCATTGAAAAGGACGGATCGCCCCGTGCAGCCTGTGACCATCTACACCACGCCTTTTTGCGGTTTTTGCACCCGCGCTTTGCGTCTTCTGGCGTCGAAAAACGCGCCGGTGACGGAAATCTCCATGGCCGAACGCCCCGAAGCGCGCGCGGAGATGATCGCCCGCAGCGGCGGCGCCTCCACCTTCCCGCAGATTTTTATCGGCGATGTGCATGTGGGCGGCAGCGATGATCTGCACGCGCTGGAGCGGCGCGGCGGCCTCGACCCGCTTTTGGCCGGAGCGCCGCAGGCATGAGCCAGCGCACGCCGGTCGCTCTCATTCAAATGCGCAGCGGCGTTGACGCCCAAGCCAACGCCGACGCCGTCGAGGCGTTTGTGCGCAAGGCGGCGAACCAAGGCGCGACGCTGATCGCCACGCCGGAGGCGACGAATATCGTCCAGCGTGATCCGAACGCCCTGCGCGCGGCGGTGACACAGCCGAGCGAGGACCCGGTCTATCAACGTTGCGACGCGCTGGCTCGGGAGCTGAAGGTGTGGCTGTTGGCCGGCTCGCTCATGGTGCGGGCTGAAGATGGCGGCGTCGCCAACCGGTCGTATTTGTTTGCGCCGGATGGTCGGCGCCCGGCCGCCTATGACAAAATCCACCTTTTTGATGTGACGTTGGCGGCGGGGGAGACCTATGCGGAATCCGCCACCGTGCGCCCCGGCTCACAAGCGGTGGTCACCGCCAGCCCTCTGGGCCCTATGGGGCTGAGCATTTGTTATGATGTGCGCTTTCCCCACCTCTATCGCGCCCTGGCCCATGCCGGCGCGCGCGTGATCACCGCGCCCGCAGCGTTCACGCGCCATACTGGCCGGGCCCATTGGGAGCTTTTGGTGCGCGCGCGGGCGGTCGAGGCTCAGGCCTTTGTGCTCGCGCCGGCCCAAGGCGGCCTTCATGAAGACGGCCGCTCCACCTGGGGGCGTTCGCTGGTGGTCGATCCCTGGGGCGCGGTGGTAGCGCACTTTGATCATGATGAACCGGGCGTGTTGATGGCGCGGTTGGATCTGGGGCAGGTGGATCATGTGCGCGCCAAGCTGCCCTCCTTGCGCCATGACCGCGCCTTTCACGTGCGCGAGGACACCGACGCCGCGCCGCCGCGCGTTGAGCCGGCGCAACCGTCATGATCCGCTACGCCCTCGTGTGCTCGCATAATCACGCGTTCGAGGCGTGGTTCGCCGATTCCGAGGCGTATGAAGATCAAAGCGCCGCCGGGCTGGTGGTCTGTCCCATCTGCGGCGACACCAATGTGCGCAAACAAATCATGGCGCCGGCCATCGCCGCACGGCTCTCCGCTTCGGATCAGGAGGCGCAAGCGCGTTTTACTCAGCTGGCCGCTAAAGTGCGCGACCATATCGCTGAGACCCACGAATATGTGGGCGATCGCTTCGCTGAGGAAGCGCGCGCCATCCACCATGGCGATGGCGATGCGCGCCCGATTTATGGCGAGGCGACCACAGCCGAAGCCCAAGAGTTGAAGAAAGAGGGCGTTGAGGCGGCCATGCTGCCGCCGGCTTTGGCCCCGACACCGCCCAAAAAAGTCAATTAGACGTCGCCAAGGGCGCTGGATCAGGGCCGCCGCGCCTGCTAGATCCGCACGCCAAGCGGCCTGTGCTGGGGCCGCCTCGGGTTGTAACGGAGCTTGTCATGTCACTCCGCTCTTGCGCTGCGGCTCTGGCGTGCAGTGTCGCGGTGCTCGCCAGTGCGGCGCCGGCCGCCGCCTTTGACGCGGAGGCCTGGGACAATCAAGTGCGCATCATCCAAATCGGTGTGATCACGGCGCTCGACGATCAATTTTACAATACGCAGCGGTCGGAAAGCTGGGAAGAGTACCACGCCGAATTTGAAGAAGCTTTGCAGAATTTTGAAGTCATCATCGACAAAGAAACCTATGCGATCATTCAAAGCGTTCTCGATCAGCTCAAAGACGACTTTGAGAGGTTCCCAGCCGATGAACGCTGGCAGGACGCGCGCGATTATATCGAGTCCAAGTTTGAACTCGTGTCCGAAACCCTCCGCATTGCGGGGTTGTGAGAGAACGGGCTGACGCGCCTGGCTTAGGGGCGCGCCGCTGTCATCATGTAATTGACCGCGGTGTCGCGGCTTAGCGCCCAACGATCCATGAGCGGACGGTAGCTGACGCCGAACGGCCCCTCCACCGATAGCCCTTCTTGCTCCAGGGGCGCGCGCACCTCGCCCGGCCGCACCAGCTTGTCATAGTCGTGGGTGCCTGGCGGCAGCCAGCGCAAGATGCGCTCGGCGCCGATGATGGCCAGCGCCAACGCCTTGGGTGTGCGGTTGATGGTGGCGACAATCATCAGCCCGCCCGGGGCCACCAGCTGCGCGCAGCTGCGCAGAAAGGCCGGCGGATCCGCCACATGCTCCACCACCTCAAGATTCAGCACCACATCAAAGGGCGCTTCGCCGGCCTCAAGCAGATGCTCGGCGGAGCCATGGCGGTAGTCGATGGCGAGCCCCGCTTCGCGTGCATGCACCGCGGCGGTTTTGATGTTGGCTTCGCTGGCGTCCACGCCCGTCACCCGCGCGCCGAGACGCGCCATGGGTTCGCTCACCAGCCCGCCGCCGCAGCCAATATCGAGAACGCGCAGCCCGTCAAAGGGCCGCGTGGCGTTCGGGTCCAAGCGCCTTCGGCTGGTGACCACATCGCGAATGAAGCTGAGCCGCACGGGGTTGAACTTGTGCAAGGGGCGGAATTTGCCGCGCGGATCCCACCATTCGGCCGCCATGGCCGAAAATTTCGCGACTTCATTCGGGTCGACGCTGGCCGCGCTCAGCGTTTCTGGCGGGGTAGCCGTGGCCATGGGCACGCCTCATCTGCAGCAGCGCAGCCGACCGTCACCCGACGCAAAACGTGGATGGCGGTCGCTCCGCCCTAAGAACATGCTTAGATATGGGCGCGCATGTCGGCGGGTCGAGATGGGCATGTGGTTTGGAGCGGCGTTGTGTGGCGCCGGGGTGCAAGCATGGCGCGTGTGGTGATGAAGTTTGGCGGCACGTCGGTGGGCGATCCGTCCCGGATTAATCGTGTCGCGCGTTTGGTCGCGGCGGCCCAGCGCGTCGGCCCCGGCGATGCAGCGCCGGGCGTGGCGGTGGTGGTGTCGGCGATGGCTGGCGAAACGGACCGGCTGGTGGGCCTGGTGGAAGAGATCCGCCCCGGCGGCGCGATGTCCGACGGTGATGAGTATGACGCGGTGGTTGCGTCCGGCGAGCAAGTCAGCGCCGGGCTGTTGGCGCTGGCGCTGCGGCGTATGGGGTTGCGGGCGCGGTCATGGTTGGGTTGGCAGGCGGGCGTGCGCACCTCCATGGAACATGGGCGCGCGCGCATCGAAGCGTTGGAGGCCGACGCGCTGGGCGCCGCGATTGATGATGGGGAAATCGCCATCCTCGCGGGGTTTCAGGGGCTGTCGGACGATGGGCGCATCGCAACCCTGGGGCGGGGCGGATCAGACACCAGCGCCGTGGCGCTGGCGGCGGCCTTGGGCGCGGCGCGCTGTGACATCTACACCGATGTGGACGGCGTCTACACCACCGATCCGCGCATTGAAAAGCGCGCCCAGCGTCTGTCACAGCTCTCTTTTGAGGAGATGCTGGAGATGGCGTCCTTGGGCGCAAAGGTTTTGCAAACCCGTTCGGTGCAACTGGCCATGGCGCGGGGGGTGCCCATCCGCGTTTTGTCCAGCTTCACGGAACCCGAGGCGCTCGCAGAGGATGCGGGCACGCTTGTGACTTTTGAGGATCCCAGCATGGAGCAACGCGTCGTCAGCGGCATCGCCTACACCCGTGGGGAGGCGCGCATCACCATTATGGGGCTGCCCGATCGTCCCGGCGCGGCCGCGGCCCTGTTTGAACGGCTGACCAATGCGGGGCTTATCGTGGACATGATCGTGCAAAACCCGTCGCGCCAGGAGGATCAAGCCAACCTCGCCTTCACGGTGCCCGAGGCGGACGTGGCGCGCGCCGTGGCGGCGTTGGAAGCGGATGCGGCGGCGCTGGGGTATGAGGACATGGAGACGAGCGCGGACCTGGCGAAAGTTTCCGTGGTGGGCGTGGGCATGCGCAGCCATGCCGGCGTTGCGCGCACCATGTTCGCCGCTTTGGCGGAGCGGGGCATCTCCATCGAGGCCATCTCCACGTCGGAGATCAAAATCTCTGTGCTGGTGGCCAGCGACTATCTGGAGTTGGCCGTACGCAGCCTCCATGCGGCGTATGGTCTTGACGCCATTGAAGGGTGAGAATGGCGCGCCGATGACGGATATCGCTCCCTCCGCGCCGTCGGCGCCGGCCTCCGCGGAGGCTGCGCGTCGGCTGATGCGTCAGATCCGCGAGATTATGGCGGCCCAAGGCGGGGCGCAGGAGCGGTTGGACCGCTTTGTGGAGTCCATCGCCGGCGGCCTGGGCGCGGATGTGTGCTCGGTCTATCTGCGGCGCGCGGCCGGGCAGCTGGAATTGTGCGCCACTTATGGTCTGTCGCCGGAGGCGGTGCACCAGCTTTACCTCGCGCCCGGCGAGGGCCTGGTGGGTGCGGTGGCGCGCGCTTTGGCGCCGGTGAATGTCGATGACGCGCCGAACCATCCGGCGTTCTCCTACCAGCCCGAGGTGGGCGAAGAAGGCGTGGTGTCGTTCCTTGGCGTGCCGATCCTGCGCGGTGGGCGTTTGCTGGGCGTGCTGACGCTGCAAAACCGGACCCAGCGCAGCCATGATGATGAGGAAATCGAGACGCTGCAGACCACCGCCATGGTGTTGGCGGAGGTGGTGGCCGATCCGGCCATTGTCGGCGAGCAGACTTTGGAAGGCTTGGAGCTGCGTCCCAGCCGGGCGGAGCGCCTCGTGGGGCGGTGCATCGCGGACGGCGTTGTGCTGGGCCAGGCCTTCAAGCACGAGCCGCACGTGCCGCCAGCCCGTCTGATCGCCGATGATCCGGAGGTGGAGACGGCGCGGGTGGAGAAGGCGGTGCATCGCCTGCGCGCCGCGGTGGATCAGTTGCTGCACGGACGCGCCGCCCGCTTGGACGAACCACGTGAAGTGCTCGAAGCGTACCGCATGATCGCTCACGACCATGGCTGGTTGGAACGCTTGCGGGATGCCGCGGCCTCCGGCCTCACCGCCGAAGCGGCGGTGGAGCGGGTGCGTAATGAGCATCGCGCCCGTTTGCTGCAGGCGCGCGATCCGTATCTGCGTGCGCGACTGCACGATTTGGAGGATTTGGCCAACCGCCTGCTGCGCCATTTGTCGGAGGAGGAAGGCGGCGTCATCCTGACCCAGCCCTTGCCGGACAACGCGGTGCTGATTGCGCGCGATATCGGCCCGGCGGAATTGCTGGAGCATGACGCCGATCGCTTGAAAGCCGTGGTGGTGGAGGAAGGCGCGCCCAACAGCCATGCCGCCATCGTCGCGCGCGCATTGGGCGTGCCCATGGTGGGACGCTTGGAGGGGCTGCTCGACCGCGTCGAGAACGGTGATGCGGTGATTGTCGATGGCGCGCGCGCGGAGGTGCATTTGCGGCCCACCGCGGAAGTGATGGAGTCCTTCCGCGCCAAGATCGCGTTCACCGGCGAGCAAAAAGCGGAGTTTGAGCGGCTGCGCGACAAGCCGGCCATCAGTCGCGACGGGGTGCGGGTGAGCTTGCTGGTGAACGCGGGCTTGTCCGTGGATTTGCCGCAAATCGCCCGCACCGGGGCTGACGGGGTGGGCCTGTTCCGCACCGAATTCCAATTCATGATCGCCGATTCCATGCCGCGTCTGGCCGAGCAGGCGGCGCTGTATCGCGCGGCGATGGAGGCGGCGGGCCCGGACAAGCCAGTGGTGTTCCGCACCCTCGATCTCGGGGGCGACAAGATCCTGCCCTATGTGGAGACGGACACGGAAGAAAATCCCGCGATGGGATGGCGGGCTTTGCGCCTGGCGTTGGACCGGCCGGGGTTGATGCGCTACCAGCTGCGCGCCCTGGTGGAGGCGGGCGCTGGGCGCACCTTGCATGTGATGTTCCCGCTCATCGCCACGGTGAGCGAGTTTCGCGCCGCCAAGCAGCTGGTGGAGGCGGAGGCGGCCTGGGCGGCGCGGCGCGGTCGTCCCCGTCCTGATCAGGTGCGCGTGGGCGCCATGCTGGAGACGCCGGCCCTCGCCTATCAGCTGGACGCGTTGCTCAGCGAGGTGGATTTCATCTCCGTGGGCGCCAATGATTTGCTGCAGTTTTTCTTCGCTGCCGATCGCAGCAATCCACGCCTGGCGGAGCGCTATGACATTCTTTCGCCTGCGGCCTTGCGGTTTTTGGCGCAGATCGCCGAAAGCTGCGCCCATGCCGGCGTGCCCGTGACGGTGTGCGGTGAAACCGCCGGACGCCCCATCGAGGCTATGGCGCTTGTGGCGTTGGGCTTCACGCGGCTGTCCATGCCGCCCACCGGCGTCGGGCCGGTGAAACAAGCCATTCGCGGCTGCGATGTTCATGCCCTGCGCGACAAGCTGTTCGACTTGTTGCAGGACCCGGACGCCGATGTGCGCCAGGCCTTAGAGGCGTGGCGCCGCGAGGCCGTCGCGGCCGATTAGGGCCGCCGCCGGATGGTTGGCGGAGCGCCGCCGCCGCGCCGCTCGCCCGTGTCCAAAAAATCATCATGAATGCGTCTGGCGCCCGCCTTGCGCCGGTTGGAGGCGGCGCTTTAATCGAATCATGAGAGATGCATCATGCGGTATCGTCGTTGTCGACGCGCGCGTCAGACATTTAGGCCGGCGAATATGGATGAGCAGAACACCATCGGCGCAGCATTAAGGCGGGCCCGCGAACAGCGCGGCCTCAGTCTAGAGGATGTGGCCGCGGCCACTCGCGTGCGTTTGGAGTTCTTGAAGCTCATCGAGGCCATGGACACCCGTGGCCTGCCGGAAACGCCGTTTGCCTTGGGGTTTGTGCGGGCATACGCCAACGAGGTGGGCGTCAACGCCCAAGACGCCGCACAAGCTTTCGCCGTGCAAACCGCCGCCCATCAACGTCCCGCGCCGCCGCAAGCCATGGCGCGCAGCCCGCGTGAGCCCTTGCCCTTGCGCCTCATTGCGGCCGGTTGTGGCGCCGTCGCGGTGGCGGGCATGATCAGCTGGGGTTTTGTGACCGCGGGCGGCCCGCGGCCGAGCGATGATATTCCGCCCGTGCCTGAAGCTCTGGGCGCGTGGGTGGCCGCGGAGCCCGGTTCGGCTCACGGGGCCAGAGCCCTGGCGGCGCTCACGGCGGAAGAAGGGCCCGTGCTGACGCTCCACGCGCGTATCGGCGTGTGGGTGGAAGTGAAGTCCGCCCTCGGGGATCAGGTGTTTGTGGGCGAGTTGTCCGCGGGCGATGTGTATTCCCTGCCGGGCCAGCCGGGTTTGCTTGTCACCACGCGCAATGCCGGCGCGCTGGAGATTTATCGCGATGGTCAGTTCGTGGCGGCGCTGGGCGAGCCTGGCCTGCCGGCCACCGATTGGGCCGTGGATGCCGTGCGCTTCCCCTCTTTTGCCGGCCTCACGCGCTGAGGGCGCCGCGACCGCATCGCGCGCACTGGATAAGGCTGGAGGGCTGTGACTATATCGAGGTCTGACGCGTCATGCTGAGGATCCGCCGATGAGCCCGCCTGTGTCTTCCGTCGCCGAAAACGCTGCACAAAACCCCATGCAGGACGCCAGCGCCGCGGCGTCCCAGCGCGATGCGCACGCCCGCGCTGTGCGGCCCTGGCGCATGATCGATCGGCGCAAAAGCCGGCGCATCATGGTGGGCGACGTGCCGGTGGGCGGTGATGCGCCGATCACGGTGCAGTCCATGACCAACACGCCGACCCCCGATGTGCGCGCCACGGTGGAGCAAATCCGCGCGCTGGAGGAGGCGGGCGCCGACATTGTGCGGGTGTCCTGTCCCGATGAGGAGTCCACGGCGGCGTTCAAAGACATCGCTAAGGCGTCGCGCGTGCCTCTCGTGGCGGATATCCATTTTCACTATAAGCGTGGGATCGAAGCGGCTCAGGCTGGCGCAGCCTGCCTGCGCATCAATCCGGGCAATATCGGTGCGCCCGATCGCGTGCGCGAGGTGGTGCAGGCCGCCAAGGACCATGGTTGCTCCATCCGCATTGGCGTCAATGCCGGTTCGCTGGAGAAGCATTTGCTCGAGAAATATGGCGAGCCTTGCCCTGACGCCATGGTGGAAAGCGCGTTGGAGCATGCGCGCATCCTCGAGGAGCATGATTTTCGCGACTACAAAATCTCGGTTAAAGCCTCGGATGTGTTCCTCACCGTGGCGGCCTATCACGCGCTGGCGGAGGCGACGGACGCGCCGCTGCATCTGGGCGTCACCGAAGCCGGCGGTTTGCGCCATGGCTCCGTGAAATCCTCCATTGGCTTGGGCGCGCTGTTATGGGCCGGCATTGGCGACACCATCCGCGTGTCGCTCTCGGCCGATCCGGTGGAGGAGATCAAAGTCGGCTTTGATATTCTCAAATCCCTCGGCATCCGCTCGCGCGGGGTGAATATCATCGCCTGCCCGTCCTGTGCGCGGCAGGGCTTTGACGTGATTAAGACGGTGGCGATTTTGGAAGAACGCCTGGCCCATATCGCCGAGCCCATCACCCTGTCCATCATTGGCTGCGTGGTGAACGGACCGGGCGAGGCGGCGTACACTGAGTTGGGCTTCACCGGCGGCGGCGCGGGGGCCGGCATGATGTACGTCAATGGCCGCCAAAGCGAAAAGGTGTCCAACGCCGAGATGGTCGATCGCATTGTGGACGCGGTGGAGCAACGGGCCGCCGCTTTGCGCGCCGCCAAAGCTGAGACGACACAACCGGCCTAACCGGATCACGCGCGCGAGGCGCCCGGGCCGCGGCTTGGTTCCAGCTCTCCCTAGGCGGCCTCCCACCAAAGCCAGCCTGCCGATCAGGGCCGCCAGCGCGGCCTCGCGGCCACACCCCGCGCGGCGCGGTGACGCAGCGCGGTACTTTGCGCTGGACCCGTCACTGGCGGACCCATTATGTGACATTATCACATTTCACCCGGGGATCATCCATGACACGCAAGACACTACTGCGCGGCGCCGCGGCCGCCGGCCTTATCTTTGGCCTGCAGAGCCAGACCGCCGCTCAAGAGGAACAAGCCCGTGTGGAGGACGATCAAATCGTCATCACCGCGCCGGGGCCCGATCGCGCGGCTGATGAGTTGATCGGCTCCGCCACCATCTTGGATCGCGACACGATCGTGCAGGATTTGGCCGGATCGCTGGGTGACACGCTCTCGCGCGAGCCGGGCGTCGCCTCCACATTCTTCGGCCAGGGCGCCAGCCGCCCGGTGCTGCGCGGCTTGGGCGCGGAGCGGGTGCAAGTGCTGACCAACGGCATTGGCGTCATTGATGTGTCCGCCGCCAGCCAAGACCACCAAGTCGCCGCTGACGGCATTGACGCCGAGCGTATCGAAATCCTGCGCGGTCCGGCGGCCTTGGGCTATGGCGGCCAAGCCATTGGCGGCGTGGTGAACGTGATCGACGGGCTGATCGTGGACGCCCTGCCGGACGACGCCTTCGGCGTCCGTGGTTTAGCGGCCTACAATGACGTCAATGAAGGGACTGAGTTGGCGGGCCGCGGCCATATCGTGGCGGGCGATTTTGTTGTCGCCCTCAGCGCCTCGGCCCGGGACTTTGGCGACTACGACATCCCCGGATTTGCCGAATCCGCCGCGCAACGCGCTTTGGAAGAGGCCGAACAGGGCGAGCAAGAGGTCGAAGGTGAAGAAGAGCACGGCGAAGAGGACGAAGTCCGCGACACGCTGATGAACTCCTTCCTCGAGACGCAAACCCTCGGCGCCGGCGTCACCTGGGTGGGCGATGACGCCTTTTTTGGCGTGGCGGTGCGCCAGCAGACCGCCGAGTACGGCTTGCCCGGCCATGCCCATGAGCATGAAGAGGAGCATGGCGAAGAAGAAGGCGCCGAAGGCGAGGAGCACGGTGAGGAGGAGGAAGAAAATCCCTTCATCGATCTGGAGCAGGTGCGCGTGGATGTCCGCGGCGGCGTGTCGCTGAACACCGGTGTTTTCACGGACCTCATCGGCACGGTCGCTTTCGCTGACTATGAGCATACGGAGTTTGAGGCCCCGGGCGAACCCGGCACCATCTACGAAAATGAAGGCCTCGAAGCGCGGGCGGAGTTGAACACCGACATCGCCGACTTCAAGGGCGCGTGGGGCGTGCAGTACACCGATCTGGATTTTGTCGCCGAAGGGGAAGAAGCCTTCGTCACCCCGACCGAAAGCCTCAGCTACGCCGTCTTCGCGTATCAAACGCGCGAATGGGACAATGGCTACGGCGTCGAAGCCGGTCTGCGGTATGAGTATGTCGAGCGTGACAACGCGGTGTTCGGCCAGCAATCCTTCGATTTGTTCAGTGGTTCCTTCGGCGCGCACCAGCATGTGGGCGATGTGTTCCTCGGCGCTCAAGTGGCCTACACCGAGCGGGCCCCCAATGAGACGGAGCTGTTCGCCGACGGCGCGCACTTGGCCACGCAACAGTTCGAAATCGGCGATCCGGGCCTCGACAAAGAGGTGGGGATCAATCTGGAAGGCACGGCGCGTTGGTCGCGCGACCGCACGGCCATCGGCGTCAATGTCTTCGTGACGGAGTTCAGCGATTTCGTATTCCTCTCGCCGCGCGGCGATGAGTTGGACGATTTGCCGGTGTTCCTGTTCTTGCAGGACGACGCCACCTTTGTCGGCGGTGAAGTCTATGCGACATGGGGGGGCGACGGCCCGTTGGGCGCCGATTGGACCTTTGACGGCTCGGTGGACTACGTCCAAGCGGAACTGGACGATGGCGGAGACGTGCCGCTGCTGCCGCCGCTGACGTTCAAGGCCGATGCCCGCGCCACATGGGGCCCGGTGACCACGGGTCTGGGCGTCATCCACGCCGCCGAACAAGACAATCCCGGCGAAGGCCGCCTGGCCACCGACAGCTACACGCTGCTGCGGGTCTTGGGCGAGCTGAGCGTGTCCGCGCCGGATAATGGTCGCGGCGAGGCGGTGTTGTTCGTGGAGGCGCGCAACCTCACCGATGAGGAGGCGCGGGTCGCCACCTCCGTGCTGAAGGATGTGGCCCCGCTGCCGGGCCGCAACATCCGCGCGGGCGTGCGCGTGCGCTTCTAACCCGGCGGGGGAGCCGTGGAGGGGCGGCGCTTTGGCCCATAAGCCAGGCGCCGCCACAGCCACTCCATGGGCCCTAGGCGAAAGCCGCGCAGCCACAGATGGCAAAACGCCACAAGCGCCAGCCACACCGCGCACACGACGCCCACTTGCTCCATATGATCCAGGGCGCCGATGAGCCCGAGGCCGGGCGGTCCGTAAAACACCAAAATCCCCGCCAGCGTGCTGAGCAGATACGCCGTGAACGCCATGCGTCCCACAGGGGCGAAGAGGGTGCGGGTGAGTGAGCGTCCGCCGCCGGCGCACAGCGCCACGATGACCGCGCCGTAGCCCAAGGCCGTGATCGGCGCCGCCACGTCCGTCAGAACCATCCAGGGCAGGGTGTCGAACAACGCGCCTTCGGCCGCCAGTTGTTGGATGCTCGCGATGGCGCCCGCACTCCAGCCCGCTGCTATGGTGAGGCTGGCGATGAGCCAATACCGCGCGACGCCGCCGGCGGCGTGGAAAAAGCCGAGCTTCACCAAGGCGATGCCCACATACATGGCGGCCAAAATGCGCGTCGGCGCCATGATGAGTTGAGCCGCCAAGGTTTCGAGATTCAGCAGGGCATGGCCAGGCAAACGACTGACGAAGTCTTGTTGGTAAAGGGCGATCACCGCGGCGATGCTGTCGGCGTCCGGAGCCCATTCGGTGCGGATGATGGCCTCGGCCTCCTCCGGCGGCGCCAGGCGGATCGACCATAACGCGCCATAGGCGATGAGAAGAAAAAGGCTGTAAAGCACGCCCGCCGTCACCAACAGGCGCGTCACGCTCCAACGCACGGCCAGCAGTGCGATGAACCCGGCCACCGCGTAGGGCGTGAGAATATCGCCAATCCAGAAAAAAAAGCCGTGGATCAGCCCAAATATGAGCAACCAAAACAGGCGTGAGCGATACAGCGATCGCGCCTCCCGGGCGGGCTCCGATCCCAGTTGAAGCGCCAATCCGGCACCGAACAGCACGGAAAAAATCGTCAGAAACTTCAGGTTGAAGACGGTGTTCTGCACCGCCCACACGCCCTGATTGACGCCAGTGAAGTCAGCCCGCACGAACGGGTTGAAATAGGCTTCAACCACCATGGCGAAAGCCTGGACGTTCATCATGAAAATGCCCAGCACCGCAATGCCGCGCAGAACATCCAGGCTGTCCAGCCGCACCTTGTGCGCCGCTGCCACCATAGGCTCCCCCTCACTGTGCGAGCGTAGCCTAGCGTGGGCGCCGGGCGCCAGCCAGGCGCGGCGGGCAAGGGCGCGATCAGCGCTTGCGGGCTCTTCACCAGTTTACTGTAATATCGAAGATTTCCGGCAAGACTCTGAAGGGATCCGTCGGCATACTTCCAAACATGACCGAGGATGACTCATTCAACACCAGTGATTTGGCGCGCGAAGCCTTTGCCGCGCTGATCGACGCCTTCATGCCTTTGGCCCAAGGGTTGGTGCTGCGCGACGGCTCTTTCACGCCATTCGCCGGCTATCTTGACGCCGAAGGCGAGCCCCAAGGGCTGTCGGTAAAACTGGAGGAGGGCGATGCGCCCGCCCCTGATCGTATTGTCGCGGCGTTGGAAGGCGCGCTGCGCGAGCGCGCCGCCTCCGGCGGTGTGCAAGCGGTGGTGATTTTCGCCGACATTCACCTCAGGCCTCGCCATGAGGATCACAGCGACGCCATTTTGGGCCGTTTTGAGCACAGCGACGGCTCATCGTTTCGTTTGTTCTACCGCTATGGCGATGGTGAGGACGGGCGCACGGTGTTCCGCGACCCGTCGGGAGCCCCAGAAACGCCGGCGGGCTTGACGAGCCGCCGGCACTGAGGTCTCAGCCGGCGATCGGCCGCGCTTAGTCAAACAGCTTGTCGATGGCGTCTTGACCCAGATCAGACGCGTCGCCTTCATCAAACAGTTTGTTGATGGCGTCTTGGGAGTTGGCGGGCCCGCCAATGGCCGGGCCGTTGAGGAGATTGTCGCGCCGCCACGCGTCCTTGGCGTCACCGGCGGGCGCATCGGCGTCTGACACGCCCATCACATTGGCGAAGCGGGCGATGCGCTCCTCGATGTGCTGCAACGTCGTCACCACTTTCGAGACGCGCTGGCCGGTGATGTCCTGGAAGGAGCACGCTTCGATGATCCGCATCATCGCGGCGTCGACCTGATCTTTATAGGCGGCGAGATCGACCGGCTCGAGCTCCATGACCTGCTCGGTTTCGTGCATGATGGCGTCGGTGGCCACTTCCGTGTCCGACACCACCGCATCCAGCTCCGCGCCGGCGGTGGGCAGGCGGGCGCGGCGGATATCGTTGGGCCGCAGCTCCGCGATCTCGTCACGGGTGCGTGCGATGTATTCGCCGATATAACGGAATTCAGAGTGAACGCTTTGGTCTAGCGAGGAGAAAAACATCTTCATGGAGTCCACCAATTGTTCGGCCAATTGGAGAACTTCGATCAGCTGCGGGTTGTCGAGATCGCTGGTTTTAATCTCTTGAAGCGCTGTTTTGATTTTTGTGGCGACCTCATAAGCCGGCATGGTCGGCTCCTTCCGATGCGCAAAAACGAGCGGGCGGATTTCAGAAATCGCCCAGAACCGTGACCATTTTTGATTTCAATGTCGGCGCATTGAACGGTTTCACGATGTAGTTGTTCACCCCGGCTTTCTTCGCCGCGATCACGTTTTCCGTTTTTGATTCCGCAGTGACCATGATGAACTTGGTGTCCTTCATGGTTTCGTCCGCCCGCACGGCCCGCAGCAATTCATAGCCGGTCATCGGTTCCATGTTCCAATCGGAGATGACCAAGCCGAAACTCGACTTTTTCATCTTCTCCAACGCTTCTTCGCCGTCTTCAGCGGAATCCACATTGGTGAAACCGATTTGCTTCAGCAGGTTCTTCATGATCCGGATCATGGTCTTGTAGTCGTCAACCACCAAGATCGGCATATTCATATCGACGGCCATGCACCCATTCCCATTGCACCGGATTGAACGAATAAAAGCGCACCGTCTCCGCGCTCGATGAAGCGGACGGTAGGCCTCGGCGGCTAAAAATGCGTGAAGTTGACCATGCAGATGCCGCACGCCCCCTTGACCCGCGTCGCGCCGCGTTGGAATCGGGTGCACAGGCGCGGGCGGCGATCCGCGGTCGTGTGTGGAGCTTGAATGCGCTTAGCCCAACGCATATCCCGCTGGCGCGATCCGCCGGCTGAGGCGCGCGGCGCCGTGGTGGCGCTGGGCAATTTCGACGGCGTGCATCGCGGTCACCAGGCCGTTTTGGCGGGCGCCGCGCAGATGGCTGAGCGTCTGAACGCGCCGATGGCGGCGCTGGTGTTCAGCCCCCATCCAAGGCTGTTTTTTCGCCCCGAAGATCCGCCCTTTCAGCTGATGAGCGAGTCCGGCCGGGCCGACGCTTTGGCCGAGCAGGGCGTCCAGTGGGTGTTTGAGGCGCCGTTTAACGCCGCCTTGTCGCAGATGGAGGCGGAGGCCTTCGTGCAGACGGTGCTGGTGGAGGGGCTGGGCGTGCGCGGCGTGGCGGCGGGGTTCAACTATCATTTCGGCAAGGACCGGGGCGGGAATGCGGCGGTGCTGGCGGAGCTGGCCGCGCGCCATGGCTTTGCGGTTGAGGTGTCCGCCGCCGAAGCCGTTGCGGGCGTGCGGTGTTCCTCCTCCGCCATTCGGACCGCGTTACAGGACGGTGACTTGACCATGGCTGAAGGGATGCTGACCCGCCCCTGGGCCATAGACGGCGTCGTGGCCCAAGGCGATCAGCGCGGGCGCCTGCTGGGCTTTCCCACGGCCAATGTGCCGCTGGGCGATTTTGTGCGCCCGCGCTTTGGCGTCTATGCGGTGGAGGTCCAGATGGAGGCCGGTGGCCCCTGGCGGGCGGGCGTCGCCAATATTGGCAAGCGCCCCACCGTCGGCGGGACGCAGGAGCGGGTGGAGGCTCACATCTTCGACTTCGCTGCGGATCTCTATGGTCGCTGCGTGGCGGTGCGCTTGCGCGCCTTCATCCGTGACGAGGAGAAATTCGACGGCCTTGAGGCCCTAAAGGCGCAGATCGCGCTCGACGCGGCGCAAGCGCGGGCGCTGCTGGCGGGCGTGTGAACCGCCGCGGCCGCCACGCGCCACGCAGCACGATGTCGCGCATCACACAACACTTGCCCTGGCGCGGGGCGGTCTGATACCTGCGGGGCCATGAGTGGTCGTCATGTCATACGTGTTGGTGCGCGAATTATCGACCCGGCCCGCTGAGCCTTCGGCGCGGTCGGGAACCTGTGATTTTCCGCTTGATCTGCTGACCCTCTGACGCCCGGACGCCACGCCATGACCGACGCCCCCGTGCAGGCCGCCTCGCAATCCGCTGACTCTGGCCGCGATTACAAACAAACCCTCTTCCTGCCGCAGACCGATTTTCCCATGCGCGCGGGCCTCGCCAAGTCCGAACCCAAGCTGTTGGAGCGCTGGGAGCGACTGGGCCTTTATCAGCGCCTGCGCGAACAAAGCCGCGCGGAGGGGCGCGACACATTCATCCTCCATGACGGCCCGCCCTATGCGAACGGGCACCTCCATATCGGCCACGCGCTTAATAAGACGCTGAAAGATTTGGTGGTGCGGACGCGTCAGATGACCGGGCGGGACGCAGCCTATGTGCCCGGCTGGGACTGCCACGGCCTG
>CAZGCB010000036.1:0-22756 GCA_964524065.1 uncultured Caulobacterales bacterium | reverse complement strand
CCGTCCTGACGATCTAGATCCTCGCCGGTTTCATGCAAATCGTTGATGGCGCAGCCCGGCACGCCGAGCGCCTCCAAAAAGCCCGCCGCCACGGTTTCGCGCAGCCCGCCCAACAGCGTCATGCGGCCATCGCCAAAGCGCGAATAGGGCGTGCGGCCGGAGCCTTTGGTGCCCAAATCCAACAACCGGCCGCGATCATCGCGCAGCTGCGCGAACAGAAAGCCGCGCCCATCGCCAATATCGGGATTGTAATTGCGAAACTGATGGCCGTGATAGCGCAGCGCCAGGGCTCTCTGCTGGTTGTCCGGCAGCGGCTCGAAATGAAGGAACGCGGCGTCCCATTCCGCGTCGTTCAGCGTGTCGAGTCCCACGCGCGCGGCGGCGCGCTGATCGCGCCAGCGCAGCGTCGCCTCAGGAAAGGGCGCCGGTGTGACAGGATCGCTGAACTCAGGGCCGAGGGCGCCAAAGCGCGGATCGGGACGATAGGCGGAACTGACGGGCATGGAGTGCATGTAGCGGGCGCCGCGCGCCGCGTCATCTGGACTTTTCCAGTCTGCTCGCGAGGGCCCGCCCGCTGGACTTTGTCGCCGGTGCGCAAGGATCGGACTGTATCCCACGGCGTACCGGTCTACACACGGGGCGGACGTGCGCGCAAGGAGATGGCGATGCCCGCGATTGAAACCCGCATGGGACCGGCCGCCTGGGGATTGTTGTTCGGGCTGTCGGTGCTGTGGGGTGCTCATATTTCTTGATTGAACTGGCCCTGGAGGGGTTCACGCCGCTCACGCTGGTGACGTTGCGCCTGGCGTTGGCGGCGCTGATGCTGTGGGCCGCCGCGGTGGCCGGCGGGCTGCCTATTCCGCGCTCCCCGGCGATTTGGGCGATGTTTTTGGTGATGGGCCTGCTGAACAATGTCGCGCCTTTCACGCTTATCAGCTGGGGGCAGACCCAAATCGCCTCCAGCCTCGCCTCAATTTTGAATGCGACCACACCCTTGTTCGGGGTGATCATTGCTCATGCGGTTTTGGCCGATGAACGAGTGACGCGCCTAAAAGCGCTGGGTGTGGTTGTCGGCTTTATCGGCGTCGCGGTGATGATCGGTCCCGAAGCGCTGCTCGGTTTGGGCGGCGGTTTTCTCGGCCAGTTGGCGGTGTTGATCGCGGCGGCCTCTTACGCTGTGGCGGGCGCCTATGGGCGCCGTTTCCAAAGCACCGGCCTTCATCCCATCGTGATCGCCGCCGGCCAGGTCAGCGCATCAACGCTTTTCATGATCCCGACGGCGTTGCTTGTGGACGCGCCGTTCAGCGCCGCGGCGGCTCCGTTTTCCGCGTGGGCGGGCGTCATCGCCTTGGCGGTGTTCGGCACGGCGTTGGCCTATATTGGCTATTTCCGCCTCTTGGCCATGGCGGGCGCCACAAACCTGCTCTTGGTGACCTTCCTGAATCCGGTCACCGTAATCCTGTTGGGGGTTCTGCTGCTGAATGAGGCGCTCAGGGCGGTGCATATCGCCGGGATGGTGCTGATCGCCCTCGGTTTGTCGGCGATTGACGGGCGGCCATGGCGGGCGATGGGGTGGTGGTGGACGAGGCGCGATCGTCTTAACGCGCCGCCTTCTGACTCAACACAATGACATCGACGCCCCAACGGGCCGCCTCACGGGCGCTGAGACGCTGGGGCGCGTCCTCGCCGCGCCAATCGACACCCACTACGGCGCTGATGGACGCTTGTGCGATTGCTTGATCCGCCTCGGTTCCGGTCAGATCGCGCCAGGGCAAAAAGGCGGCGCCCCTCGGCCCTTCGCGCAGAAATGGCGGGTCGGCCGGCGCGGGTCCGGACGCACCGCGCACGATCAGGGCGAGTTTGCCGTGATCCTGCGGCCCCGGCGGCCAGGCGGTGATCACCCGGCTGCGGCTGAGCACCGTGTTCACTTCGCGCGCGATCTGGACGGCGCTGGGCGGGGCCTCCGGCTCCGGGGCTGGGGGCGCGAGCCAACGGAGGACGCCTGGCCACAACCGGTACCAACGCGGCGGCGGCGGCGGACGGACATCGAGAACCACCGCCCACGGGCCTGGGCTGGCGCTCGCGCGCGCGGCGGCGTCGATGGCCATCAGGCACTGCATCAGCGTGACGCACACCGCGTCAGCTTGCCGGTCATCGGGCAGGATCACCTTCAACCCCGCTTGGCGTAAGGCCGCCACGTCGCCCATGCGCCCGACCGCGTAGCGCCCGCCCTGTGGATCGGCGTAGACGGGCAAGTGAAAGGCGCGAAAGCGCTGCACGCGGTGCTGGTCGGCGAAGCTTTGCGGGCGAAAGCGGGGCGGGCCGCCCAGGCGACGGATCAGGCTGCGCGGAGATTCCGCAGCACGAAACGCGTGGCTGTTTTCCACCCCCACCATGAGGCCGTGATCGTGGGCGGCGGGCGCGGCGCCGCGCTCACTCCAGGCGGGGGCCGCCGCCGCGACGGCGACCGCAAAAAGACCGCACCCGATCAGAACACGCAGATGACACATCATGGCCCGCATGTAAGGGCGGGGCGCTTTCCGTCCGCCTAAAGCGCGCGATGAAATCGGTGCGGATGTCCGCCTCAACGGCGAGGGCGAGCGTGGGGGCCTGCGGCGGCGTTAGGTGTTGCGGCGCGCGCCTTCGGCGAGCGCCGCGGCCAAGCCGTCGGCGGCGTCGCCGACGGCGTCCCGCGCGGTTTGCAGCATGGCGGTCGCTTGCATGAAGCCATGGGGCGCTTGGGCGTAGTGTTTATGCGTCACCGCCACGCCGGCCGCCGCCAGGCGATCGGCGTAGGCTCGGCCTTCCATGTGCAACGGGTCCAGCCCCGCGGTGACCACATAAGCGGGCGCCAGGCGGGACAAATCCTCTTGGAGGAGCGGCGAGATGCGCGGATCCGCAGCGTCGATGTCGGCGTTTGTCGGCAGATAGACTGCACGCACCTGCTCCAGCACCGCGTGGGAGAAGACATGCCCCTCCAACGCTTTGAGGCGTTTGATGTTGGTCTCCACCAGTTGCAGCAGGGGGTAGAGCAGAAGCTGAAACGCTGGCCCTTGGCCTTTGTCGTGTGTGGTCGTGCGCCGGCTTTGCGCCACCACGGCGGCGAGATTGCCGCCGGCTGAATCGCCTCCCACGGCGATACGCGTGGGATCCACGCCGAGCAGCGGCGCGCCGGCGCCACGGATCCAGTCGAACGCCGCCAGCGCGTCCTGCAAAGCGGCGGGGAAGCGATGCTGCGGCGCCAAGCGATAGGCGATGGCGATCACCCGGATGCGGGCTTGGGCGGCGAGGCGCCGGCACAGGCTGTCATGGGTCTCCAAATCGCCGGCGACGAAACCGCCGCCATGGAAATACACCAGCGCCCCAGCCGGCGCCGGGCCGGCCGCGTAGGGCGTGTAATAGCGCGCGCGCACATCGGCTTGGGGCGTCGCGGCGGCGGGCAGCGTGAAGTCGCGCACCTCCGCCAGGGCTGGGCCGGGCCCGTCAATCCGCTTGAGCATGTCGCGCAACGCTTCGCCTGGACCGAAGGCGACTTGCAGCCAGCCCCCCGCCGGCAGGCTGCGCAGCCAGCTGCGCCAAGTGTCATGGGGGTGGGCCATGGGCGAAAGACCAAGCGGGTTGCGGGAGGGGCGAACGGGTGTGCGTCGGAAGCCTTCAGCAAATAGCGGTGATAGCCGAGCTTGGTGCGCGATCGCGGCGTCAATCGGGCGGTGCAGGTGGCGCTATGTTCAGACGATGTTGAGTATTCCACCGTCACCTGCCCGCAGTTTATCCACAATTTCACGCCCAGTGTGCCACACAGCGGTCATGGTCGCGTCGCGAGGGCGATCGAGCCTGGAAGCCATCGGCGAACAGGCCCTGGTGTGGTATGTAGTCTGCGAGGTGAACGCCATGCACGCGAGTGAAGCTGAGTTCCGATTGCGGGCTCTAGACGTCGCGGCCACGCCCACCCTCATCGCCGTGGCGGGGGAGCATGGCGTGGACGTGCGTTACGCCAACAGCGCGTTTTTCGGTCTTTACGGGTTGTCCGCCGATACGGCGTTGAGCGAGATCTGCGCGCCGGGCCGGGATGTGTTCGCCGGGCCCTCCGATCGCGGGGCGAACCATGCGTGGCGGGCGTCCGTGCGCCAGGGCCGGGCCGCGCGCGTGCGCGGGGTCGCCGTGAACGCGGATGGCGCGGCCTTCCAGATCGATATGCAAGTTCAACCCCTTGATGGGGACGAGCGCGCGGCCGCGCTGTTTCTGCGCGCGGTGTCTCCGGCTTTGGTGGAGCCGCAGGATGTGGATATGGCCATGGCGGCGCTGGACGCCACGGCTGAAGAGCTGTGTATGCGCGATGCGGAGGTGGAGCTGGTGTTCCAGGCCTTTCCCGGCGTGATCATCATGGTCGATCGCGCCTTAATGCTGCGCGCCATTGGCGGGGAGGGCCTGAGCGATTTGGGCGTGCGCGCGACGCCGGAGACGCCCTGCGCCCTGGCGGAGATCTTTCCCGGCGGCGCCGCTGGCGCGCTGACGCCCTTGGCCGAGGGCGCATTGGCCGGCCGGCGCGCGCGGTTCAGCTTTTTCTGCGCCGGCCGCAGCTTCGAGGGCTTGGCCGCGCCGGTGCGGCTGGATCATGGCGAGGTGGAATCGGCCATGCTCGCTTTGCATGATGTCACCGATCGCAATGAGGCTTACGCGGCGCTGGCGCCCACCACGCTATGGCCGCCGGCCTCCTCCTCGCGCTGACGCGTCTTCAATTGTCATCATCTGGTCACGCAGGCTGCGGCTAGGAGCCGCGTCGATTTTGCGTGACCGTGTGCGCGTCCTCCGCTTTACTGAAGTCTCCGAGGGGGGCCCGCCGCAGCGGGCTGAGATCGGGCTGATGCGCGGTTCAGCACTGGGCTGGGACGCGCTTGGCGGTTCGACCACCCTTTGAACCTGATCCGGGGAAGGCGCTGGGCTGTTGGGTCGCGCGCCGCGCCGGCGGAGGGACAGGAGCGCGCCGTGGGTGACACTTTCACCGTTGATTCCCGTTTTTGCGGGCCCAAGGCATCGGGCAATGGCGGTTATGTGTGCGGGCGTCTGGCGGCGTATATTGATGGGCCCGCGCAGGCCTCGTTAAAGGCGCCGCCGCCCTTGGACACGCTGCTGCGTGTGGTGCGCGAGGCCGAGGGCGTGTCCGCCTTTCATGGTGAGATGTTGGTGGGGACGGCCAAGCCCGCTGCGGTGGATATTGAGCCTCCCGCCGTCCCGACGGAGGCGGCTATCGAGGCCGCCCGCGCGGCCTACCTTGATCATCAGGATTTGCACCTGTTGCCGCACTGCTTTGTCTGCGGGCCCAAGCGCGCGCCGGGCGATGGCCTGCGTATCTTTGCCGGCCCGGCTGGTGAGATTGTGAATGCCGATCATTGGACGCCGGCGGCGGATTTGGCCGATGCCGACGGCTTGGTGCGTCCGGAGTTCTTGTGGGCGGCGTTGGATTGCCCCAGCTATTTCGCCCTGCGCGCCAAAGTGCAAATGGCGCTCTTGGCCTCCCTTGCGGCGGATGTTTTTCGTCGTCCGCGCGCCGGCGAACGCCTGACGGTGCTGGCCTGGGCAGGGACGTCGCAAGGGCGCAAACACAATGCTTATAGCGCCCTGCTGGACGCCGAGGGCGAAACCCTCGCCTTGGCGGAAGCGCTGTGGATCGCCATTGAGGACCCGGCTTTCGTTCAACGCTTGCAGACGGGGCAGGCATGACCAATGAGGCGTTCAATCAGTTTTGCGCTGGGCTGGCGCACACGCATCATGTCGTGCAATGGGGCGGCGCGGATGTCTGGAAGCTGGCGGGCAAAGTGTTCGCCATCGGCTTTCAAGATGCGGGGCCGGAGCTTTTCATCACCTTCAAATGTACGCCGGAGAGTTTTGAGATTCTCAAAGACAAGCCGGGCGTACGCCCCGCGCCCTATATGGCCTCGCGCGGCATGACGTGGCTGCAACGCACCAGCGCCGAGACGCTCGATGACGCGGCTCTGCAGGATTACATCCGCGCCAGTTATCGGCTGGTGGGGCAGGGTTTTTCGAAGAAAAAGCAAAAGGAGCTGGGGTTGTTGCCGGCGTGATCCGTCGCGCCGTGCCCGCCCCTCGATCAGGAGCCGCCCTATGAACGTTTCCCTGCGCTCGCAACAGACCGCGCCCATTCGCGGCGCCCAGCCGTCATCCGCGATACCGCGCGACACCAGGGAGCGCGCGTGGTGATGCAGATTGGTTTTCTGGTTTTTCCCGGCGTCACCCAGCTGGATCTGACCGGCCCGCTTCAGGTGTTGAGCCGCTTGCCCAACAGTCAATGTGTGCTGGTGGGAAAGTCCTTGGAGCCGGCGCCGTCCGACACGGTGCTGACCCTGACGCCCACCTGCACCTTCTCCAGCGCGCCACCTTTGGACACTCTCTGCGTCCCCGGCGGGTTCGGCGTCGAGGCGGCCCTGAACGACGCCGAGACTCTGGATTATGTGCGGACCGCCGCGGCCGGGGCCCAGCATGTCACCTCGGTGTGCACGGGCGCGCTGTTGCTCGGCGCGGCAGGGCTGTTGCGGGGCAAGCGGGCGACGACCCATTGGGCGTACACCTCTCTCCTGCCGCTGTTTGGCGCTGTCCATGTCGATGCGCGGGTTGTGCGCGACGGACGCCTCATGACCGGAGGCGGCGTCACCGCCGGGATCGATTTCGCCTTTGTCCTGCTCCAGGAGATTGCAGGGCCGCAAGTCGCCGCGCAAGTCCAGCTTAGCCTGGAATATGACCCCCAACCGCCGCTGCAGGCCGGGCGCCCGGACACGGCCAAGCCGCAAGACGTTGCAGCGCTGCAGCAGGTGTTCGCACCCCGCGTCGCCATCCTCCGCGAGGCGCTACGCACCGCCGCCACATCACACGCTCCATCATAGCGAGAAGCCCTATGAACGCTCCTGTCGATCCCAAATCCATCGAACCGTTTCGGGTCACCACCGGCCCGCTGCCTGCCAGCGAAAAGGTTTATGCTCGGCCCGAGGGCGCGGCGCATGTCCAGGTGCCGTTCCGGGAAATCGCGACGGGCGAAGGGCCGTTTCGCGTCTATGACACGTCGGGCCCCTACAGCGATCCGGGGGTGGCGATTGATGTGGAGCAGGGCCTCGCCCGCACCCGTACGGCCTGGATCACAGCCCGCGGCGGCGTGGACGCCTATGAAGGGCGCCAAGTCAAACCGGAAGACAATGGCAACATTCTCGACCCCACCAAGCTGGTGCGGGAATTCCCCAATCTGCCCAAACCCTTACGCGGTATGGGCGATGCTCCTGTCACCCAGTTCGAGTTCGCCCGCGCCGGCATTATCACCGATGAAATGCGCTATGTGGCGCATCGCGAAAACCTTGGCCGCGCCCAAGCTTTGGAGGGCGCGCAAGAAAGGCTGGCGGATGGTGAAAGTTTTGGCGCTGCGGTTCCGGACTTCATCACGCCCGAATTCGTGCGTGACGAGATTGCGCGTGGACGCGCCATTATTCCGCTGAACATCAATCACCCGGAAGTCGAGCCGATGATTATCGGCCGCAATTTCTTGGTGAAAATTAATGCCAATATTGGCAACTCGGCTGTGACGTCTTCCGTGGAGGAGGAGGTCGAGAAAATGGTGTGGGCCATCCGCTGGGGCGCCGATACGGTGATGGACCTCTCCACGGGTCGCAACATCCACAATATTCGCGAATGGATCATCCGCAACGCGCCGGTCCCCATTGGCACCGTCCCCATCTACCAAGCCTTGGAGAAAGTGAATGGCGATCCGGCTAAACTCGATTGGGGCGTCTATAAGGATACGCTCATTGAGCAATGTGAGCAGGGCGTCGATTACTTTACGATTCACGCGGGTGTACGCTTGGCTTATGTGCCGCTAACGGCGGAACGTGTCACGGGTATTGTTTCGCGCGGCGGCTCCATCATGGCGAAATGGTGCTTGGCGCACCACAAGGAGAGTTTTCTCTACGAACGCTTTGACGAAATTTGCGATATCATGCGCCGCTATGACGTGTCCTTCAGTCTTGGCGACGGGTTACGTCCTGGCTCCATCGCGGACGCCAATGACGCCGCGCAATTCGCCGAGCTGGAGACATTGGGAGAACTGACCAAGATCGCGTGGGACAAAGGCTGCCAAGTGATGATTGAGGGGCCTGGCCATGTCCCCATGCATAAAATCAAAGAAAATATGGACAAGCAGCTGCATGAATGCGGCGAGGCGCCGTTCTACACTTTAGGGCCGCTTACGACTGACATCGCGCCGGGTTATGATCACATCACGTCAGGGATTGGCGCTGCGATGATCGGCTGGTTCGGCACATCCATGCTGTGCTATGTCACGCCGAAGGAACATTTGGGCTTGCCCAATCGTGACGATGTGAAGACGGGGGTGATTACTTACAAAATCGCGGCCCATGCGGCGGATCTCGCCAAAGGGCACCCGGCGGCGAAGTTGCGCGATGACGCGCTGTCGCGCGCGCGATTTGATTTCCGCTGGGCCGATCAGTTCAATCTCGGCCTCGATCCGGAAAAAGCGCGTGAATATCACGACGAAACCCTGCCGAAAGAGGCCCATAAAGTCGCCCATTTCTGCAGCATGTGCGGGCCGAAATTCTGCAGCATGAAGATCACCCAGGATGTGCGCGATTACGCCGCCAGCTTGTCCGACAACGAACAAAAATCCGTCGCCGCAGCCACCGACGCCACCGGCCTCAGCCCCGAGGAGATCAAAGCCGCCATGGCCCGCAAGGCTGAGGAGTTCAAAGAAAAGGGCAGCCAAATCTATGTGGCGGGGGAGTGAGTGCGGGGCTCCCCTAAAGGCAAATCGGTGGGACACACAGTTATTTGAGAATCGCGCTAATTGGTAAATCTGTATTACAATTATGGGCTAATTCTAAGTTGGGCGATCAAGCGCGACCGTGTCCAAAATGCGGTGTTAAGGTTGAGTATCGCTTGGCCTCAACAGGGAAGCCTATCGCGTATATACCAGGAACCCGGTTAGTGGAGCATTTATGTTTCGGTAGGCACCAGATGAAGCCCACCAAAAGAGCCCCCAACACTGAAGACTTTTTTGGCTAGCGTGACACTTCCAAAAACGCCCAGAAATTATCATTCGTGGGAAGGTTCGTCAGGTGTGGGAAGCGCGTGCTGAGGCCGACATCGGCGGCCATGTCGCGCAAGCTTTGCGGGGTGAAGTAATTCACGTGATCCGGCAGGCGCACGCCACACCAGCCCTTACCCATGACTTTGGCGTTCCAGGAACCGTAATTGGGCACCTTCACCACGGCCACGCCGCCGGGCTTCAGCGCGCGACGCACGGCCGCCAACACGCCTTTGGGATTGGTCTCATGCTCCAAGTAAGAGTTCAGCATAGCCCCATCAAAGGTTCCGGCCGCGAAACTATCGAGGCCTTCAATGGAGGGGGCGTGGACGCAGGCGCCGCCGCGGGTCTGGAAGTTGGCGTTGGCGGCTTCAGCCAAGCTCTTTGAAATTTCAACGCCATAGGGGGTGAAACGCTCCGGCAGCGCCAGGCCCTGGCGTCCGTCACCGCAGCCCAAATCCACCACTTTGCCGCCCTCAGGCAGCAAATCGGCGAGGAAATTGCGCGTCTCTGGCCGGGCGAAGAGGTGCAGCCGCCAGCGTGTGTGGTGGTCCAGCCATTGGACGACGGGTTGCTCCTTCTTGCGGCGCTTGGTCTCCAACTCCACCGCTTTGTCCCAGGAATACAGCTCGGACAAATCGTCATAAGAGGCCGCCGCAGTGAGATAGACAAAGCCGCAATCGCCGCATGAGCCGATCACCCATGGCGCCCGGCCGATGCCGACATCCGTGAAATGGCGAGCCCCGCAGCGCGGGCAGGCGCGCGGGTGGGCGGTGAGGCCCGTCTCGTCCGTCATGGGCGCGGGGGCGGCGTCGGCTGGGGCGGCGGAGACGTCGGTCACGGGGCGGATCCTCTTCGTTCACCCTTCAGTGCTACCGACAAAGCGGGCCGGCGTCGAGCACGGCGCACGGATGCTCGGCACGCGCGCCGACGATTTGGGAGCCCTTCTTGCGGCGACGGCGTGGACAAATCGCGTGACGCGCGCTCAATAGGGTGGAGTTCGCCGCGCGATGAGGCCTTCATGGGACATGATCACAGCGGCACAAAGATGCCGCGGGGCGTTTGTGCAATGGCTCGGCTCAGCGTTTTGGCGCTGATGTTGGGTGTCGCCGCCTGCGTGTCGCCCGGTTTGCCCAGCATTGTGCGCGAGCCGCCGCCCGCCAATGAGGGACAGCGCACCGCCGATATGACGGCCCTGGCCGCGTTGCAGGTGGAGCTGATCGCCGCACGCGACGCGTATGTGGACGCCGCCGAAAACGTCGAGCCGCAAAGCCTTGCGGAGGAGTTTGCCTGGCTGGCGGATTTGCGCACACGGATCATTATGGGGATTGAGCGGCGTCTGGAGACGTTGGGCGCGACGGACGGGGCGGCGAGCCCGGCGGAGCGGGGATCTTTTCCGCCGCTCAGCCGCGCGCTGCAGGAGGATCGCGCCGCGGCCTGGGATGACGCCATCATGGCGGAGGCCGGCTTGGTGGATTTGGCGGAGACGGCCCTGGCCGATCCGGAATTGAGCTTGGGGACGAAGAATTTCCTGCGCCGCAATCTGGCGAATTTTACCCGCGGCGGCGCCCGTTTGGTGGACCTGAAGGCGCGGTATAGCGCGTCCTCCATGACGGACATGCCGGAGGGGCCGCCCGAATAGGTTAGCGGCCGGCGTGCTCGCGCCCTCTCGCGCCCGACGTAAGGATCGGCAGCGTGCGCCAGGCCTCCAGCCGGACGGGCGTGCGGCCAGCGGCTTCGCCATCGGCATGCAGCGGCAACCCGGATGGGCTGGCGATCTCCACATGCTGACACGCCATGACGCGGAGGCCATGGCGCGCCGTCATCCGCGGGCTGTGGCCCTGGGGCGCCGGCAGGCGGCCGACCGCCAGACGCGCCAGCACCGCGCCAAGCGCGGCGGGGGTGCGGGGATTGGCCAGCACCGCATGGAGGCGCGGCGATCGCGTATCAGCGTCCACGCGAAACAGGCTCGGTCGAAAGCGGGCGTTGGTGACCATCGCCCAGCTGGCGGCATGGGCGGCGCCGTCCACCCGGATGGTGAGCAGGGGGCGCTGCCGCAGCATCCGCCAAAAGTGCCGCACGCCGCCCCCGGCGACGGCCGCCGCATAGGCCGCATGAGGTTGCACGTGTTTCAGCGCCTGTAGGGGCAGCGCCGCAGCGTAGCCGTCCACGCCGACACCGGCCATGAGGACAAACACGCTGGGCCGTCGGTCCGGGCCGCTGACGCGGCCGAGGCTGATAAAGCGCACGGTTCCATCCAAGAGCAGATCCGCCGCATCCGTGGCGCTGCGGGGCAAGGCGAGTTCCTGCGCGACATAGTTAGCCCCGCCGGCGGCGATCACGCCCAGCGCCCGCGGCGCCTGCGCCCAAAGCGGCGCCGATGGTTGGTCGCGATCGGTCACGCTGTGTCGCGGCTCAAGCGGTGTTTCCGCTATCGGCCAACGTTCGGCCAGGGCGCGCACGCTGCCATCGCCGCCCATCACCGCCACAATGTCAAACATAACGCCCTGCGCCGCTCGGCTGGCGAGGGCGGCGTCCAGCGCGGGCAAGCTGGCGGCGCTGATGTAATCGGTTTGGGCGCCGCGGGCCGCCAAGCGCGCCAACACCATCTGCGCGCGGGCCGCGCTGGCGTTGGAGGCGCGAGCATTGCGGATGAGAAGAATCCGGACCATGGCGGTATAGGATGTGGGGCGGGCGTGTCGACGGGGTGTTTAACGCCCCCTTCAGAGGCGATGAGCTTAATGGGCGGTCACGATCCTGGCCATGTCTGAATAGGGCGGTCCATGTCGGCGAAAGCTGCTTATCAATCCTCGCGTATGGCCGATCGCGATTTGGTCGGCGGGTTGCGCGTCGAGGCTTCACGGCCCCAAGACGCCGATGAGCCGCGTGCGCGGATGGACCACCATGTGCGCCGCTTTTTGGAGGCGCATTGGACGACGCCGCCGCGGCGCTATCTGCGTTTGCGCCCGCTGGCTTACGCGCTGCTCGATGACGCCGATCATGATGCGTTGTCGGCCGCCATCGCCGATTTGGCCCTGCGCATGGAAGGTTTTTTGTTCGGTGAAGGCCCTGAGCGGGGCGCAGAGGTTCTCACCTTGGCCGCTGGCAGCGGCGATGTGGCGGCTTTTCTGCACGGCGATCCGGCTGAAGCGCGCGCGGTCATGCAGCGCTGCGCTGAGGAGGCGGCCGCGCCGCCCCCGCCAGACCCGAAGCCCGATCCCAATGTGGGCGCGTTCGGCTTTCAGGGGATGTTCGATGCGCGCCACAATGTGTTGCTCGCTTCGGTGGTGTGGCCGCGCGATCCTGGCGGGCCCAACCGCTACTTCACCCCTGCGGACTTCGCCGGCTTTTGGGACGTGCCGCTGGAGACGGTGCATGAGCGGGTCCTCGCGACCGCAGTGGGGGCTTTAGCGGCGGAGCGCGTGGGCGGCGCGCCGTTGATTTACTGTCCGGTGGAGTATTCCAGCCTGTCCACGCCGCAGCGGGCGCAGGAGTTTTTGGAATTGGCGGTTGATGTGCCGGAGCGCACTTTGGGCGTCAAAATCGTGAATGCGCCTAACTTTCCGCAGAACGATCGCGTGCGCGACATCACCCGGCGCATGATGAGTAAGTTCCGCTTCGTCGATTGGGAGGTGGCCGCCGGAGAGATTGAACCGGCCTGGTTCATGCGCGCCGGGTTGCATTCGGTGACACTGGCGACGCCGCATGAGGAGCCGGATCATCGTGTGGCGCTGCAGCGTTTCCTGCCTGTGACGTCTGCTCTGCAGGCCAATCGTGTTCGCGTGGGCGTGCGCGGGCTGAAAAGCGCGGAAGGGGTGGTCCGCTGCATCGACGCCCGGGCGGACTTCCTCACCGGCGCAGGTATTACGCACATGGCCGATGAGCCGTTTACGCCGCGGCGCTTGGAGCCGCAGCAACTGCCCGTTCGGCCATTGGAAGCGGCCTGAGATCAGGCCGCGCCACGGGCGCCGCGTCAAAGCGCCAGCAACAGGCCCGCCGCGTCATCGCTGGATTTGTGTCGGGCAGGGCCCTGCGGCGCGGTTTCAAGGGCGCGCAGACGTGTCACCGCTTCGCCCAAGCCCTGCTCGAGCACCAGCTGCATCAGTCCCGGCTCATCATACGCGTGGAAGGGCGACACCAGGCGGAACAAGCCATCGCTCATGAGAAGCGCGTGGCGCGGTGCATGGGCCTGGCGTGGGCCGAGCGACAACCGGCTGACACGCATCACGTCCAAGGCGCGCGGGCGTCGATCGGGATCGGGCCAGCAAAAGCCCGGCGTGTTGTATTCCACGCGGCTGTCGCGCAAGGCGGGCAGCTTATCGCCCCAGTCCCAATGGGCCATCTGCGCGGCCGCCGCCGCCTCCCGCTCCGTTCGCTCGACATCGCTGAAGGCCTGCACGCCGGCATCGGTTTGGAACACGGCCGCACAATCGCCGATTTGAACGATCTCCACGCTGTCGGCTGTTTGGCGCAGCCACAACAGCGAAGCCAGCGGCCAGCTGTCGCGGGGCACGTGCGCCATGTCGTGATCGGCGTCGCGCGCGAGGCGCGCGGCCACATCCTCCAACACGCGCGCCATGTAAGCGGTGGCGGGTTCCGCCGGACGCGGTCCGCTCAACAGCCGCGCCGACAGCGCGTCGGCATACCAGGCGGCGTCGCTCTCGGCTTGGGGGAAGAGGCGTATGGCGCCCACATCCGTCGCGCCATCAATGACCCAGGCGGTGCCCGCGGCTTCGTCAAAGCCGTATCGATCATCCCCGGCGCCGTGGGCGCCGCCAGGCGCGTTGATGGAATCGATCAGATGCATGGGCCGGCCCGTCACAAATCACACCACATCGTTCACGTCCGGCGCACGCGCCGGACCCGAGTCATGACGCGTAGTGGCTAACACCATTCGTGCCGAACTGGTGCGACAAGAGAATGACAAAGCGCGGCGTCGCCTCAGAATTCGAGGTCGCCGTCCATATTCGGTTGATCCGGCAGTTCGGGAACGGAGATCACGCCGTCCTCGTCAATGTCATACTCGAGAAAACGCAAAACCAAATAATCTTCCAACTCGCCGACGGACCACGCGCCATCGCCGTCGAAGTCGCTTTCTTCAAACCAGGCCGCGTAAGGCTTTGGCGGGCCCTGGACGCTTTGGACCAGGAACTCCTCGCGCGACACCAAGCGATCATCATTGATGTCCAACGGCCGCAAGTCTTGCATCAGCGCCAGCGCGAACTCCTCCGGCGTCAAAACGGCGTCCGCATCCTCATCATAGTTCATCCACGGATGGGGATCGGCCGCCGGCCCGCCTAGGGCCGCGCTGGGCGGGGTTTGGGCGCTGGCGGGCCAACACAGCGCGCCGAGCATCAGCGCTGCGCCCAGGGGCGCTCGCCAGATGTCGCGCGCGGTGGGGCGCATCCGCATGCGCGGCGATGATGGGAGGTTCGCCCGTTTCACATTCATGGCTGTCCTTCACCCTTCATCACTGACGCCCGTCCCCGCAGGGATCCTACCATGGCGGGGGCGCGCACTGAAAACGCAACGCTGTGGGCGCGGCGCCACATCGCCGGCGCTGCGCCCCCGCCTGGCTTAGGAGTCCAGCGCGGCCATCACATCCTCGGAGATGTCAAAGTTGGCATACACATTTTGCACATCATCGGAGTCTTCCAACGCGCCCATCAGCTTCATCAGCGTGCCGGCCTTGTCCTCGCCGATCTCAATGGTGTTTTGCGGCTTCCAGATGATCTTGACCGATTTGGCTTCGCCAAAGGATTGCTCCAGCGCCCCGGCGACTTCCGCCAAATCCTCGCGCGCGCAGGTGATCCAATGGCCGCCTTCATCCTCATCGCCATCGCCGGGTTCGGTTTGCACATCGTCGGCGCCGGCCTCGATGGCCGCTTCCATCACCGCGTCCTCATCGCCGACGGAGAGCGGGTACTGAATCTCACCGACCTGATCGAACATGAAGGCCACCGAGCCCGTCTCGCCGAGATTGCCGCCATTCTTTGAGAAGGCCGAGCGCACGTCGGACGCCGCGCGATTGCGATTGTCGGTGGAGACCTCCACGATCACGCCGACGCCGCCAGGCCCGAAGCCCTCATAACGAATGTCTTCATAATCATCGCCGCCGGCGCCGGAGCCCTTGGTGATGGCCCGCTGGATGTTGTCCTTGGGCATGGACTGGCCCTTGGCGTTGGCGACGGCCAAGCGCAGGCGTGGATTGGCGTCCGGATCCGGCCCGCCCATTTTCACCGCGATGGTGATTTCCTTCGACAAGCGCGAGAATAATTTGGAGCGCACCGCGTCTTGGCGCCCCTTGCGGTGTTGGATGTTGGCCCATTTGGAGTGTCCGGCCATGGCGACCTCCCAAGACGCGCCGGCGCCGCCCTCTCAGCGTCGCCCGGTGCGATGTGTGCGTGTGACGGACTTGCTGAAGTAACCGAGCTTGCGCGCGCTGAAAAGCCGGCGGCGCCCGCCGTCGTGACAACCACCGGCTTATGCACGGCGTACAACGCGTATCGGCGCGATGATCCAGGCCCCGCGCCGGGGGAGATCGCCATATGAACGAGATGCCTCGCCGCGCGGTTCTCATGGCCGTCATCGCCGCGCCCATCGCTTGGGAGCCCGCCATGGCCTTTGAGCAACCCGCCTACACCGTGTTGCACGAGGACGGCCCAATCCAGGTACGGGCCTATGCCCCGATGATCGTCGCCGAGATCATGGTCGCGAGCAGCGAAGGCGCGGCGCCGGGCGACGCGTTCGGCCCCCTGTTTGGCTATATCTCCGGACGCAACACACAGCGGGCCAAGATCGACATGACAGCGCCGGTCACCCAGGCCCCCCGCGCGGGGGGCGTGACGATCGATATGACCGCGCCCGTGACGCAAACGCGGGCGGCGCCGACGCCTGGTGAGGGCGGTGTCGCCGGCGAGGCGGTGTGGGCCGTCGCCTTTATCATGCCGCGCACCTGGACCATGGAGACGTTGCCGACGCCCCTGGATCCCAACGTGCGTCTGCGCGAAGTGCCGGCCCGGACCGTCGCCAGCTTACGCTATCCGGGCCGTTCGCGACCCGCCGAGCAGGCGCGCAAACGCGCCGCGTTGACGCAGTGGATCGCCGATCAGGGCCACGCCAAGCTCGGTGATGCGGAGATGGCGTTTTACAACGCGCCCTATGTTCCCGGGCCGCTGCGGCGTAATGAAATCCTGATCCCCATCGCGCCGCCGGGCGCCGCGGTCGCCCCCTAAGCGGCCTGTTTTCAATGTCCCGTCACCGAGAGGTTTTGCCATCGCCGCCGTTCTGAAGCCGGCTGTCCGTCAAATGCTGCCTGCCGTGTCGGCCGCGCTGGAGAAGGCGCAGGCCCATGCCCGCAGCGTCGGCTTTGACGAGGCGAATCTGCTGCAGGCGCGTTTGGCGCCGGACATGTTCCCGCTGATCCGGCAGGTGCAGGTCGCCAGCTCCATCGCCGCGCGCGGGGCCTGTCGTTTGGCGGGCGCGCCCGTGCCGTCCTTCGCCGATGATGAAACGAGCTTTGCTGCGCTGTGCGCGCTGGAGATGGTGGACGCGCAAAACGACGCCGATCTCGACGCTGGGGCGGAGCGTGAGCTGCATGTTCCCACCGCGGGCATGGTGGTGGCGATGCGGGGCGTGGATTACCTGCAGCAGTTCGTTCTGCCCAACCTCTATTTCCGCAGCGCCACGGCGTATGCGCTGCTGCGCCATAACGGCGTGGTTTTGGGCAAGCGGGACTTTCTGGGATCGCTTTCGGCGCGGGTGGCGGAGCCTGCGGCGTCTTAGCGCGACGCCGAAGGCGCCGTGGAGCAAACCACCGCGCGATGTTGGGTCATGGGGGCGTGTTCAGCGTCTGCATCAGCGCCGCCACGGTGCGGGTGAGCAGCGTCAGCTGTTGCGGCCCCGAGAGGCGGTGGTCGCCGCCCTTGACCAGGGTGAGGTGGACATCCGTGCTGGCGAGGGCCCCCATCAGCTCGTGCGCGAGGCTCCAGGGCACGTCGGCGTCCTCCTCGCCATGCAGGATGCGCACCGGCATGGTGAGGGGAATCGCCGCGCCCCGATCCAGCAGCAGCCAGCGCCGGCCATCTTCGATCAGCGCCTTGGTGATCGGATAGGGCCCGTCCCCATAAGCGGAGGGGCGCAGCCATTGGCCGGTGGTTTCGATCTCCGCTCGAATGTCGGATGAGAACTGCGCCCACATTAGCCGCTCGGTGAAGTCCGGCGCTGGGGCGATCAGCACCAGTCCCGCCACGCGCTCGAGCCGGGCGAGCGCCGTCAGCAGAGCCAGCCAGGCGCCCATGGACGAGCCGATCAGGATTTGCGGGCCTTCTGTCAGCTGATCCAGGACGGCCAGCGCATCCTCGCGCCAGCGCGTGATGGTTCCGTGGGCGAAATCACCGCTGCTTTCGCCGTGGCCGAAATAGTCAAAGCGGACCGAGGCGCGAGCGTTGGCGCGCGCCCATGCATCCAGAGCGAGCGCCTTGGTTCCGCCCATGTCCGAATGAAAGCCGCCCAGCCAGACCAGACCGGGACCGCTGGCCTTCGGGGCTTCCACACGGTGGTAAGCGATCACTTCGCCATCCCCGCGGTCGAGGCGTTGCGGAGCGGCGTCGGGGGGCGTGTTTGCTGTTTCAGTCATGGGCCGCGCCCTAGCCGAGCCGCGCGCGTCTGTCTAGCTAGGCTAGTGGAGCGCCCTGGGCGCAGGCGTCGAAAGCAAAGGTGGGGCGAGGCTCATGCTGACCGTGCTGCAGGTGATCCCGAACCTTGAGGCGGGGGGGGCCGAGCGGACCACCATCGAAATCGCGGAGGCGTTGACGCAAGCGGGCCATCGCGGCCTGGTGGCGAGCGTCGGCGGGCGGCTGGAGGGGGAGCTGGCGGCGGCGGGCGGGGTGTTGTTGCGGGTGCCTTTGGCCAGCATCAACCCGCTCACCCTTTGGGCCAATCGTGGGGCGTTGTTGACCATTATTCGGCGCGAGGGCGTGGACATCGTCCATGCGCGTTCGCGCGCGCCGGCGTGGAGCGCGCTATGGGCCGCGCGGGCGGCCAAGATCCCGTTCGTCACCACCTATCACGGCGCGTATAACGCACGGAATGCATTGAAACGCTGGTACAATGCGGTCATGGCGCGCGGCGACGTTGTCATCGCCAACTCCCACTTCATCGCGGATCACATCCGCCGGGAGCACGCCTTTGCGGCGGATCGCATCACCGTCATTCCTCGCGGCGTCGATGTGGCGGCCTTCCGCCCCGACGCGGTGAGCGTCGAGCGCATCGCCGCCCAGCGCGTCGCCTGGGATCTCGCCGCCGATGATCCACGTCCGGTCATTCTCATGCCGGGGCGTCTCACCCGTTGGAAGGGGCAAGAAATTGCGATCGACGCGCTGGCGGCCTTAAAGGCGCGGGGCGGGCCGGCGGCGGTGCTTGTCATGCCGGGCGATCATCAGGGCCGCCATGATTATGTCGCGGGGCTGCACAAGCGCATCGCCGCGGCCGGCTTGCGCGACAGTGTGCGGTTGCCCGGCCATTGCAGCGACATGCCGGCGGCCTTTCGCGCCGCGGATGTGGTGGTGTCGGCCTCCATCGAGCCGGAAGCGTTTGGCCGCGTGGCGGCCGAGGCGCAATGTGCCCAGCGGCTCGTTATCGCCAGCGATCATGGCGGGGCGCGCGAAACGGTGGATCCTGATGTGGGCGGCTGGCGCGTGCCGCCCGGCGATCCGGAGGCCTTAGCGCAGGCGCTTGCTGGTTTTTTCGCCCTTGAGCCCACGCGGCGCGCGGCGTTGGAGGCCGCTGTCGCGGCCCGCGCGCGGGCCGTATACGCCACGGCGGCGCTGCAAAGAGACACCCTTGCCGTCTATGGGCGGATCACCTGATGCTTCGCGCATGTTTGATTCGTCGATCTTTGATGCGCCGCGCCGCAACCGGCCTGACGCCGATGCGCTTGACGCCATCCTCGTCGTTAAGTTCGGCGGCCCGGATCGCTTCATCGCGGCGCTGCCGGCTCTGGCCCGTTTGCGGTTAGCCCATCGCAGCGCGCGCATCATCTTGGCGACCGACGCGGCGATGGGCGTGCTGGCGGCGGACTCCCCGTATGTGGACGGCGTGGTGACCGACCCCAACCCTGAGGACCCACGCACCATGCGGCGCATCGCGACCCAGCTGCGTGGCCAAAGGTTCGCGTGCGTGGTGGATCTGGAAGGCGGCGCGTCCTCCGAGCGCATCGTGAACGCCTTGCGGCCACTGGCGCGTGATTTCGTCTCCACGGTGCGTACGGCGCGCTACCATGTGAATCCGCGGGCGCTGGAGGGGCAGCACCCCATTGATGCGGCGCTGACGCGGGTGGCGGTGCTGGGCGGGCAGGCCTCTGGCGACGCTATCCCTGATGTGCGCTGGGCGGTGACGGCGCGGCGCGGGGCGCCCAGTCTGCGGCCCGCCTTTTTCGGGTTGAGCACGCCCTATGTGTTGATTTGCCCCGATGCGCCGGGCGGCGAAGCGTCCGCCATCTGGCCCATCGCCCACTTCGCGGGGTTGGCGGCGCGGCTCTTGGCGCGCGGCGTGGGGGTCGGCGTGGCGTCCAGCCCGCGGGAGCGCGGCGCCGCGCGGGCCATCGCCGCAGCGTGCCCGGGCGTACGCGACGTGGCGGCCCGGGCGGACTACACCCAGTTGGCCGCCTTGGCGGCTTCGGCGGCGGGCGCCTTTGGGCATGCGGGCGGAGCGTTGATGCCGCTCCTGGCGGCGGCGGGGGCTCCCACATTGGTCATGGTCACGTCCGGCGCGGATGCGGGCAAAGCGCTACGCGGTAAATCCGTCATCTCCATGCTGGCTCCAACACCGGGCGCACTGACGGCCGACTACGCCGCGGACGCGGTGAGCATGTTCACGCGTGTGGAGCGTATGCGCGCGTCGGCCTGAGCCTGGTCATCGTGATGCGCCTTTGCGCGTACCTTTAAGAAAAGTGTGACCAACCCCACCTTAGGGCTTGACCGCACAGGCCGCGCGATGGCCATGCTGCAGTCCTGTTTGCAATGGTGAAGGAGACAGAAGGATAGCCCGCAAACCCCCGCCCGCCCCGGTGAAAAAAGAAGGGCCCCGCGTGAACCGCGATATTCGCGCCCCACGCGTGTTGCTGATTGACGAGAACGGAGAAAAACAAGGCGAAATGCCGCTTGAGGCTGCGATCGACGCCGCCACAGAAGCTGGCCTCGACCTTGTGGAAGTGGCGCCCAATTCTGAGCCGCCGGTCTGCAAAATTCTCGATCACGGCAAGCTCAAATACGAAGAGCAGAAGAAAAAGTCTCAGGCGCGCAAACGCCAGAAGACGGCTGAAGTCAAAGAAATCAAGATGCGGCCCAACATCGACATCCATGATTATGAGGTGAAGACGCGCGCCATTCGTCGGTTCTTTGAAGATGGCGACAAGGTCAAAGTCACTTTGCGGTTTCGTGGCCGTGAAATGGCGCACCAGGATCGCGGCATGACCTTGCTGCAGCGGGTGAAGGAAGACTTTGAGGGCCTCGCTAAGGTGGAGTATGAGCCCAAGCTGGAAGGGCGCCAGATGATTATGGTGCTCGCCCCGCGTTAAGGTCAGGCGTGGCCGCGCGCGGCCGGACGTCGACGGCGCACGTCCCATAGCGGGCCGCGGCCCTGCGATGAAGGCCCCGCTGTGCGGGGCTTTTGCCGTGTTTTGACTTGTTTTTTGTGCAATCTGGCGTACAACCACGCCCTTCCAGCGACCCGCCGAGGCCCCACGACATGCCTGGCGGTCCCAAACGCCCGCGGCCACGTCTTCGTGACACCGGCCGCCGAAGGAGAGCGAAATGTCGAAACTGAAGACCAAAAGCGGCGTCAAGAAGCGCTTTAAAGTCACCGCCAAGGGACGCATCAAAGCCGCACAATCCGGCAAGCGTCACGGCATGATCAAACGCACGCCCAAGCAAATCCGGCAAAAACGCGGCACCGACACACTGGAGAAGGCAGACGAGCGCATCGTCAAGCAATTCATGCCTTATGCGCGTTAAGCGCACGCGTTGTGTCTCGCACTGTTTGATTTCAGGTTGACTTGAAGGAGCCGCGCCATGCGCGTTAAAGCCGGGCCGAGCGCCCACGCCAAACATCGCAAAGTCGTGAAAGCCGCCAAAGGCTATCGCGGCCGCCGCAAGAATATTTTTTCCGCCGCCAACCAGGCCGTCGTGCGCGCCTCGCAGAACGCGTATAAGGATCGCAAGCGCAAAAAGCGGGTCTTCCGGGCGCTGTGGATTCAGCGCATTAACGCCGCCGCCCGCGCCCATGGTTTGACCTATGGCCGGCTGATTGACGGGCTCAACAAGGCTGAGATCGAGATTGATCGCAAAGTACTCGCCGATCTCGCGGCGCGTGAGCCGGACGCGTTCGCCGCCCTGGTGGACAAAGCGCGCGCCAGCTTGGCCTAGCACGCGCTGCGGCCGTTGCGTTGGGCCGTGCGGCGCCGCACCGGCTGCGAGCGTGGCGCGGCGGCAACAATGGGCACAAAGCTATGTTGCGCTGCGCTTCGACATAGTGTCGTCGCACGCTGTGGTTAACATGCGCCGCGATGACAAGCCGTGTTGATCCCGCCGCCCTCGCTGAACGCCTGCTCTCCGCCGGCGTGCCGCGCGAACAGGCCCTCGCCCATGTGGACGTTCTGCGTGACATGCTCGCGGCGGGCGTGGCCACGCGCCATGACGTGGCGAGCCTCGCCTCGCAAGACAGCGTCATCGCCATGGCCGCCGATGTGCGCGCTTTGGCGACGGAAATCGACAGCGTGCGCAGCGATATTGTCGAGGTGCGCGAGCGGTTGGACGGGCTGCGCAGCGGCGTGCGCACCGATCTCGATGGCCTGCGCCAGGATATGGATGCGCGGTTGCAAGCCCTGGCCCACGCGTTGACCAAGCCGAAAATGGGCTGGGGTGCGCGCATCACGCTGTGGCTGGTGGGCTTGGTCGCCTTAGGCGGTGCGCTCGGCGCGGCGTATGTCGCCGGGGCGTTGGCGCCGGAAGCGCTGGTGGATTTTCTCTCCAGCGCGTTTGCGGGGTGATCGGAGCATCGCACGGGGGATCGCCGACGGCCTGTGTGCCGTGGCGTGTGGTGCGCGCGCGAACAGGACGCGCGCCCCTTGTTTCGCGCCGCGGGTTTCGCTCTAACACACGCTGATAGCGGCGCACGGCGCGCCGCCCACCAACTAGGCTGCCCCATGACTGACGCTCCCGCCCTGGATCTCACGCATATTGACGCCCTGCGCGAGGAGGCCCTGGCGGCCGTCGCCGCAGCGGGGGATGAGGCGGCGTTGGACGCGACGCGGGTGGCGTTTTTGGGCAAAAAGGGCCGCGTCAGCCTGATGATGCGGGAGTTGGGCAAGATGACGCCGCAGGAGCGGCAGGCCGCCGGCCCGGCCCTCAACACCTTGAAGGATCAACTCAACGACGCCGTGACGGCGCGCAAAACCGTGCTGGCGGACGCTGCACTCGCGGCGCAGCTGACCCATGAGACAGTGGATGTCAGCCTGCCGGCGGCGGGGGAGCTGCGTGGCGCGATCCACCCCGTCTCGCAAGTCATGGATGAACTCATCGCCATCTTCGCCGATATGGGCTTTGCCGTGGCCGAGGGGCCGGACATCGAAACCGACTTCCACAACTTCACCGCGCT
>CAZGCB010000035.1:0-22878 GCA_964524065.1 uncultured Caulobacterales bacterium | reverse complement strand
ATAGGGATCGCCGACCGTGTCGCCGGTGCCCGCCGCCTTGTGCGCGTCAGAGCCCTTCAAATGCTTGACGCCATCGCGATCGACAAAGCCGTCTTCGAAGGACTTCATCGCGTTGTCCCAGGCGCCGCCGCCCGACGTCATGGAGATGGCGACGAAGAGACCCGTCACGATCACGCCCAGCAGCATGGCGCCCACGGCCGCCAAGGCTTGCTCTTTGCCGGCCACCGCGTTGATCGCAAAGAACAGCACGATCGGCGACAAAACCGGCAACATTGACGGCGTGATCATCTCCTTGATCGCGGCCGTGGTCAGCATGTCCACGGCCTTGCCGTAATCGGGCTTGCTGGTGCCGGCCATGATGCCGGGATCGTTTTTGAACTGTCGGCGGACTTCATCCACCACCGCTTGGGCGGCGCGGCCCACGGCCATCATGGACATGCCGCCAAACAAGAACGGCAGCAGGCCGCCAAAGAACAGCCCGACAATCACATAGGGGTTGGACAGGGCGAAATCGACATTCACGCCATCGAAGAAGCTGCCCGGCTCCGCCGTGGCGGAGAAGAATTTGATGTCCTCGGTATAAGCCGCAAACAGCACCAACGCGCCCAAGCCCGCTGAACCGATTGCGTAGCCCTTGGTCACGGCCTTGGTGGTGTTGCCCACCGCATCCAGCGTGTCCGTGGTGTCGCGCACCTCGCTGGGCAGGCCGGCCATCTCCGCGATGCCGCCGGCATTGTCCGTCACCGGGCCGAAAGCGTCGAGCGCCACCACCATGCCCGCGAGCGCCAGCATGGTCGTCACCGCAATCGCGACGCCATAAAGGCCGGCCAAGCTGAAGGTGGAGATGATGCCGGTGATGATGATCAGCGCCGGCAACGCGGTGGACTCCAGCGACACCGCCAAGCCTTGGATCACATTCGTGCCATGGCCGGAGACAGAAGCCTGCGCCACCGACTTCACAGGCCGGAAGTCCGTGCCGGTATAGTATTCGGTGATCCACACGATCGCGCCGGTGACCGCCAGGCCGATCAGCCCGCAAATAAACAGGTCCATGCCCGTCATGGTGAGGCCTGCATCGGTTTCGATTTGACCACCGACGCCAATGGTGGCTTCCACCGCGAAATACAGGATCGGAATGGAGATGACCGCCGTGGCGATAAAGCCCTTATAGAGGGCCGGCATCACCTGGTTCGACTTGCCCAGACGCACGAAATAGACACCCGCAATGGACGCCAGGATGCAGCCGCCGGCGATCAAGAGCGGCAGCGTCATCACGCCCACATCGCCGCCGGCGATGAGATCGCGGAAGAAGATGGAGGCCAGCACCATGGTGGCGGCGATGGTCACCACATAGGTTTCGAACAAATCGGCGGCCATGCCGGCGCAGTCCCCGACATTATCGCCCACATTGTCGGCGATGGTGGCGGCGTTGCGCGGATCATCCTCGGGAATGCCGGCTTCAACCTTGCCCACCATGTCGCCACCGACATCGGCGCCCTTGGTGAAGATGCCGCCGCCCAAGCGCGCGAAAATCGAAATCAACGAGGCGCCGAAGCTGAGGCCCACAAGCGCGTCGATCACCTTGCGATCGCCAGGCTCCAAGCCCATGGCGCTGGTGAGGAAGGCGTAATAGCCAGCCAAGCCGAGCAGTGCGAGGCCCGCCACCAACATGCCCGTGACGGCGCCAGAGCGGAACGCGATGTGTAGGCCCTCCGCCAAGCCTTTTTTGGAGGCTTCGGTGGTGCGCACATTCGCCCGCACCGACACCAGCATGCCGATAAAGCCAGCCGCGCCGGACAGCGCCGCGCCCAGCAAAAAGCCGAGCGCCGTCTCCCATCCGAGGAAGAAAAACACCACGACCAAGACCGCCGCGCCTACCATGGCGATGGTGGTGTATTGGCGTTTCAGATACGCGTCCGCGCCCTCTTGGATGGCGGTGGCCACCTCCTGCATTTTCGCGTCCCCGGCGCTGGCGGCCAGCAGCATGCGAATTTGCAGGGCGCCATACGCCACCCCCAGAACTCCAGCGGCCAGCGCCAGAAGCACAAGCGTATCCATGTCGGCGATCCTCCCCAAAAACGCCGCGGGCGGCGTGCGCCGCCGGCCCTGGACGTTTTGATATCGTTATGGCGCGCCGGAGGGCTCCCCGGTCGCTTATGACTGTCAAGCGATGTCGCATAAGTCACGTCGGAGCGCAAAGTAAAGAGGCGCCAATCGCGCCCTTGACCCAGTGCTAGGACAAACGTTCGACATGTTGCGGTGCGTCAAAAACCGTGAGCGCTGAGGCGGCGCTTTAAAAATCCGCCTGTGAGTCCACGCTGGTGATGCGAATATCGGTAATGGCTTCGGGCCCCAAGGTTTCGTCGACCACGTCGCGCACCAAAGCGATCACCACCGCCTCATCCAACTTGTTGATGTCCTGCGCCATGCCCACGGACGGCCCGCTATGGGCGCCGCGAACAATGGCGTCGCGGACCCAATGGCTTTGTTCGCGCACTTTCCAAGCATCCAAGCCGTCGGCCACTATAAGGCGCACGGAAACGTAGAGATAGTTACTCAAACGCCCGTCCACCGTGACCGGCATGGACACCAGCTGTATATCCACAGCCTGCGGAGAGTCATCGAGGATCGTCTCGCGAATGCTCGCGTAATCCTGTTCGTTGTCTTTCGACAGCGTAAACCCAGCCTGCACGACGTTCGACGGGCCAGACTTTTTGCCCTTCTTGCCACCGCCGCCGGCGGCGGTGGCCGGGTGCGCCCAAACCAGGACGGCGCATAACAGGATGAGAAGGCGCGTAAAGCTCATACCCGCCAGCGTGCCCGCATCCGGTCAGAAGTGCGTAAATCCGCGCTGCGTCGGCGCAATGTTTTCACCGGCAGCGTTAACAAACTCCACCGTTCCGGCCTCCAAGCCCGCGCCATCTGGCGCCAACACCGAACCAAGGCGCGTGACCTGCACCCCGCTGTGGCCCCACACCGGGGCGATGTCACCCGCAGCGGTGAACACGGTTTGGTAATCGTCCCCGCCGCTCGCCAATGCGCCCAACGCCGCATCGCGATCGGCTTGGCGCGCCAGCCACGCCATGGCCGCGGGCGAGAGCGGACAGGCCTCAGCCTCCAACCGCAGCGCAACGCCGGACTCCCGCGCCACATGCCCCGCGTCCGCCAGCGCCCCATCGGAGACATCCAGCCCCGCCGAGGCCGTGGCGCGCAAGGGCTCCACCGCCGCGACCGGCGGTTCCGGCAGCTGATACGCCTGCAACAAAGCCTGATCATGTGTCGGATCGCCGAGCGACAGCTGTCCGCGCCGCACACGCAAACCGAGATAGGCATCGCCAATGACGCCCGTGACATAAACGCCATCCCCCGGCTTGGCGCCCGCGCGGCGGATCATGCCGCCCGGCCCCGGCCGGCCAAAGGCGGTGATCGCGACACACAGCGGCCCGTCACTCACCGTCGTGTCGCCACCCCACAGGCTCAACCCATAATGGGCTCCATCCTGGGCCAGTCCGGCAGCGAAGCGCTGGCGATACGCGTCCGACGCCCCGCGCGGCCAAGCGATGGAGAGCAAATAGCCCTGCGGCTGCGCACCCTTGGCGATGAGGTCGGAGAGATTCATGCGCAACACTTTGCGCGCGATTGCATCGGGCGGATCATCGGGAAAGACGTGCACGCCCGCCACAGCCATGTCCGCGCTGACGACCCACGGGCCGTCCTGCAGCAGCGCCGCATCATCGCGCAATCCAAACGCTTCCGGCGCCCCAGCAGTCAGGGGCGCCAAATGATCGCGGATGAAGGCGAATTCATCGGCCATCAGCGCGATGAAACCGCTCAACCACGCCTTTGACGCGCCAACGCGTCCAGCGCGCCATGGATGAATTTCGGCTCAGCGTCTTCGAAAAACGCATCGGCCACAGCGAGATAGGCGTCAATGATCGCGCCGGCGGGGATGTCCGCCCGGTGCAGCACCTCCCACGCTCCCGCCCGCAGAATGGCGCGGGCCGTCGCGTCAATGCGCTTGAGGCTCCAGCCTTCGGCCAAAACGCCGGCGATCGCAGCGTCCACATCGGCTTGGGCGGCGACGGTCTGGGTGACGAGACGCTCAAAATGCTCCTGATCCAGCCCCTCCAGCCGCGATTCTTCCGGCAAGCGGTGCTCGATAAACTCGCGCACTACGGCGTCAGCGCCGCGCCCGCCATATTCCAGTTGATACAACGCCTGGACCGCCGCCAACCGGGCTTCGAAACGGCGCGCCGCAAAGCGCGCATCGGCATGGGTCAGCCCAGTGTCACTCATCAGCCGCCCCGCAGCACCATTTCAGTGTCCAGATAGGCCCGCGCCTGGATCACGGCCAAGCATGCGCGGGCGGCCTCAGCGCCTTTGTTTTTGCCGCTTTCGGAGGCGGGTTTGGCCCGCGCCCAGGCTTGCTCTTGGTTCTCCACCGTCAAAATACCATAGCCGATGGCCAGCCCCGTCGGCGCTTCGCTGGGATCGGAGGCGAAGTTCACCGACAACTCCATCAGCGCCCGCGCGCTTTCCCCACAGACATAATCATAATGGCTGGTTTCGCCGCGAATGACGCAACCCAACGCCACAAAGCCTTGATAACGCTGACCAAACATGCCTTGGCGGGCGCCGTGGGCGATCAGAGTGGGGATCTCAAACGCGCCTGGCGCCTCCACCCAATCATAGACCGCCCCAGCCTCCTCCAACGCCGCGAACGCACCTTGCTCCAAGGCCGTGACGATGTCGGCGTAGTACCGCGCGGTGACCACTAAAATCCGTGGGGGCTTAGCCATGCACGCCCCCCGCATCGGCCCGATCGGCCGCGCCGCTCGCAACGGCTAAGGTCTGGGTTCCCACGATTTTCAGGCCGTAGCCCTCAAGGCCCGGCGCGCGCAAGGGCGTGTTGGTGAGCAGCACCATGTCGCGCACCCCCAAATCACGTAGGATTTGCGCGCCGACGCCATATTCACGCAACGCACGCGCGGCGCGATCCTCGCCCGCGGCCTCCGGCGACGCGGCGCCGAAGCGTTCGGTGATGGCGCTTTGGTGGGTTTCGCGGATGAACACAATCACCCCGCCCTGCGGCGCGTCGGCGATGGCCTGCGTGGCGGCGGCGATCAGCGCGCCACGATCGCCGGCCTCGCCCAACACATCGGCGGCGAAATCCACTTTATGCATGCGCACCAATGTCGGCTCATCAGCGCGCGGGCGCCCTTTGACCAGCGCCACATGCTCCGTCCCATCGACTGTGTTGACAAACACCATGAGGCGAAAGCCGGAGCCCCAGCGGCTGTCGAACTCCGTCTCAAGCCGCCGCTCCACCAGGCGTTCATGGCGGCGGCGATAGGCGATGAGATCGGCGATGGCGCCAATTTTCAGCCCATGACGGCGCGCCACCTGCTCTAAATCCGGCAAGCGCGCCATGGTGCCGTCATCCTTCATGATTTCACAGATCACCCCCGCCGGCGCGAGGCCGGCCAGGCGGGCGATATCCACCGCCGCTTCGGTGTGGCCCGTGCGCGTCAACACCCCGCCATCACGGGCGGTGAGCGGAAACACATGGCCGGGACTGACAATATCGGCCGGTCCTTTCGCCGGATCGATGGCCACCGCGATGGTGCGCGCGCGATCTTGGGCGGAGATGCCCGTGGTGACCCCCTCCTTAGCCTCGATGGAGACCGTGAACGCCGTGCCCATGCGTGTGCGATTGTCGTCCGTCATCGGGCGCAGATGCAAGTGATCCGCCCGTGCTTGGGTCAAGGCGAGGCAAATCAGCCCGCGCCCATGCATGGCCATGAAGTTCACCTGATCCGGCGTCGCGAATTGCGCTGGGATGACAAGATCGCCCTCATTTTCCCGATCCTCGGCGTCCACCAAAATGAACATGCGCCCATGGCGGGCGTCCTCGAGGATATCTTCGATCGGCGATAGCGGGCTGGCCGGCGTCGATGTGCTCATCATGCTCCTTCCGCGGCGGGGTCGACGACCATCCCGGTCAGAGAGCGACGGGCAGCCCGCTCCAAACCATCCAAGCGCATAATGTGGCGCGCGATGAGGTCAATCTCGAGATTGACCGGATCGCCGACATCCAGGGCGCCCAGCGTGGTTTCCTCAGCCGTGTGCGGGATGATGTTCACGCCAAAATGCGTCTCGCGCCCATGACGATCTTCCACCTCATTGACGGTGAGAGACACCCCGTCAATCGCAATCGAGCCCTTACTCACCAGGGCTCCGGCGATGGTCCAGGGCGCGCGGAATGTCAGCCGCAGCGAGCCATTTTCCTCACGCCGACCGAGCAGCGCGCCAAGAGCGTCAACATGGCCCGCCACCATATGCCCACCCAGCTCATCGCCAAGCTTTAGGGCCCGCTCCAGATTCACCAGCCGGCCCACCCGCCAATCACCGAGGCTGGTTTTGGACAAGGTCTCTTGGGACACCTCCACCCTATGTCGCGCGGTGAAGCCCTCATCATTGGCGGGCGCGGCGTCACGCTCGATCACGGTCAGACACACGCCCGCATGGGCGATGGACGCGCCAAGCGCGATGCTATCAGCCTGATAGCGGCTCTCCACCAGGAAGGCGCGTGCGTCGCGGCCCGGCTCAACCTGCGCAATGCGGCCGACATCAGTGACGATTCCCGTAAACATAAGCGCAGATGTAGGCCGTTCGCACAGACTTGTCATGCCGCCCGCCGCCCCTTTCAACGCCAAGCGCAGGCGCAAGACAGCCGCGTTCGTATTGTATCCTGCGCTGCGCCGATGCAATTCGTGGAAAATTCCGCCTTTCGCCTCGGCTTAAACCGAGCGCCTGAGCCTCCATCCTCAACAGCGCGCCGCCCGTCATCGACGACGGTGTTCCCGACGCGCCGAAGCGGAGAGATGCATGAGCGTTTTCAGCGCATTGTCCTATGGCGTCGCCGGCATGCAAGCCCAGTCCAACCGGCTGGCGGCCTTGTCCAACAACATCGCCAACTCCTCCACCGACGGCTATCGCCGCTCGGATGTGGACTTTGCGGCGCTGGTCACCTCCGGCGGGGTGGGCGAAGCCGCCGCCCCCTCCGGCGGTGTGCGGACTATTGGACGCACGGACATTACGCGTTCTGGCGCCATTGAAGCTTCCACCAGCGGCACGCATTTGGCGATCAATGGCGGCGGCTTCTTCTTGGTGGATGACGCCGCGAGCCCGAGCGGCGCGCCCCTGCTCACCCGCGCCGGCCAGTTTTCCGTCAATGCGGACGGTCTTCTGGTGAACAGCGCCGGCTACGCCCTGCTTGGCGCCCGCTTGAACCCCGATGGCACGCCCATCGGCTCGGTGACCGACATCGCCAATCTCGAAGCCATGCAAGTCGGGGCGCTGAACTTCACCGGCTCGCCCACCACCGAAGTGTCTGTAACCGCCAATTTGCCAGCCGATCTGACGGGCGCGGCCAACCCGCCGGAAGTCACGACGCTCACCGTGTTTGATGAACTCGCCAATCCGCGCACGCTGACGCTGGAATGGCAGCCCTCCGCCGCGCTCGCCAATAACTGGACGCTGAACATCTCCGACAATGGCGTCGCCGTGGGCTCGGTGGACATCGCCTTCAACGCGACGGGCGCGGCCGCGGGCGCACCCGCCACTTACGCATCGGCCCTGCCCATCGCCGGCGGTGTGGTGAGCGTGCCCATCAATGGCGGCGCACAAACCATCGCGCTCAATCTCGGCGAACCGGGCAGTTATGACGGGCTGACTCAATTCACCGGCGCTTACAGCTCCAGCACCACCCGCGACGGGGCCGGCTTCGGCGCCTTTTCAGGCGTGGAAGTGGATGAAAGCGGCGTGGTGTTCGCCCGCTTCGACAATGGCGAGACACGCGCGGTCTATCAAATTCCGTTAGCCCGCGCCGCCAATGAAAACGCGCTGAACGCGGTGGACGGACAGGCCTTCCAAGCCACGGTGCAGAGCGGCGAGATCCGCCTGGATCGGCCTGGCGCGAATGGCCGCGGCGCCCTCGCCGCCTTCGCCATCGAACGCTCCAATGTGGACATCGCTGAGGAGCTGACCGCTCTGATCGAAACGCAACGCGCCTATTCCTCCGCCACCACCATCGTGCAGACCGCCGATGAAATGCTGGAAGAGGCCACGCGCCTGAAACGCTAAGCCGCACCCGCCCGCTCACCCCCGCGCTGATTGTCCGACGCTGAGGCCGCCATGTCCCTCGCCATCACCCTCGCCAACGCCGCCGCCGGCCTCGCCGCCGGCCGCGGCATGGGCGCGACCACGTCTGAGAATGTCGCCGGGGCGGAGGTGGACGGCTTTGTGCGGCGCGACGCCACGCTCAGCTTTGACGGGATCGCGGTGCGGGCGGACTCCCCCCGCGCCGCACTTGATCCCTATTTGCTGCGCGATCAGCGCAACGCCATGGCCGCCGCGGCGGGCGCGGATGTGCGTGCTGCGCGGCTGGATGATGTGGCGCGCATCACCGGCGAAGCGGCGGGCGGTTTTTCCCTCTCCAGCGCGCTTGCCGAACTCGAAAGCGCCTTTCTGGCGCTGGAGGCCGAGCCCGCCTCCGCCGGCAAGCAACGCAACACCCTGGCCGCGGCGCAGTCCGTCGTCGACGCCTTCGCCGCCGCCGACAGCGCCATCACGGAGGCCCGCCAGCGCGCGCATGAGGAGCTGGAGGCCGACATCGCCAGCGCCAATCGCAGCCTCGCGCGCATTGAAGCGTTGAACGGACAAATCGCCTCCGCCGAAGCCGTGGGCGCCGACGCTAACGCCCTGCGCGACGAGCGCGACGCGCAGCTGGACGGCCTCGCCCAGCTGCTGCCCATCGCCACGCATGAGCGGGCGGACGGACGCGTCGTCATCGCCGTGAAGGGCGGGCCGACCCTGCTCGATGAAACCATGCGCCCGATCGCTTCTGGCGCCGCAGTGATCCCGCCCGGCGCCGCGCCCGGCTATCCCACCTATCCCAGCTTGCGCGTGGACGACCCCAATGCGCCGGCCATCGCCACTGACCTCTCCAACCTCAGCGAAGGACGCCTTGGCGGGGCGTTGCTGGCCCGCGATCAGGACCTCATTCAAGCCCAGCGTGAGCTGGACGGCCTTGCTCAAGGCGTCATCCAGGCCTTTCAAAACGCTGACGCGACCTTGGGTCCCGCCGCAGCCGGGCTGTTCACCAATGCCGGCGCCCCGGTCGATCCGGCCGTGACAGAGTCGCTCGGCCTTGCGGGCCGGCTCACCGTCAATCCGGCGGTCGATCCCGATCAGGGCGGGGCCCTGCGCCGCTTGCGCGACGGCGTCGGCTCCGCTGTTGCGGGCCCAAGCCAGGGGTCTGAGCAAATTCGCGCTTTTCTCGGCGCGTTCCAAGCCGCCACACCCTTTCCCGCCGCAGCTGGATTGTCGGCCACCGCCTCGATTCTGGATTTCGCGACGGAGATGGCCGGCGCCCGCAATGCGGCGCGCACGGGCCTACAAGCCGACGCGCAAGCGCAGAGCGCCGTGGCGGCCACCCTCGCCACCGAGCGCGCCACCCAGGGCGGTGTCGATCTCGACGCCGAAGCGCGCCGGCTGATGGAGTTGGAGCAGTATTACGCCGCCAATGCGCAGGTGATCGACACCGCCCGCCGGCTCCTTGACGAGCTGCTGGCGGCGGTGCGGCGCTGACGCCCTTTGACCGCGGGGCTTTGACTATGCTCAGACGATGGCCGCGCTTAATGCTCCTTGTGGGATTGGCCGTCGCGCTGGCGGCTGGCGCTGTCATCGCGCTGCGTGATGGACGCGCAGCGAGCATGCTGCCGAGCGGGCGGGTGCAAGGGCCGGTGTTTGTCGAGCTCGGCCAGTTCGCCGCTCCCATCGAACGGGCGGATGGCGGGCGCGGTTTTCTACTTGTACAAGCGCGCCTGCGCGTCGCCGATCAAACGCTGGCGCTGCGCGTGTCGAGCGCGCTGCCGGCCGCACGCCATGGCGGGCTGCGCGCCGTGTACCAGCTGGCGGCGCAGGGCGAAGGCCCCCTAGACGTGAAAGGCACGGCCGACGCCATGCGCGCGTCAATCAATGCGGCCTTGGGCGAGACGTGGGTCGACGCGGTCTATATTGACCGATTGTTGGTGCAGTAGCCCCAAACACCAGAAAGTTTTAAGCAAAAAAGAAGCGACCACCCTCCGTTTACGAAGAGTTTGGCACCCTTGATCTAAAAGCCCCCTGAACATCAGAGCGAGGGCCACGTGGACAAGCCAGATACGTATCGCCTGGTCCTGGACCAAGCCTTGGACGGCGTCGTCACCATCGACGCCAACAACACCGTCATCTACATGAACGCTGCGGCCGAAAGGCTGTGGGGCGTTCAGCGCGCCGACATCTTGGGCAAAAACGTCCGCGTTTTGGTGCCCAAGGCCATCCAGGCCGGTCATGATGACATGGTGAACGCCAACCGGCGCACGGGCGTGGACAAAATTGTCGGCACGAGCCGCGACATCGAAGTCGAACGCGCCGACGGCACACGGGTGTGGGCCAGTCTGTCGCTGGCGAAGGTCCGCATGGACACGGGCGAGATCCACTACACCGCCTTCGTAAAAGATGTGACCGAACAACGCGTCGCACGCGAAACCATCCGCCAGACGCTGGAACAGGCCATTGATGCCGTCGTCACGATCGACGAGAACAACAACATCACCTTCTTCAACGCGGCGGCCGAAGCCCTCTGGGGCTATGGGCGCGATGAGGTGATGGGCCGTAATGTGCGCATGTTGGTGCCAAAGGCCATCCAGGGCGAGCACGACACCCTTGTGCAACGCAATCGCGACACCGGCGTGGATCGCATTGTTGGCAAATCCCGCGAGGTGGAGATCCACCGCAAGGACGGATCCATGCTGTGGGGCTCTTTGTCGTTGTCGCGCGTCAAGCTGGATGACGGGCGCCAGCTCTACACCGCCTTCGTCAAAGACGTCACCGAAGAGGTGAAGGCGCGTGAGGAGATGCGCATTCTCTCACTCGTCGCCAACGGCACGCAAAACAGCGTCATCATCACCGACACCGAAGGGCGCATCGAATACACCAATCCGGGCTTTGAACGGATGATGGGCTACAGCCTAGACGAGGTGAAAGGGCGCAAACCCGGCGACTTCCTGCAAGGGCGCGGCACCAACCCTGATACGGTGGCGCGCATCCGCGAAAACCTCAATGCGCGCCAGCCCTTCTATGATGAAATTCTCAACTATCACCGCGACGGCGCGCCCTATTGGATCTCCCTCGCCATCAATCCGATTTACGACGAGGATGGCCAGCTGCAACGCTACATCTCCATCCAGGCCGATGTGACGGACACCAAACTCGCCTCCTTGGAGTTCACCGCCAAATTGGAGGCCATCGGCGTCACCATGGCCATCGCCGAATGGACGGATTTGGCTGATCAACCCGTGGTGAACCAATTCATCCAACAACGCGTCGACGCGATGGCGTCCGGGCCGCGTTTGTCCGATCTGCTGCATCCGGACGATCGGCAAAGCCTGAGCCAAGGTGAGACCTTGGAGCGTTCGATCCAGTGGCCAACGGGGGAAAACAGCGAGCCCGTGAGCCTCGACGCTATCTTCACCGTGCTGCGTGACGCCGAAGGCGCCGTCGTCAAACATCTGATGTTTGGCGTGGACGCCACGGTCCGTCGCCAAGCCATCTCCGAAACCCAGACCGCCATGGCCGACGTGCTAGCGCTGAGCAACGACATCGCCAAGAGCGTCTCGGTGATCAACGATATCGCCAGTCAAACCAACCTCTTGGCGTTGAACGCCACCATTGAGGCGGCGCGCGCCGGCGAAATGGGCCGCGGCTTTGCGGTGGTGGCCAGCGAGGTGAAGGAGTTGGCCTCACGCTCAGCGGACTCCGCCCAAGTCATCCGCAAAACGGTGGACGAAAACGCGACGACCATCCACGCTCTGAACTCAAAGCTGCAAACCTTGGCGGGCTAAGGCGTACACACGCCCGCCACCGTCGCATCGCGCCGCTAACGCAGATACTGGAACAAGTTCAGCCGCCCGGCGCGCGCGACAATTTCAAACATCAAGTTGAGCTGCGTCTCCAGGCGGGTGTAACGCAGCTGCGCCTCATAAGGGTCCACGCTCTCCACGGCGTTGATTTCCCCCGTGATCAACAGGCCCCGCGCCTCCAACGCATCACGGCTGGATTGCGCTTGCGACTGGGCGGCGCCAAGTTCCGCCTGGGCCACGCGAACCGCGTCCAACCCTTGCGCCAACCGATCCACGGCCTCACGCGCATAAGCCGACAGCGCCTCGGGGTCCATCCCCGCCAGATCCACAGACGCCAACATGTGCAGGCCCTGCAGCAGATCGCGCGCGGCTGGGTCATCCGCCTGCAGACCAAAATCGAGGGTGACGGCCTCATCCACGCTCACCGTGACCCGCGGGCCCGTCGCCGGCGCGCCATTGTAGAACGCGCCCGCGAAATCTTCCGCCGGATTGGCGGGCGTCGCGCCGGCGTCAAACACCGTGTCCAGCGCCGCCACCAAGGCCAAAGCGCCGGCGGGATCCGCCGGCGGGTTAGCCGCCACTTGCGCATCAATCGCCTGCTGCGGGGTGAGGCCAGACGGGCCGACCTGATCCAAGCCCGCCAGCGCCGCGCGATCGGCGTCGACGCCGGAGAACACAAAGCCCGTTCCATCCGTCGCGTTGAAGGCGGTCAGGACACGCTCCAACGCGCTCTGCGCCGCTTGGGCGAACACCGGCGCACTATAGCTGGCGGGCGCCTCCGTCGCCCCAGGGTCCAGCGGCAGCTGGCTGGTGGCGGCGACCAACAGCTCCTCTGCCGCCGCGGCGATTTCGCCAAGGGCGGTCTGTTTCACGTCCGCGCGGCGGATGAACGCCTCAGCGTTCGCTTGATAGGCGTTGACGCGGGACAAGTCCGCCTGGCGATCAATGAGCTGGCCAAAGCGCGCCGGCTGCGCCGCGCCGATATCGGCGGGCTTGCCCTCGGCCGTTTCTTGCGCGGCCTGCGCGGCGGCGCGCGACACCTCCGTCATGCGCGTCGACAGCTGTTGGTTCAACACACCCAGCGTGATCATGCCGCTCATGAATGATCTCCTTCTCCACCGCCGGTTCCGCGGCGCTCAGCCGCGCGCGGGGTTATGCTCCATGCGCCCACACATCAGAACGGGCTCACCGCATCATAGGCGCGCTGCCCCCAACGGGGATCTTGCACCGCCGTGATGACGCCCTTGCCGCCATAGGACAGACGCGCCTCCGCCATATTTTGGTATTCCACCGTATTGGCCGCGCCGATATCGGGCGGGCGCACCACGCCGGCGATCAGCAGTTCGCGCACCTCGCCATTAACGCCGATTTGCTGACGGCCAGAGACGACGAGATTGCCGTTGGCCAAGCGTTCCTTCACCACCACGGCGACCTTGAGATTGATCGTCTCGCGCCGTGCAATGGCGCCTTCCCCGCGGGAGTCTGAGCTGGAATTGACGCCCACCGCGGTGCTGGGATCGAAGCTGTCATCCAGCGCTCGGCTCAAAATGCCGGTGAGCCCAAAAAATCCGCCCAGCCCGAGAGAGGCGTTGCCCGCCCGCGAGCGGCTGGTTTCGTTGTCCAGCTGCGCCTCATCATCAATATCGATGAGCACCGTGAGGATGTCACCCACCCGGCGCGCGCGCAAATCCGTGAACAAACCGCCGCTGGCGGCATAGAGCGAGCCCGGCGTTTCCGGCTTGGGTTCCGGCGGCGGCGTCAGGCGCACGCCGGCAATGGGCTGCGGCGGCAGCGGCGCCTTCGGCACGCGCGGCAAATCATGCGCCCGCGCACAGGCGCCAAGCACGCCGGCACAAGCCAACAACACCACCATCCGCAGACGGCTAAAGGGCCGAGGCCGCGTCATCGGCGCACCTCCACATGCCCAGCTTCAGCCGCCACGCCCGTCACCACTTTGCGCGTGCGCGCATTGGCGACGCGCACGCGTTCGCCCGCCGCTGCATCAGACAGCGCCAGACCGTCCACAACGACACGCACGCCGCCAGACTGAAACACCAGCGACACCGGCTGATTGCGCCGCACCACCCGCACCGGCGTAATGGCGCGGCGCAGCACCGCCCGGCCCGCCGCCAAATCGCGTCGCGCCTCCATATCCGTCAGCTCGCTGAGCTGCGTCACCACATCGGCCGGCAAGCGGCTCGACGCCGGCAGCAGCGTAAAGTCATCCGCCGACAAAGGCTCGCCCTGGGCGATGGCGCGCATCGGCGCGACCACCTGCTCCGGAGCCTCGGCGAAGGCGGCGGCGCCGGCCAGCGCCAGCACCCCGCCGATCATGACGAGCAAGCCTTTCATCATGCAGCTCCGCTAGCGCAGATTGGAGACGGTTTGCGCCATCTGATCGCCCGCCTCGATGACGCGCGCGTTCATCTCATAGGCGCGCTGGGCGCTGATCAGCTCCGTGATTTCGGCCACCACATCCACATTGGAGGCCTCCAAATAGCCTTGGCGCATGACGCCCAAACCATTCTCACCCGGCAGCCCCGGCCGCGCCTCGCCCGAAGCCGGGGTGGCGCGGAAGAGATTGTCGCCGGTGGGCCGCAGCCCCGCCTCATTGACGAATGTCACCAGGCTAAGACGCCCTTGCAACTCCGGCTCCGTGCGGCCCTCCACAAAAGCGTAAACCTCGCCAGAGCGGTTGATCTCCACATCCGTCACATCCGGCGGCAAAGCGATGCCCGGCTCCACGGCGTAACCTTCCACATTCACCAGCTGGCCTTCCGGCGAGAGTTGGAAGTTGCCGGTGCGCGTGTAAGCGGGCTCGCCATCGGGCGTCAGCACGACGAAGTAGCCCGCCCCGTCAATGGCGAGATCAAACGTGTTGTCGGTGGGTTTCAGCGCACCCTGCTCGCTCACCCGCGCGACCGCCACCGGCTTGACGCCAAGGCCGACTTGCACGCCCACCGGCACGATGGTGTCGGCGCTGGAAGAGAACGCCCCTTCGCGGCGCTGGGTTTGGTAGAGCAAATCGGAGAACTCCGCCCGCGAGCGTTTGAAGCCGGAGGTGTTCACATTGGAGATGTTGTTGGCGATCACCTCCACATTCATCTGCTGGGCGCGCATGCCCGTGGCGGCGATTTTGAGGATTTGCATAGATCCAACTCCGGTTTTGGAGCCTCAGCCGGCACTTTGTCCGACCACAGAAAAAGGGGCTAGGACACCTGTCCCAAACGATTGATGGCGTCACGTTTCAGCGAATGGGTGTCGACGCCGGATTTGGCGCTTTGCTCATAGGCGCGGCTGGCCTCCATCAGGCGTGTGATCTCCAACAGCGGATCGACATTGGAGCCTTCCAGGGCGCCTTGCAGCACCTTCACGCCCACCGCCGGCTGGCCTTCGCCATCATTCTCCGCGCGATACAGACCACCCGCTTCACGCAGCAGGCGCTGATCATCGGGAAAGCTCACAACGCCCAGGCGGCCAATGGCGACGCCGTCGGCGGTCATCTCGCCATCGGTGGCGATGACGAATTGGCTCACCGTATCGGCCAGCTGAACCGGCCCGCCGGTTTCATCGAGCACGGCATGACCGTCCAGGGTCACCATTCGTCCGTCATCGGAACGGTGGAAACGGCCGTCGCGGGTGAAGCGCACGCCGTCTTCGGTCTCCACGGAAAACCAGCCATCGCCATCGAGCGCCACGTCAAAGGAACGCTCCGTGGTCTGCATCGGTCCCGGGCGCTCCTCCAAATAGCTGGCGCGGTCCACCACAAAGGACACCGGCGCCGCGGCGCCCGCTTTGCGCAACGCCTCATCGAACAGCATCCGCTCGGCCCGATAGCCGGTGGTGGACAAGTTCGCGAGGTTGTGAGCGATCAGCTCCAGTTCGCGCTTCAGCGCGTCCTGACGCGAGACGGTGATGGGAATGGTGGTTTCCACCAAGGGCCTCCGAGTGGGATGCGGATCAGGGCCGCATGCAGAAGCTGACGGTCGCGTTTTACACCGACGTTGAAGGGATGATTTGCACCGTTTTCGCCCTGTATTCGTCGCGTGTTTGTATCGTATGCGTCGTATATTTGAGTTGGATTTGGCGGGATTTGCGCCCTTGGCGCCGGCTTAAACCCGGCGCTGGAGCGTGCGGCTATGCGCCTGTTGCTGATCATCCTTGCGAGCTGCGTGTTTTGGGCTCAAGCACCGACGGCCCACGCCGAGAACGTCGACTTTGTGGCTGAGCGCACAGCGCTCACCGCCGCTCTCGCGCGGGCCTCCAGCGATGTCGACCGCCGCGCCGCCGCTGACGCTTTGGGGCGATTGTACTGGCGCCACGGCCTGCTGGCGGAGACGACCGCCGCCCTGCAGGCGGTGGACGGCGTTGCGAACCCTGAGTTGTTGAGCCTAGCCCTGACTGCTCGCGGCCTGCGTGATGAGCACCTGGCGCGGGAAGCCGCGACGGTGCTTCTGGCGCCGCAGGGCCTTAGCGCCTTTGTCCATGCGGGGCGGCTGGCGGAACTGGACGCCGCGCCAGTGCCTTACGCACTATTGGCGGCGGCCCGCAACGGATATGGCGCTGCGCCACACTGGGCGCGCATGCGGCTGACGCCCGCCCTCGCCGACGCCGCTGCACGCGCCGGCGCGCCCCGCCTGGCGGCCCATTTCGCCCGGCTGGCCGAGCAGGTCGCCGGCGCGGACGCCGCCCTCTTCGCCCAAGCCCGCGCCGCGCACGCCGCGCGGAACATGGATCGCGCCAAAGCGCTCTATGCTCAGGCCGCCGAGGCCGGCCGCCCCGAACGCAGCGCGTGGACAGCTCAGGCCCGCTTTCACCTGGCCGCTTTGGATTGGGCGCAAGGCGATACGACACCCAGCGAAACCACACAGATCCTCGAACGCCTGCTGACGGACTGGCCGAGCGCTCGCCTCAGCGCCCGCGCGCTCCCGGCCTTGGCGCGCGCCTACCGCTTCGCCGGACAGCCCCGTGACTCCGCCGCAGCGCTCATCGCCGCCATCACCCACCACACATACGGGCCCTACGCCGATCACGCCCGCAAGGCTCAACAGCGCCTGGACGCCCTGCTCGATGCTGTGATCGTCACACGCCGCTACCCGGAGATGAGTTTCGCCGCGCGCATCGATTTTTATGCCGCCGCCCGCCTCCATGCGGCGGCGCCGATGGGCGCGCTGGCGGCCGATCACGTGCACTGGCAAGCGTTGCTGGACGCCGACTTGCCGGAGGAGGTGTTGCGCCTCGCCGAAACGACACCGGACGCCATGGGCGCCTGGCGCACCCGCGCGCGCGCCGCCCTGGCGCACGCAGCCTTGCCGCGACCCCAAAGCCCCGACAGCGCAGTCACCGCGGCCCTGGCGCCGCCCACGCCGCAGCTGGCGCCGCGCCCCCTGCCGGCGAGCGCCGCGCGCCGCGCCCTCTTACGAGTGGAGAACGCCCTGCCCCCCGTGCGCGCCGTGCTGGACGACGCGGCCTGGGCCGGAGATTTGACCGGAGAAGCCTCATGATCTTGATCCTCGGCGTCGTGATCATCGCCGTCAGCGTGATTGGCGGCTTCACCGCCCTGGGCGGCAAGGCGGGTGTGTTGTGGCAACCCTATGAAATCGTGATCATCTGTGGCTCCGCCTTCGGCGCTTTCTTGATCGCCACCCCGCGCCAGCTGATCGGCGCCATCGCCAACACCTTTATGCGCGTCGCCGCCGGCAAACGTCTGGGCGCACGCGAGCATTTGGCCATGCTGTCGTTGTTGTTCACGCTGTTCCGTCAGATCAAAGCGAAGGGCGTCGCCAGTGTCGAAAATGATGTGGAGCGCCCGCAGGAGAGCCCCCTCTTCAAAGCCCACCCCGCGGCCCTGCAGCAGGAGCGCGCCATCCGGTTCCTCTGCGATTATGTGCGTCTGATCTCCCTCGGCTCGGAACGTCCGCATGAGTTGGAAGCGCTGATGGAGGAGGAGATCGACACCATCTCCAAACACCACCGGCGCGTGATCAAAGCGATCGAGGGATTGGCCGACACCCTGCCAGCCTTGGGGATTGTGGCGGCCATTTTGGGCGTCATCAAAGCCATGGGCTACATCAACCAAACGCCCGAAGTGCTCGGCGCCATGATCGGCGGCGCCCTGGTGGGCACCTTTCTCGGAGTGATTTTGGCGTATGGCTTTGTTACGCCCTTGGCCGCCGCCATGCGCCATTTGCTTGATGGGGACATGAGCGTGTTGGCCAGCGTTAAGGCCGGCCTCATCGCCTTCCTGAACGGCGCGCCGCCGCAAATCGCCGTCGAGTTTTCGCGCAAAGTGTTGACCGATGACGTCCAGCCCAGCTTCGACGCCCTGGAGACCGCAACCCGCCAGCACAGCCCCGGCGCTGCCCCCGCCGCCACACGCGATCCCGGCCCCGCCGGCGCCGCTAATCCGGCGGGGGCCTAACGCCCATGCGCCGCAAAGCTCAGACCGCCGCACCGGTGCGCGTGCGCCGCAAGGCCCGCCACGACGAGGACGACAGCGCGCACGGCAACTGGAAAATCGTCTACGCGGACTTTGCAACCGCGCTGATGGCGTTTTTCCTACTGTTATGGATCGGCGCCGTCTCCACCGATGAGCAACGTGATCTGTTGGCGGACTATTTCAACCCGGCGGCCGTCTCGCGCGCCACCTCCGGCGCCAATGCGCCGTTGGCTGGACGATCCGTGGACGTCACCGGCGCTAAAACCTCCCCGGCGGCCCGTGGCGAAACGGCGTTCCCCGTCGCCTCGCCGCCAACCTTGTCGCACTTCGCCACCGGCGACGCCGCCGATCCAAGCGAAGATCGCAACGCGCTGGAGACGCTGCGCCGGGACTTGCAAAACGCCGTTATCGCGGCCCAGGGCGAAGGCGCGCTGTCCGCCCTCAGCTTCCGCATCACTGAAGACGGCTTGCTCATCGATCTCATCGACCAGCCAGGCCGGCCCATGTTCGCCACCGGCCGCGCACGGCTCACCGCCGAGGCCGAATCCCTGCTCACCCTGGTGGCGCGAGCGTTGGAGCGCACGCCCAATGAGGTGCGACTGACCGGACATACCGACGCGGCGCCCACGCGCAATCGCGGTTATGACAATCTGGATTTGTCCGTGGACCGTGCGCGGGCGACACGGCGCAGCTTGCTGGCGTCAGGGCTGGCGGACGATCGCATCGCCCGCGTCGAAGGCGCCGGCGCGCGCGCCGCATTGCAAGCTGTGGACCCGCTGCACCCGCGTCATCGGCGCGTCACCATCGCCGTCATGCGCCGTCCCGCGCCGAGCTTAGGCCTCGCGCCTTAGGGCTTATGGCCGACCAGCGGCGGTTCAGCCGCCCTTGGCCCGCGTGGCGCGGGCAGGCGCTTTGGCCCAGAAGCGTCGTCTGGCGCCGCAGGTTCCGCCGTCAAATCAATGGTGAGGAGGCCGTCCTCCTCAAGGCGATCCGCGCCGCCATCGCCCTCGGCGCCCGCATCCCAAACACGCAGTTCCTCGCGCGAGCCTCCATCCTCCACCACATCATCGTCTTGCGCCGCGGCCTGCGCTTTCATCCGTGCGGCATGGGCCGCCCGTCGCGCATCACGCCAGCGGGCCTCGGCGTCCTCATCCATGGCGACACCCTCCACCGACAAGGCGCCGGCCAGCGCCTCGAACGCCTCCGCCACCGTCGCGGTCTGCTCGCGCCGCTGTCCGAGCACATTCTCCAGCGCCTCCCAGCGTTCAATCGCCTCATCCAGCGCTTCATTGGCGCCGCGCTTATAGGCGCCGATGCGGATCAGCTCCTCATTGTCGGCATAGAGCGCCATGAGCGCGCGAGCCTTTTTCAGCAACTCGTTTTCATAGGGGCTTGCGCAATCGGGCAGCGCGCGGGAGATGGAGCGCAGCACATCCACGGCCGGATACCGGCCCCGCTCCGCAATCGCGCGCGACAACACCACATGCCCGTCGAGAATACCGCGCACGGCGTCGGCCACCGGCTCGTCCATATCCCCGCCATCCACCAGCACCGTGAACACGGCCGACACATCGCCTTGGCGTCCAAGGCCCGGCCCCGCGCGCTCCAGCAGCGCCGCCAACTCAGCAAAGACAGACGGCGGATAGCCTTTGGTGGAGGGCGGCTCGCCGGAAGCCAAACCAATCTCCCGCAGCGCATTGGCGTAGCGCGTGACGCTGTCCATCATCAGGAAGACATGCCGGCCGCGCTTGCGCTGATCCTCGGCCGCCGCCAGCGTCAACAGCGCCGCATTACGCCGCATCAGCGGGCTTTCATCGGATGTGGCGACGATGATGATGGATTTGGCCAGCCCCTCCGGCCCGAGATCGCGCTCGATAAACTCGCGCACCTCGCGGCCCCGCTCGCCAATGAGGCCGATGACATTCACATCCGCATCGGCATGGCGCGCCAACATCGACAACAGCGTCGATTTGCCGACGCCCGAGCCGGCGAACACGCCCAAGCGCTGGCCCTGGCAAATCGGCGTGAAGAGATCCAGCACCCGCACGCCGGTGTTCATACGCTCGCCCATGCGTCGGCGGGCATAGGCCGGCGGCGCCGTCGCGCGCAAATCGGCGACATACTCCCCCTCCGGCAGCGGACCAAGGCCATCGGCCGGCTCGCCCAGCGCATTGATGATGCGCCCGCGCCACGCATCCGAGGGACGAGTCACCGCCACCTGGCCGTCAAACTCCACCGTCGAACCCGGCGCCACGCCTTCAATCCGGCCTAGCGCCATCAGCACGCTGCGCCCCTCGCGCGCGCCCACCACTTCGCAAGGAATACGCGCTCCGGCCCGCCCGACCACGGCGCAGCGATCCCCGACCGCGAGGACGCGCGACAGGCCCACCGCCTCCAGCGTCAGGCCGGAGGTGGCGATGATTTCCCCCGTCCAGCGGGATCCCGGCATGCGGCGGATTTGCGTAGCGAGGGTGTCGAACACATGCATGGGCTCGACTGTCGCACATGCACGTTAACGCGGCGCATGAGGGGCCTGCGCCCTCACTCAGCTGTTCGTTACCCCGTCGATCTGGCGCCTAGCACTGCAAGGGCCGTGTCTGGGCGGTCAAAAACGGGGGCCAACAAGCACAATGCGCGGGCGTAACGTCCGCGCACTGCGTCTGCGACACAGGCCGCCGCCCACGCCCGATCCAAACCGTTTAGCTTTCGATATCGAAGTCGACGCGGGCCACCTCGCGGCTCAACGCACGATCCTCATACAGCGCGGCGGAAAACGCATTCGCGACAATGCGTGTGCGGTTGGGCGCCACCGCTTTGGGCGACCATTCCACAAAGACGAACAACTCGCGCCGTGCACCGTGACGGGCACGCATGGCCTGAGCGTCCGCCTCATCCATGGCGACAAACGACAACTCTCTCGGCTGCGGAAAATACACGTTAACAGATTTAAACTGGTACTTGAACGGCACACGGATGGAGGTCCGCGGCCCTAAGGCGACGGAAAACCCGCCTTCGGCCGTATCGTACTCGTCATAGCTGACGCGAATAACGCTTTCATAATAGAAGTCGCGCCAATCGCGCTCGCCAGCGGCGCGGATCTCAGCCGCCATGCTGTCCAAGAAAGGCTGCAGCTCAAACTCGTTTTGCTTCGCTTTGGCGTACGCTCCAGGATGATAACGCGTTGCATACGCGTCGACATCAGCCTCCACATCAGGATCGATGCCGCCTTCGGCGACCCACATCGTGAGCAACTCGTCATCGGGCAGATCTTGAGACACCGCCGCCGCCGCCGTGAGGGCCATCACCGCCAACACAGCACCCCACCGGCGCACCATCGCAAATCCCATCGGGCTACTCCCTCAAAAATCGATGTCGACGCTGGTGGCCGCTTCGGCGCGCTCGCGCAACTCGGCGAGTTCTGCAGCGACCTCGAGTTCCTGCGCACGGCTTCTCACTGCTGCAGCAAACTGAGACGCGTTCAGCTCCACCAACAATTCGGATGTCTTGATCGTCACCGTGGCCACTTCCGTGCCGCGACGGTTTTGCGAGCTGTCAAAGGCGCTGTAGAGATGCTGCGGCATGGCCGCTTCCGCCAAGACCTGCTGACACAGCGGCGTCTCTGCTTCAGGGAAGTTCTGTCGTTGCTCGCTGGCACACTGGATGCGGGTGCGCTGGCTCGGCGCAAGGCTGGTTTCTCCGGCTGCGCGCCGCACCTCATAGCCCGCAGGCACCGGCGGATACGCCCGATAGGTCAGCTTGGCGTAGCTCTCCCAACTTTCTTCTTTAGCCGGCTCCCCAAACCGTCCCTTCATTTGCTCGAGCAAATTAGCCGGGAAGATTTCCGTGGGAAACGGGCGCGTATATTTCACATAATAGAGGCGCTGCTGCCCCTCTTCGTCGACATAGAACAAAGGAAGCAATGTTTCGGGCTGAACGTCCGCCTCCAGGTTCTCGCGCTCAAAGAGATAACCACGGCTTTGCTCTTGACCGATGCGCTCACAGCCCCCAGCGCATCTCAGACCGACCGCGGTCGACCCCATGTCCGTCGCCATGCGGCTCAACACAGGGGTCACCCAACCTTCGGTCTCCAACGCCTCGATCACGTCCTCGGGGGACATCTGCAGCTGCAATCCAGCCAGCTCAAAGCCCGCCAGCTCTTCCACGGTCATGCCCGTGGCGGTGGGCGTCGTGCGCATGGCCGGTTCCACGTCGGGCTCCTGCGCGTTGGCGACGGAGCCGTTGGTCTGGCGTTCATTGATGGCCGGCGCCGCCGGCTCGACGGCCGGGGCTTGCGTGTCGGCGCTTTGCGCAGGCGCGCCATCGGAAGTTTGCTAGCCGCAAGCGGCGATGGCCATGGCGCCCGCGACGGCGACAACAAAATGACGCATGATGGTGATCCCCTCAGAACCCTCTAATGCTAGGGTCCGGACCCATTAACCTCGCCTAGCTATGCACCAAGCGAATGGCGAGAAT
>CAZGCB010000034.1:0-22991 GCA_964524065.1 uncultured Caulobacterales bacterium | reverse complement strand
AGCTAAAGCGCTCCAGCGCGGGGTCGAGCATCAGATCCTGCGGCTTCAGCGGGCGCACCAGGGACAACCCCTCCAAGGTGCGGCAGCGCGACAGCGCCACATAGGCCTGACCGGACGCGAACGCCCCACGGCCGAGATCAATGCGCACATCCTCCAGCGTCAGGCCTTGGGATTTGTGGATGGTGATGGCCCAGGCCGGGGTGAGGGGCAGCTGCTTATAGGAGCCGGTGATGGAGGTGGTGAGGTGATCGCCCTCCACATCATAACGCACGCTCTCCCAGGTGGCGGGAGTGACGGTCGTCGGCTCCTTCGCGCCGTCAAACAGCACCCGCACTTCGTCGCCGGAAATGGCCTGCACCGTGCCGAGGGAGCCATTGACATAGCGCCCGGCCGGATCATTGCGCACCGCCATCACGCGCGCCCTTGGCTTCAGCGCCAAGAGGGGCGGAGCGGGGAAGCGATCGCGTTGGAATTTCTCGCTAGCCGCGCCCTCAAACACAGCCGGCTCCCCGGCGAGGCCGTTCATGCCGCGCTCATTATACGCTTCCGCCAGCCGGTTGGTGGCGCACAGCAGCACCGGCATTTTGCCGTCGCGATGGCGACGCAGGCAGCGCTCATTGATGTCCTCCACCGCCTCGGGATCACCGGCGCGCAAGCGACCGAGGAGATTGATGAACTCGTCATCCTCCTGGCGGTGCACAATGGTCAGTTCCACGAAGGTGGGGTCCACCTCGCGCATGCATTGGGCGTCAAAGGCGTAGGGGCTGCGATAATCCAGCTCCCCCAGCACCTGGGCGTCTTGGCCCGTGACCACCGGCGGCAGCTGCAGAAAATCGCCAAAGGCCGCGACCGGCACGCCGCCAAAGGGCGCCGGATCGCGCCGCGCGGCTTTCAACGCCAAATCGATGGAGTCCAGCAAATCCGCCCGCACCATGGAGATTTCATCGATGAGCAACAGGTCCAGCGTGCGCAGCACCTTACGCCGCAAGCGTTTGAAATCGCGATTGGGTCCCGCGGCGTAAGGCGGGATTCCGAAAAAGGCATGGATGGTCTGCCCACCCGCCGTCAGCGCCGCCAGGCCCGTGGGCGCGACGATGGCGCTGGTGCGGTCATCCTGGGCGGCCACCTGGCGCAGGAGACGCGTCTTGCCCGTGCCGGCGCGGCCGGTGACGAAGACAAAGGGCGTGCGCGCGTCAATGGCGGCGCGGGCCTCGGCTTCGTCGCTGGTGATGGCGAACATCTCGGCGGGGGACAAAGAAGACAGGGCCGCGGCCTCCAAATTGGCGTCGTCACGCAACGTCCTACACCGATTGGCGGGCCGCCCAACACGCTTAGATGTCGGATCCGGCCCGCTTGAGGGCGAGCACAAGGGCGCGCGTCGCGGCTTGGTGCATGCGCGCATCGCGCGCGATGGCGCCGGCCAACGCCTGACGCTCCCGCCGCGTGCGCCCACGATCAAACAGCCCCGCCGCAAAGGCGAGGGCGTCCAGCTGAGCGGATGTGGGGGGCTCGGCGCCGTGTTGCTCCGCATCCCACCGGCCGGGATGAAAGGCGTGCGTCACTTTCGTTTGGTCATTGGCGAGGAAATACACCAAGCGCGGCGGCGCCGAGACATTCTTGATGGTCATGTCCGGCACGAGATGCAGCCAGTCTTGGTTCTGTTGCCAGCGCCAGGTGTTGGGGCTGTTTTTCGTCCGCGCGCGCAAGCCGATGACGCGCAGGCGGCGCTGCACCGCCGCCCAATCGGTGTGCGTGCGTTGCGCCTCAAGGCGCCAGAGCGTGATCAGCGATTCCATCGTGCCGCCCGAGGCGACGAAATCCACCAACGCCAAGGGCCTGTCCGCGGCGGCGATGTCGACGCACGACACCCCGCATGCGGTGAAGGCGGCGAACAAGCCGCGCAGCTTCGCCTCGCTAATGCCGGCTGGGCCGTTCGGCGGCCCGATCCAGCGTAGGGAAAACGGCAGCAAGTTGAGGCGCGGCGCGCCCTCGACGCCCAAAAAGACGCCGGAGAGGTAATCGAACAGATTCTCCGGCGTGCGTCCCACAAACGCCAGATCGGCCGTGTCCGCCGTCGCCAGAACTTTGGCCGAAACCGTGCGCAAATCTTGGAAGAAGCCGGCATAGGGCGCCGGCGGCATGGGGCGGTCGGCGATCCGGCCGCCCAATTGCTCGCGCTTGCTGAGGTCCCAGCGGAACGGCGCGCTCATGGCGGGGCCGATATCATCAGACGGCGCCCGCTGCGCGCCGCGTCAATCGCTGAGCGGCCAAAGCCAGCGCGCCGGAGATGGCGAGGCAATAGAGGCCCAAGGCGAGGAGTTGGCTCGCGATGCCGATGCCAACGTCGATCAACACACCCGTCAGACCAGGTCCGGCGGCCGTCGCCATCACCATCGCCGTGACGACAGTGGAGCGCACGGCTCCCAAATGCTCGGTGCCGTAAATTTCCGGCCACAGCGCGCCGAACAGCGTGCTCGACACCCCATAGCTCAGCCCCATCAACCCCATAAAGGCAAACAACGACCACGGCGCCGTTGCGCTTCCCGCCAGGAGACAGGCCGCGCCCAGCGGCAGCAGGAAAAACGGCAGCACGGCCTTGGCGCCAAAGCGGTCAATGATCGCGCCATTGATCAGGGCGAACGCGACGGTGGTCGCGGCCATCAAAGCAAAGCTCTGGGCGAAGAGGGTGGGCGGCCAGTCGCGCAAAGCGCTGAGATGGTTTTGGTGAAAGAACACCGTCGTGCCGATGAAGGGCGGCGCCAGAACGCCCGTCAGCAAGAGCCAAAACAGCGGGTCGCGCAGCACTTCGCCGCGGGTCCAATGGCGCGCGGGGGTTACAGGCGCGCCGGCGCGCGCGCCTGGGCTTTGCGGCGTGCGGGGTGTCGCGTAGGCCCAGGCCGCCAGCGGCAAGCCTACACACACCAGCACTATCGCCCCGGCGATCCAGCCGGCCTGCACGCCGAGCGCCAGGGTGATGGCGGCGAAGGCCAAGGGCAAGCTGGCCTCTCCGCCTTGATGACCTAACACCACCAGCGACACCGCGCGCCCGCGATTGGCGGCGAACCAACGCCCCGTCGCGGTGAGCGCGATGTGCGTCATCATGCCCTGGCCAAACAAGCGCAGCAGGAAAATCGCAAGGGTGAGCACAATGATGGAGGGCGCCAGCCCCGCCAACACGCAGGCCGCCGCCAGGATGGGCGCGCACAACAGGATCACTTTCTGCTCCGGCCAGACATCCACGATCTTGCCGAGAAAGGGCAGGCACATCGCGCTGGCCAAAGTCGCGATCATATAAAAGCCGCCAAACTCCCCATGGCTGAGGTCGAATTGCGTGCGCCAATGCCCTGCGGAGGCCGAAATAAAAAAGGTCTGCCCGAAGCTGGACAGATAAGTCAGCAGGAAGCCGCCCGCGATCCAGCGGAAGTTGTGGCGCACGAATGTGATCATGGGCCGGCCTATAGCAGGCCTGGCCGGCGGCGCGGGAAAAATCCCGCGCCGCAGCCGCTGAACCGGCTAGACGAAGCCGAGATTGCGGTCGTCGAAATTCCGCAGATTGGGCAAAACGCCGTTCAGCTCGCCCGCATCGAGGCCGAACCAAGCGCCCAAGGTGGCGGCGTATTGCTCCACCGACACCGAAGGGATCAGCCGCCCGCGCGATGGGGTGTAGTGTTCGGCGTTCACGTCGAAATCGGGCATATCGCCGTAGATCACGCCGCCATTGACGGCCCCGCCCATCACGAATTGGTGCCCGCCCCAGCCATGATCGGTGCCGTCGCCATTGTCGATGACGGTGCGTCCGAAATCTGATGCGGTGAAGACGGTGACATTGTCCCACATCCCCAATTCCAACATGGCGGTGCGGAAGGCCGCCATGGCGTCCGCGATTTCCTGTTGGATGCCGGGCAGGCTGGAGTGCTGATTGTCATGGGTGTCGAAGCCGCCCTTGGCGACGTAAAACACCTGTCGGCTGGCGCCCAGCTGCTGCTGAATGGCGATGGTCTGCGCCACGGCCTGCAGTTGCCCGCCCGTGTCGGTGCCAGGAAAGGCGGTGGACACCCCGATGCTGTCCTCATAGGCGGTGCGGAACACGCCGGCGTTTTCCACCGCCCGTGCGGTCGAGGCGGAAACATCGCGCATGAACAGATTGGGGTCGGAGAACCTCTGCGCCGTGAGATAGGCCCGCAGCCCCTCACGCGCAGCCTCCCCCCCGGCATTGTTGCCGAGGCGATAACTCTCCTCCAGCAGCCGAACGAAAGGGGGGCCGCTTTGACTGGCCTTGAACGGCCGCGCCACTTGGCCGGCGAGGAACACATCATTGGTCGAGGCCGTGATGGCGGCGAATTGCGGATTGTCTGAGGGGCTGGACGCTAACGCCGCATCCGCGAACAGACCGCCCCAGCCGTAGCGCGCACCCTCCACACCCAACGCCATCCACGTGGATTGTTGGTCGTTATGGGAAAACAGGCGCGGCGGCGTGGCGACGCTGTTGGCTTCCATTTGGCTGCGCGTCACGGGCTCAATCAGCGGCCCGACATTGCCGACGATCGCCAGTTCCCGATCTTGAAACAGGGTGTGCAGCGGCCCCAGTTCGTTCGGCAGGCCGAATTGACGCCCCCCAAACTGCGCCGCGTTGTCCGGCGTCAGCGGCAACAGACTGTCGCGACTGCGCGCGGCGCCATAGCTGTTCATGAGGTTGGTGCGGTGACTGCGCAACTGATCATAGGACGCTGCGTCCCGCGGCAACACCGTGTCGGCGTGATCCAGCCCGCCCTTCAAGAAAATGCAGACGAGCGCCTTATACCCCGTGGTGTCGGCGGCGAAGGCGCGTTGCGCGTTCATGGCGCCCAGAAGGCCCGCGCCGGACATGAAGCCCAACGCTGAGGCGCCTAGAAAACGACGGCGATTGATATTGGCCATGATCAGGGCCCCTCTAGCGCAGGATCGTGTAAGCGGGTGCGGTGACCGCCATGAGGACCGCCAGCTGCGCCCGGTCGCGCCGATCGCGGTCTTCATTCTCGGTGCCCACGCGCAGCCGCAACTCGGAGACCGTGGCGACGATTTGCTCTTTGGTGCCGTCGGTCATGCGACCGCTGGTCAACAGCACATCGAGATGCTCCACCAGGGTCTGCGGATCGTCCGCCAGCGCGATCTCCTCGGTGTAATCGGGGACAAAGGTGGCGAAGTCTCGATTCACACGGGCAGACTGGCCGTAAACGTAGCGCATCATGAAGTTGGTGTAGCCGATGGCCGAGCTTTCATTGACGATTTGCAGCTCCGGGGCCGTCAGACCGCGTTCGCCGGTTTCCGTTCCCGGCGCCACATAACCGGGACGGTAAAAGTTGAACACCGACGGGGCGCGGAACGGATGCTGCGCCAGCTTCGCCGTCGCGTCGCTGGTGGTGTATAAATCGTGCTGATTGGCGGAGGAGACGGCGGACACTTCAAACGCCCGCGCCCAGTGAATGAACCGCAGAACGGGTTCGCGCACCTTGCCGTGTTCGTCGCTTTGCTGCGCCGCCGGTGTGAAGGCCACCTCGTCCAGCAGCACGGCCGCTAGCGTCGCTTCCAAGTCGCCCCGTTCGCCGGTGCCGAACCGCACGCCATTGGGCGCGACATAGCGCCCGGTTTGGAAGGCTTCCGCCACGCGCTGGACATAGGCGGGCGGGGGATTGCTGCTGGTGAAGCGTTGGATCAGCTGCCGGCTTATGAACGGCGCCACATTGGGATGGTTAAAAAGCGCATCCAGCGCCATGTCGATGCTGGTGGCGGCGTCGGTGCCGGGCGGGATCACCGTATCTAAGAACGCCTTTTCCAGATCCGAGTGAAACTCGGGATAGATCTGCAGCGGGCGGTATTCAGCGTCGGCGTCGCGGCGTCGGCGATCGCGGAAGGCGTCTTCATCGCTTTTATAGCCGAGGCCGGTGAAGACCCGCGCCAAGCCCACCACATCGTCATTGTCATAGGTTTCTACGGGTTGGCCGCCGGCGGTGCGCGGCGTGCCGTCCATGTTCAACTCCACCAAGCCAATGGTGAAAAGCTGCATGATCTCGCGCGCATAGTTCTCATCCGGCATACGCCCGGATGCGGGGCTGCCCTTACGATTGTTGAGGTATGTCAGGTAGTTCGCCATCAAGGGCGAATAGGTGACGGCCTCCAGCAGGTCGCGATAATTGCCGAATGCGTGCTCACCTAGAATGTCCATATAGTACGCGACGCGAAGCGGCTGATTGTAGCTGGTGAAGTCGGAGGCGACGACAATCTGCGACAGGGCGAACACCATACGTTGCCGCAGTTGATCGTCGGCTGTGATGATGTTGTCCCAAAACAAGAAGGTTTGATCGCGGCAGCAATACTCGACGCCTCGCCGTTGCTGCTCCAACATGAGCGGTACGTACGACACGGTCGGCAGGCTGAACTGACGGGTCAGCCAGCTCGTCGCCTCGGTGTTGGTGAGATTGGCGATATCCGTTTGGGTGCCTCCGAAGGACGCTTGTTTCAAAAAGCGCGTGGCGTCCGCTGGCGTATCCAACGTCACCGAATGCGACTGCGGACCGCCGCCGCCAGCGCCGCCATCGAACGGGTCGCTATCATCGCCGCCTCCCCCGCCAGAACAAGCCGCCAAGGCTGCGGCCAGCGCTGCCGCCACAGCCACACGCCAAACCCGGCGTTGCACGCAATCTCCGTTCACGGACCCCTCCCACACCCCGTTGCACGCACGTCGCGGGGCAAAAACATACCTGCCCCAGTACAAGCGCGGACATTCAGGCGAAAACTGGGTCGGGACAAGGTTATTTCTGTAAAATTCACGGCGGCTTCTGCAGTGCTTTGAGATGTAAGGGACAATGCGCCAAAGTGTTTTGCAGTGCTGGTGAGCGTTTGCTCAATAGACAGGTCAAAGACTTGCCTTAAATGTTAAGGAGGCATTGCCGCGTGTGCGCTTGCGCTGCGCTGCGGCAAAATAGCGCGCCCGCCGCCGGTCATGCCCCGCAGGCGGCGCGCGTCGAGCAGCGCCGTCAAGGTGGCCCTCCGAGCGGACCCAAGGTGTCTGGCGCGAGCACCGCCGCCCCATCCACCCCAAAGGCCCATAGGGGTGTGGGTCCTGCGGCTTAATCTTGGGTTTCGTCTTCGAGGGCGGCGACCGCCTCCAGCCCCGCCTCCAGATCATCGGCGAGTGTGGGCGAACCCAGAAGATAATCGCCCGTCGGGGTCGTTTTGGCGCGGCGCGCTTCGGCCGCAGCCTCGGCGAATTCGCTGGCGTCGTAATCGCCGCGCCCCACCCACATCAGCGCGGTCAGTTGGACTTGTTGGTCCTCGTTGAGCCCTTCGATTTCCTCGAACAACTCGTCCCGCACCGCGTCATCAGGGCTTTCCTCCAGCACGTCCGCATCGGACTCATCGCCGGATTCCGACCCGGTTTCGTGGTCCACACCTTCCACTTTGGCGGCGAACACCCGCGCCCGTTCGATGATGGCGGCGATTTCATCCCGGCTCAAATCCATGGCGCAACCCCAAGACGTGGACGGACAAAGCGCATCATCTCACCGCCATCGGAGCCGTCAAGCCGGGCCCCCTGCGGCCCAAAGGCGCAGTCCGCGCGACGCACAACTGTGGCGCCGTGCGCTGCAAACCCATAGACACACTGTGGCTGCACAGGGCCCATGGGCGCGGGCGAGGGGAGCGATGATGACGGCGGACACACCGCTGATTGTGGACTTGGAGGGCACGTTTTTGCGCACGGACTGCCTGTTTGAGGGCATGTGCCGGGCGGTGTTCCATAAACCTGTGACCTTGGCGCGCGCGCTGCCGGAGGCGCTGGTCGGCCGCGCCAGTTTCAAACGCCGCATCGCTGAGGTGGCGGACTTGGATGTCGGCGCCTTTCCCATTCGCCCGGATTTGCTCGCCTATTTAGAGGCTGAGAAAGCCAAAGGCCGCGCTATCCACCTCGTCACGCCGGCTGATCAGCTTTATGCCGACGCCTTCCAAAAAAAGTACCCGGTGTTTGACAGCGCCGTCGGGTCCGATGGCGTGCGCAATATGAAGGGCGCGCAGAAGCGCGATTACCTCACCGCCGTCTACCCAAGCGGCTTTGTGTATGCCGGTGATTCCCGCTCAGACCTGCAGGTGTGGCGCAAAGCGGCGCGCGCGGTGTTCGCCGATGTCCCGGCGGGCGTGCAGCGGCGTGTGCGCGCTTGGGACATCCCGGTGGAGGCGCAATTCGCCTCCCAAGGCGGCGGCTGGCGGGCCTGGCTAAAGGCGCTGCGCCTGCATCAATGGGCGAAAAATTTGCTGCTGTTCGCGCCGTTGCTATTGGCTCACGCCTACACCGACACGCACGCCGTGCTGACGACGCTTCTGGGCTTTGTGATTTTTGGCGTCGCGGCCTCGGGCACGTACATCCTCAATGATCTCTCCGATTTGGTTGCCGACCGCGCCCACCGCAGCAAACACACGCGGCCCTTCGCGTCCGGGGCGGCCTCGGTGTCCAAGGGGCTGATGGCCGCGCCTGTGATGATTGGCGGCGCGTTGATCGCAGCGTTGGCCCTCAATCCGAAATTCGCTCTTGGTGTGGCGGTCTATCTGGCGTTGACATTGGCCTATTCCTTTCAGCTCAAACGCAAAGCCATGATTGATGTCGTGGTGCTGGCGCTGTTGTTCACGCTGCGTCTGATGATGGGCGGGGCGTTGGCGGATGTGGTGGTGTCGGAATGGCTGCTGATTTTCTCCATGTTCTTTTTCTTCTCGCTGTCGGTCGCCAAGCGCCATGTGGAGATCGCGAGCAAAGCGCTCGCATCCAACGGCCGGCGTGAGGCCATTCCCGGGCGCGGTTACTTCACCACCGATGCGCCGCTTTCACTGGCCGTGGGCGTGGGTTCGGGCGTCGCCGCCGTTCTGATTCTGTTGATTTACCTGATTGAAGACGCGTTCGGCGCCGGCGTGTATCAAAACACCGACTGGCTCTGGCTGGCGCCGGCGGCCATTGGTCTGTGGGTGGGGCGCATTTGGCTCTTGGCCCATCGCGGCGAATTGGATGACGATCCCGTGGCGTTTGCCGTGCGCGATCGCTGGAGTTTGGCCCTCGGGGCCGCCGCAGGTTTGGGTTTCCTCTTATCGGTATTGCCGTGACGCACTTTTATGATGTCGCACAGATGCGCTCCTGGGGGCGCGTCAGCCGTCAGCCGGCGGCGCTGGCCCGTCCGCGCCATCAGGACGAGGCGGTGCAGGCCGCGCGCAGCTTAAACATGGGCCGGCCGGGTTTGGCTGTGGGCCTTGGCCGTTCCTACGGCGATAGCGGGCTCAACAGCGACAATCGCGTTCTGGCCATGGACGGGATGGACCGCATCCTCGCCTTTGATCCCGAGCGCCGTTTGCTCACCGCCGAGGCTGGCGCCAGCTTGAGCGATTTACTGAAAGTCCTGGTGCCGCGCGGCTATTTCCTGCCCACCACGCCGGGTTCGCGCTTTGTGACGTTGGGCGGGGCCGTCGCCAATGACGTGCATGGCAAGAACCATCACCAAGCCGGCGCGTTCGGCGCATCGGTGGAAAGCGTGGCGCTGGCGCGGACGGATGGCGAGGTGCGCATCGCCAGCCGCACGCAGCACCCGGAGCTGTTCGCCGCAACGCTGGGCGGGCTCGGCCTCACCGGCGTGATGCTGTGGGTGCAGTTTCGAGTCGAGCCCATCGAAAGCGCGTATCTGGACCAGGAGATCGCGCCCTATGGTGATCTCGATGATTTCTTCGCCCTTGCCAATGAAAGCGTGGCGGGTTGGGATCATACGGTGGCCTGGATCGATTGCCTGGCGCGTGGGCGTTCCCTGGGGCGCGGCGTGTTCTCCCGCGCGCGCTTTCGCGGCGATGGCGATTTCGACGTGCATGCGGATCGCCAAAAACTTCAGGTGCCGCTAGAAGCGCCGGGCTTTTTGCTCAATGGCGTGTCCATCGCCAGCTTCAACCGCGCCTATTACGCGCTTCAGCAATCCAAGGCGGGGCTGTCGCGCGTGCATTATGAGCCGTTCTTCTACCCGCTGGATGGGATTGGCGCGTGGAACAAGCTTTATGGCGCCCGCGGCTTTTATCAATATCAGAGCGTCGTGCCGGTCACCGATGCGCGGGCTGCCACCCGCGAAATGTTGGAGGAGATCGCCCGCTCCGGCCAGGGCTCTTTCCTTGCGGTGCTGAAGACCTTCGGGCCCGAGAAATCCCCCGGCATGTTGAGTTTCCCTATGGAGGGCGTGACGCTGGCCCTCGACTTTCCCAATAAGGGCGCCAAAACGCTGGCGCTGTTCGAGCGGCTGGATGCGATCGTGGCGGATGCGGGCGGGCGGCTTTATCCGGCCAAGGATGGGCGCATGTCGGCGCTGATGTTCCGGCGCGGCTATCCGCGCCTGGCCGAGTTTGAAGCCCATCTCGATCCGGGCTTGAGTTCCGATTTTTGGAGGCGCGTAAACCCATGAGCGACACCCCCTCCGCCCCGCAGGCCGAGCCGGGCCGCACCATTGTCTTTCTCGGCGCGCTGTCGGCCATGGCGGAGGCGACGGCGCGTCTGCACGCGGCGGAGGGCGACACGCTGATCCTCGCGGCGCGCCATAGCGAACGCTTGGAGACGTTGAAGGCCGATCTCACCCTGCGTGGCGCGCGCGATTGCGTGGTGGAGGTGATGGATTTAGGCGATGTGAACGCCATTCCCGCAGCGCTCGCCCGCTGGCGGGCCGTGAGCGGCCGCATCGACCGCGCCTACGTGTTTTACGGCGTGTTGGGCGATCAAGCCCGCGCCGAGACGCAGATGGAGCACGCCCGCCAGCTGCTGCAGGTGAACTTCACCAGCGCGGCGGAGTGGTGTTTGGCCCTGGCGAATGTGTTTGAGGATCAGCAATCGGGCGTCCTCATCGCCGTATCCTCCGTGGCGGGCGACCGCGGCCGACAGTCCAATTATGTCTATGGCGCCGCCAAAGCGGGGCTCACCACATTGGTCCAGGGCATCGACCATCGCCTCGCCAAAACGGGCGGCAAGGCCTTGGCGGTGAAGTTGGGCTTCGTCACCTCTCCGATGACCGCGGGGATGGGGGCGGGGCCGCTCTGGACCAGCGCCGAAGACGCCGCTGCGCTCATCAAGAAGGGGGCCGACACGCGCCGCGGCATCATCTACGCCCCATGGTTCTGGCGCTGGATTTTGGCCATCATCAAGTCGGCGCCCGCGCCCATCTTCAACAAAACCAAGCTATGAACGCCGACGGGCAAGCCGCTGCGACGCCGCCGGGGCCGTGGGCTCAGCTGCGCGAGTTTGTGGTGTTTGTGGCGCTGGGGTCGCTGGCGGCGGGAGCGAATTATCTCTCGCGCTTTCCCTTGGACCTGATCCTGCCGTTCGAGGCGGCCGTCACGATGGCCTACCTCATTGGCATGGTCATCGCGTTCTTGGTGTTCCGCCACCACGTCTTCAAGGCTCAGACCGGGGTGGCGCACCGCCAGGCTTATCGATTTGTTATCGTTAATTTGGTGGGGATCGCCCTCACAGTTGTGGTCAGCACGCTGATGGCGCGGCGGGTCTTGCCGGCCCTCGATTGGACATGGGCGCCCTATGCCGTGGCCCATGCGGTCGGGGTCGCAGCGCCCACCATCACCAGCTATTTCGGCCATAAATACTACACCTATCGCGCGTAACGGCCGGCGACCGCGCCGCCGCGGGGTGGTGGCGGTGGGTCCCAAGGGGCGCAGCAATGACTCATGGACGGCTTTTGGCGATCGCACTGGCGGCGGGCCTGGGACTGCTCGTGTTCGTCTTGGTCAACAACTACATCCTCACGCGGTTTTACCATGTCGGGGCGCACTTCCTCGACACGGGCTGGTTCGCCTATGTGGCGTGGCGTTCCGACTGGTTGTTGCACGCGCCCGACAGCCATCCCTGGGGCGCGGTGGCCTATCTGCGTCACCATGTTTCCTTGTGGTTCTTCGCGCTGAGCGCGCTCAGCCAGCTGATCAACGTCACCCACGCGGAATATATGGGTTTGTGGATGGGCGGGATTTACCTCGCCGGGTATGGCGTTGGTGTCTTGGTGCTGCGTGAAGCCTTCGGCGCCGCGGGCCTGGGGGCCACGCAAAGCTTAGCGGCTGGCGCAGTGATGGCGGCGCCCTTCGCCTTTAACGGCGTGGCCAGCCAATCGCTGCTGTTTCCCCATCCGGAGATTTTAATCAGCGTCACCCTGTGCGCCTGCCTCTTTTTCCTCGTGAAGCGCGCATATTGGGCGGCGGCGCTCACCGGTGTTTTCGCGGTCACCATCCGCGCGGATGCAGGCTTTCACCTGGCGTTGTTTTGCAGCGGCTACGCCGTGGCGCTGATGATCCCGCGTTTAGACGGCGGAGGCCTGCGCGCGCTGGCGGCCTGGCCGCGGCGTTTGGCGGGTGCGGTGCGTCAGGACGCCCACATCCGCGCCATCATCGTTCTGGCGCTGGCGGGCTTTGCCTATGGCGTCTTGGCTTATGGCCTGCAGGCGGCGTTGCTGCCGGGCGGGGGGCAGTTCCGCAACATTTATATGGGCGATCCGCCGTTCCAGCATGTGGCTGGCGACCGCATCCTCGCGCGCATCGCCCATGTGCTGTTCGACAAGACGTACATCGCGGTGGGCTTTGCGGGGTGTCTCGCGGCCTATGCGTTGACGCGACGGTTTGTGTTTTTGGCCGGCGTCCTGGTGTCGCTGCCCTGGCTGTTCATCAATCTGATCGCGGTGTCGGCGGCGGCCAGCAGCTTCTTCGGCTATTACGCCTTTCCGTTCATCGTGACGTTGGCGTGGCCGCTTCTCTTCATCGCGGAAGAGCCCAGTCCGCGCAAACGCCGGCGCGTGGCGGGCGTGGGCGTGGCGGCGATCGCGTTGTCCTTCGTCTTGGGCCTGGCGTATGAGCACGCCTTGCCCAGGCTCGCGCGCGGCATGTTGCTGGGCGACAGCGCTGACGCCATGGCGTTGACGCGCCTCACCGCGCCGCGCATCGCGCTCGCCTTAGGCATGGACAAGGTCGCCTATGATTACGCCATGGTGGCGATTGCTGGGCACCATCTGCCCCAGAATGCCGGGTTCTACGCGCCTTGGGCGACGGCCCGGGGGGTGGAGACGGTGGTGTACTTCCAATCCTATCTTGGGACCGCCCCCGCCATTGAGGCGTATGCGCTCGAGCAGGAATTGTCCTGGCGCTGCAGCCTGGCGGGAACCCATGTGACGGTTCTCACAGGCAACGATGACCACGTGGCGGTTGCCCGCAGCCTCGGCCTGGCCTGCACGCGTGCGCCTGACGCCGCCGCGTGAGGCGCGAAACCCGCCGCCGCACACCCCAAGAGTCGGGGATACAAGCGCGCCGCACTGCGGCATAAAGCGCGGCAGCGGTCTGCCCGGCGCAGCCCCAAGCGGCGCATGTGCGCCCACCCAGTCACTGTTGGCCCGACGTTCATTGCTAGAAGGAAGTCGCCATGCGCGAAGCTGTCATCGTCTCCACCGCCCGTACGCCCATCGGCAAAGCGTATCGCGGCGCCTTCAACAACACGCCCAGCCCCACCCTGGGCGCCCACGCCATCAAGCACGCCGTGGAGCGCGCCGGCATTGAGCCAGGCGAGGTGGAGGACGTCGTCATGGGGGCGGCCGTGCAAATGGGCACCGCCTTCCAGAATGTGGCGCGCAACTGCGTGCTGCGCGCCGGCTTGCCCGCAACGGTGCCGGCCATGTCTGTGGACCGCCAATGCGCCAGCGGCATGATGGCCATCGCCGCCGCCGCCAAGCAGGTGATCCAAGACGGCCAACAAATCGCCATTGGCGGGGGCGTGGAGTCCATCTCCATGAATCAGACCAATCAGATGTTCGTGGTCACCGATCCGTGGCTCGATGAGCATAAGCCGGCCGCTTACATGTCCATGATCGAAACGGCGGAGATTGTCGGTGATCGCTATGGCGTGACGCGCGAAGCCCAAGACGCCTACGCCGCGCAATCCCAAGCGCGCACCGCGGCCGCGCAAGACGCCGGCAAATTCGACGATGAAATCGTTCCGCTGCCCAGCGTGATGAAGTTCAAGGACAAGCAGACCGGCGCGGTGTCCGACGTGGAGACGACGTTGGCGAAGGATGAAGGCAACCGTCCCGGCACGACGGCGGAGGCTCTGGCGGGGCTGAACCCCGTCTTCCAAGGCGGCATCCAGAAGAAAGAGCCGGGCGCGCACATCACCGCCGGCAACGCGTCGCAGCTGTCGGACGGGGCGTCAGCCTCCGTGGTGATGGAGGCCAAAGAAGCCGAGAAGCGCGGGTTGCAGCCCTTGGGGTATTATCGCGGCCTCGCCGTGGCCGGCCTTGAGCCCGATGAGATGGGCATCGGTCCCATCTACGCGGTGCCAAAGCTTTTGGCGAAAAACGGCCTCAAGATGGATGACATTGGCTTGTGGGAACTGAACGAAGCCTTCGCCGTGCAGGTGATCTACAGCCGTGATCAGCTGGGCATCCCGGACGAGCTTCTCAACGTCAATGGCGGCGCCATCTCCGTCGGCCACCCCTATGGCATGTCCGGGGCGCGCATGGTCGGCCACGCCCTCATCGAGGGCAAACGCCGCGGCGCGAAGTATGTGGTGTGCACCATGTGCGTCGGCGGCGGTCAGGGCGCGGCGGGTTTGTTCGAAGTCGCCTAAGGCGGCTGCGGCAACCACCATTGGCTCAACACCTTAACAGCGCGGCGCCCTTTGTGGGCGTCGCGCTTCAGCTCCTATTGACGGCTTTGCGGTACGCCTCCCGCATCGGCGCCGCAGAGCGCCCTGCCGCTTTCAGGAGGGATCGATGGAGATCGTGCGCTTCGATCAAGATGATATCGCCAACAAACTGGCCGGATTGACCGATGAGCAGCTCGACCAGCTGGCGTTCGGCGCGGTGAAGCTGGATGAAAATGGCGTCATCCAAATCTACAACGAAGCGGAAGCGGTGATCACCGGCCGCAACGCGAACGATGTGATCGGCAAGAACTTCTTCAAAGATATCGCTCCGTGCACCGACACCGATGAGTTCGCGGGTCGTTTCCGCGAAGGGGTGAGCCAAGGCGCGCTCAACACGGCGTTTGAGTACACCTTCGATTACAAAATGACGCCGACCAAGGTTCGTGTGCAAATGAAGAGCGCGGCGGCCGGCGGCGGTTATTGGGTGTTTGTGAAGCGCATGTAAGCACTGGCCCTGACCGCTCTGTGGCGGCCGTAGCGGGCGAGCGCCATTATCCACCGCTCGCTCCGCGTGTCGGCTCGCCGCAGCGATGTCAGTCAGTTATTTGTTAACGGGTTGGCGGTTAAGGCATACCTGCTAGCGCATCAGGCATCGCTGCGACATCCACATTTCTCGGCGATGAATGCGCTTTGTCGAAACGCGTGGGTTTACAGCCCACGAAGAATCGACAGACGATCAAAATAAGCCCTTTTGGGCTCAGAAACAGGCCTCCGCGTGCGTCCCCCCAGCCTGCAGAGCGAGGCCTGAGGGGCCGTCGGGATTAGTCCCCACCCGACGGCCCCGCCTTATCCTGACGTCATCGCACCCCGTTGCTTGGCTCCGTGCCTACGTCGATTCGCGGCGGGTGTCCGCTATGCGGATACGCCGTGACCCCTTGCGCTTGCGCGCGCGGCTGTGGGGGCTACCGTGCCGGCGGCGGCGCGTCCGACGTCGCTCCATGTCAGGGAGGCGCGTATGACCGCGACGATCGGCGCAGATACACTGTCCTTCGAGGTCTTTCGCGACAGCGCTGCGGGCATGGCGCCGGATATCTTTCGCACGCAGGGCGACGGGGCCGTGGACCCGGCGGCTTTGCGGTTTCTGGCGCAGCTGCATGAGAACGCGCTCGCCGATGGTTGGGGCGGGCTCACGGTTGAGGCCTTGGCGTTCATCTGCGCCGGCTTTTGGGCCTGGGCCCAGGAGGCGGCGGGCGAGCGTACGCAAATCCGCCTGATGCCCGCGCGCGCCGCCGATGGCGCGCCGCTGGGGCGGGACATCTTGGAAATCGTGACGCCGGACAAGCCGTTTGTGGTGGACTCCGTGATGGGGGAGTTGGCCGAAGCGGGGGTCGACATCTTGGCCCTCGCGCACCCCATCGTGCCGTTGACGCCGCCAGGGCGATCCGCGCCGGCGGATTACTCCTTGATTCAGGTGCAGATGCGGGCCTTGGAGGGGGAGGCGCGCGACGCGCTCATCGCGAAGGTGCGGGACACGCTCGCCGATGTGGAGGTGGTGGTGAAGGACTTCGCCGCCATGCGCCTGCGTATGGATCAGGCGATCAGCGATTTGGAAAAGGCGCCGCTGACGATCAGCGATGATGAACGTCAGGAGGCGGTGGCGTTTTTACGGTGGCTGCGCACCAACCATTTCACCTTCATCGGCGTGCGTGACTATGAGTTTGTCACCTCGCCCGAGGGTGATGTCCTGGCCGAAGAGCCGGAGCTTGTGGAGGGGGCGGGCCGCGGCATCCTGCGCGATGAAAACCGCTTTGTGCTCACGCGCCGATCCGAGCCGGTGGTGTTGACGCGCCAGATCCAGGAGTTTTTGCGCGAGCCTGATCCCGTCATCGTGGCCAAGGCCACCTTGGTGTCGCGGGTCCATCGCCGCACCGCGCTCGATTACATCGGCGTCAAACGTTATGGTCCCGGCGGACGGGTGGTGGGCGAAATCCGGTTCGCCGGCCTCTTCACGGCTGAGGCCTATCACGACCAAGTGTCTGAGATCCCCCTGGTGCGGCGCAAAGTGGGCCAGGTTCTGGCGCGTTCGGGCTTCACGCCGGGCAGCCACAGTCAAAAGCGCCTGCGGAACATCTTGGAGAACCATCCGCGCAACGAACTGTTTGAGAGCAGCGAGGATGAGCTGCTCGGCCTTGGCCTTGGCCTTGTGCATGTGCATGATCGCCCGCGCACGCGCCTGTTCCTACGCGCCGATCGCTATGACCGCTACATCTCCGCCTTTGTGGTGACGCCGCGCGAGCGCTTCAATTCCCGTCTGCGCGCACAGATCGGCGCCGCCATCGCCCGGGCCTATGGCGGGACGGTGAGCGCCTTTACGCCGCGCTTTAACGAGGGGCCGCTCGCCCAGGTGCACTTCACCATCCATGTGGAGCCCTTTGACCATCCCACGCCGGAGCCTGCGGCGCTGGAGGCGGAGATCGTCGCCCTGGCGCGCACGTGGGAGGATGATTTCGCCGACGCCCTGCGCGACAGCCAGGATGTGCGGCTCAAGGCCGCCGCCCCACGCTACGCGCAGGCGTTTTCGCCGGGCTATCAGGACGTGTTCTCGGCCGCCCTGGCGTTGGAGGATATCGCCGTTCTGGAGGCTTTGGGCGCGGCGGACACCGCCGTGCGCGCCAGCCGCCGCCCCGATGACGCCCAGGACATATTGCGCTTGCGCCTTTATCAGCGCGGCGGCGCCCAGCCGCTATCGCACACCATGCCGATTTTGGAGGCCATGGGCCTTTTGGTGCTGACTGAAACCGGGTTCGCGGTGACGCCCCGCCCGGCCGATGAGGGCGCGGAGGCCTACTGGGTGCACGAATTCACCGCCCGGGCGCCGGCGGCGGCCTTGCGGGCGGCCGAAGACCATGTCGGGGATGTCTTCAAAGCCGTAGAGGCCGCGTTCCAAGCGACCTTGGAGGGGCGTAACGAAAATGACGGCTTCAACCGCCTCGTGCTGTATCTGGGCGTGGACTGGCGCGATGTGTGTTTCCTGCGCGCCTGCGCCCGCTATCGCCAGCAGACCGGCATGGACCCGAGCCAGGCGGTGCAGGAAGCGGCGCTGACGGACAACGCATCTATCGTCCGTTTGATGTTGACGCTGAAAGATCTGCGCTTCAATCCGCAGCTGGGGCTGGACAAAGAGATCCGCCAACAGCGCCAAGAGGCCCTGGAGGCCCAGATCACGGCCGCCATCGATCAGGTCGCCAGCCTGGACGCCGACCGTGCTTTGCGGCGCATCGCCCGTCTCATGCTCGCCATCCAACGCACCAATTTCTACCAGCGTGATGAGAACGGCGCCCTGCGGGACCGCATCGTGTTCAAGATCGCCAGCCGTGAGTTGGATGATCTGCCCGAGCCCAAGCCCTATCGCGAGCTGTTTGTGTGGGCGCCCCATGTGGAGGGCGTGCACATTCGCTTTGGCCCCATCGCACGCGGCGGGTTGCGCTGGTCCGACCGGCGGGATGATTACCGCACGGAGGTGCTGGGCCTTGTCAAAGCTCAGCAGGTGAAGAATGCGGTCATCGTGCCGGCGGGCGCGAAGGGTGGGTTCTTCCCCAAGCAATTGCCGCGCGAGGGTGGGCGTGAGGCGATCCAGGCCGAAGGCGTGCGCGCCTATCGCACTTTCATCGCCGGCCTGCTGGATGTGACGGACAATTTGGTGAATGACACCGTGGCCCCGCCGCCCGATGTGGTGAGCTGGGACGAGGAGGACCCCTATTTGGTGGTCGCGGCCGATAAAGGCACCGCGACGTTCTCGGACATCGCCAATGAAATCGCGACGTCCCGCGGGTTTTGGTTGGCGGACGCCTTCGCCAGCGGCGGATCGGCCGGCTATGACCATAAGAAAATGGGCATCACCGCCCGCGGCGCGTGGGAGTCGGTGAAACGCCATTTCCGCGAATTGGGCAAAGACATCCAAAAACAGCCCTTCACGGTTATCGGCGTCGGCGACATGTCCGGCGATGTGTTCGGCAATGGCATGTTGCTGTCCAAGACCATTCAGCTGTTGGCGGCCTTCGATCACCGCGACATCTTCATCGATCCCAACCCCGTGGACCCCGAGCGTTGTTGGGAGGAGCGGCGACGTCTGTTCGCCATGGGCCGCTCCACCTGGCGCGATTATGATCAAAGCCTGATTTCAGAAGGCGGCGGTGTTTTCTCCCGCAGCGCCAAAGCGATTCCCATTTCCGGCGCCATGCGCGCCTGGCTGGGCGTGGACGCGCCGACCTTGCCGCCCACGGCGCTCATCCGCGCCATCATGAAAGCCAAGGCGGAGCTGCTCTGGTTTGGCGGCATTGGGACGTACATCAAGGCGTCCCACGAACAGAACTACGCGGTGGGCGACCGAGCTAATGACGCCCTGCGTGTCGATGCCGAGGACGTGCGAGTCAATGTGCTGGGGGAGGGAGCCAATCTCGGCCTCACCCAAGCGGCCCGTGTCGCTTTGGCGCGACGGGGCGTACGACTGAATGCGGACTTCATCGACAATTCGGCCGGCGTCGATTCCTCGGACCATGAAGTCAACATCAAGATCCTGCTCAACAAGGTCATGGGCGAGCATCGGCTGGACCTGGAGGCCCGCAATCGCCTGTTGGCGGAGATGACCCAGGATGTGGCGGCCCATGTGCTGGATCACAATTATGATCAGACCCTGGCGATCTCCCTCGCCGAAGATAGCGCGGTCGCAGATCTCGATGCTCATGAGCGTTTGATCGAGCGGCTCGAAGCCCGCGGCGCCATGAACCGCGAGCTGGAGGGGCTGCCCAGCGCGGAGCAGTTCCGCGAGCTGAAAACCCAAGGCCTCGGCCTCACCCGTCCAGAGATCTCCGTCCTTATGGCTTATGCCAAAAACGGTCTTTATGAACGTGTGTTGGCCTCCACGGTGCCCGATGATCCGCATTTTCACACCACGCTTTTGGGCTATTTCCCACGTGCGCTGCGAGCCCAATACCAGGCCGACATCGCTCAGCATCCCCTGCGCCGCGAGTTGATCGCGACCATTTTGTCCAACCGGATCGTCAACACCGGTGGCGCCACCTTCGCTCACCGGGCCCGTGAAGCCACCGGCGGGGACACTGACGCCGTCGCGCGCGGCTTTGCGGCCGCCCAGGCGATTTTCGGTTTTCAGGACCTCATTGAGCAAATCCACCGCCTCGATGAAACGGGCCCCGCCGCCGCCGTGCAAATCGCGCTGTATCGCGAACTCATCCTCTTAGTGCGCCGCCAAACCTATTGGTTGGTGCGCCGGCGGGGCGGGTCCGACACCCAAGCGCCCATGCCGCTGCAAGAGGTGATCGACGCGTACAAGCCTGGGCTCGATCAGCTGCGCGCCATGGCGGACGAAGTGATCTCGCCCTATGCGCGCCAACGCGCCGAGGAGCGGCGGGCCGAGCTGGTGGCTGCTGGAGCGCCCGAAGCGCTGGTGACGGCGGTGGTGCGGCTGCGGCCCCTCATGTCGTCCTCTGACGTGATCGATTTGGCGCGCCGGCTGGATGCGCCCCTGGCGCCCATCGCCTATGGCTATCACAGCCTTGGCGATCGGTTGCGGTTTGACGAGCTGCGCGGGGTGTTAGGCGGCTTGCGTCTCGGCGAGCATTGGGATCGCCTCGCCGTGCGGCGGCTTATTGACGATTTGTATCTCGAGCATCAGCGCGTTGCGTTTGCGGCGTTGCAGGACGCCGCCGGCGCCCCCGCCCAGGGCGAGGAGGCGCGCGCCTGGGCGCAGGATCGGCTGGACGGCTTCTTTGAACGCAACGCCTACGCCGCCCAGACGCTGGAGGAACGCTATGGGGAACTGGAGAGCGGCGGCGCCTGGTCGTCCTCCAAGGTGATCATTGCGCTCGCGAACCTGCGGGAGTTCACCATAGCCGCGCGCTAATCGGGCCCGAAGCGGGGTCTATGTCGGGTCGGTGTCAGGATTTGCGGCCGCACGCACGCCAGAATCGGCGGCGGCCGGGGCGTCGAGCGCGCCGAGCGTGTCCGCCAACCAAGAGCCATAGGCCGCGCGCGCTTCGGCGGCCTTTTCCGGCGAAGATTGAAAACGGGAGCCGGGCTCCAGCTGCGGTTCGTCAAAGGCGTGGGTGACCCCCGCTATGACATGAGTGGTGACCTCCGCCCCACTGGCGCGCATGGCGGCCACGGCCCGCCGCACATCGGCCTCCAGCGCCAAATCATCGTCACCCGCCATCACCACATGGGTGCGCGGCGTGTGGACCCAGCCTTGGTGGGCCGTGCGCGTGATGAAGCCAACATAGGGGTAGGTGAGATACAGGCCTTGCACGCCGCTCAACGGCGTCTCCGGCGCGCCGGTGAGGCCGTGCGGCAGCACCCGCTCGAAGTCCATGCTCATGGCGTCCATGATCGCCCATGCCCCATGGCTCCAGCCGGCCAGCGCGAGGCGGTCGGCGTCCACCCACTCCAGCGTGCGCGCAAATTGAATGGCCGCCAGCACATCGGCGGCTCGCTGTGCGCCGCGCACGCGCCAGCCGCTGCACACCAGCTCCAGCGCATCGTCGCGTGTCAGGCCGCGCGGGCTGAAGCTGTCCACCATAATGACGCCCACGCCCTCGGCCAGCGCCGCTTGGGCGTAGTCATCCATGACGGCCACGGTCTGGCCTTCGCGATCGACCAAGCCGCCGCAGCCGGGAAATTGCAGCACCACGGGAAAGGGGCCGGCGCCCTCGGGCGCATAGGCCGCCATGTGCGGCTCCAACGTGGCCAGCAGCGCCTCGGCGCTGCGCTTGGGGATCCACCAACCGCTTAAGGCGCCCACCACGTATACGCTGGCGCCGACAAGCCCCGCCAAAAGGATCAGCCCCGCACCCACTGCAATACGCATTGCTCGCCTCGCTTATTGTGTGCACCGCTCTGCATGTAGCCGCAAATGCTGACAGGCCAATAACCACGGCGCCCATCGCAATGCACGAACGCCCCGCAGACGCCCTAGTGCCGGAAGTGACGCATGCCCGTGAACGCCATGGCGAGGCCGGCGCTGTCGGCCGCCGCGATCACCTCCTCATCACGCACGGATCCGCCAGGCTGGATCACCGCGGTGGCGCCCGCTTCCGCCGCTTGCATCAGCCCGTCAGGGAAGGGGAAAAACGCATCCGATGCACAGGCCGAGCCGCGTGTGCGCGGGGCCTCCCAGCGGGCGGCGTCGGCCGCGTCGCGGGCCTTGTGCGCGGCGATGCGTGCGGCGTCCACGCGGCTCATTTGGCCTGCGCCGATGCCGGCGGTGACGCCGTCCTTGGCGTAGACGATGGCGTTGGATTTGACATGCTTAGCCACACGCCAGGCGAACAACATGTCCGACAGCTCCGCATCCGTCGGCGCACGTTGGGTGACGATGTTCAAATCCCCAAGACCGATCCGCCCGGCGTCACGATCTTGGATCAGCACGCCGCCGGCCACGGTGCGCACATCGCGGCCCGCGCCGGCCGGATCGGGGAGCGCGCCGGCGAGCATCACACGCAGATTTTGCCGCTGGGACAACACCTCCAGCGCCTCCGGCGTGGCGTCGGGGGCGATGACCACTTCGGTGAAGAGGGAGATGATCGCCTCAGCCGCCGCCGCATCGAGGGTTTGGTTGGCCGCCACAATGCCGCCAAACGCCGACACCGGATCACAGGCGAGCGCTGCGGCGTGGGCGGCGGCCAGCGTCTCGCCCTGGGCTACGCCGCACGGGTTGGCGTGCTTGACGATGACGATGGCCGGGCCTTCCTCGGGCGGAAACTCCGCCGCCAGCTCATAGGCCGCATCGGTGTCGTTGATATTGTTGTAGGACAGCGTCTTGCCCTGGACTTGCTCGGCCCGCGCGACGCCGGGGCGCGGGGCGCCGGTGAGATACAGCCCGGCCGCCTGATGCGGGTTCTCGCCATAGCGCAGCGACAGCGCGCGTCGCCCGCCGGCCGCCTCATGGGGACCGAGGGACGTGCCGGTTTCCTCCGCCAGCCATTGCGCCACACTGGAATCATAGGCCGCGGTGCGCGCATAGGCCTTGGCCGCCAACCAACGCCGCAGCGCGCCCGGCACGGCGCCATCATGCGCGTCCATCGCCGCGAGCACCGCGTCCACATCCTCGCCGTCCAGGCAGACGCAGACAAAGGCGTGGTTCTTGGCCGCCGCGCGCAGCATAGCCGGCCCGCCAATGTCGATATTCTCCACCGTGGTGGCAAAGTCGGCCCCGCCGGCGCGTGTCTCTTCAAAGGGGTAGAGATTGACCGCCAGGATATCGATGGCGCCGGTGGCCTGGGCGGGCAGCGCCGCGCGGTGGGCGGGCAGT
>CAZGCB010000033.1:0-23025 GCA_964524065.1 uncultured Caulobacterales bacterium | reverse complement strand
GCCGGGCATGGCCGCGTCCACCAGCGAGACATGCGCGTTGGGCGCGCCGCCATATTCTGCGCTGGCGCCGGAGAACAATTTGGATTCGCTGGAGACTTGGGCGTGCACTTCCATGCCCACGACGACTTCCCAGTCGCCGGTCTCCCCCGGGAGGGTGTAGGTTTCGCTCATGAGCGCGGTGTAGCGCGCGCCTTTCATTCATCCAAGGGCGTATCGTTGTTCAAGCGCTGCCTGTGAGCGGATTTCAAATGCGCCCGGCGCTGTGTCTTGTGACGCTCCAACGGGCCGCGGCTGGGATCAAAGCGACGCCAGAGTCCAAGCGTCACAAGCGTCACCGAGAACGCCAGCACGCCGATTATCCAGCCAAAGCGTGGAACCGCCCAGATTATGAACCCGACAAAAGCCGCCGCCGCCGCCAGCGCCGCGAGAAATCGCCACGGCCTCTGCGCCGGCGCCCTCACGCGCTGTTATCCTCCGCCGTCGATCGTGGGCGTCGCCAGGGAGCGACCACCAAGGTCACGCCGAAAAAGCCCATCAGGCCAATGGCGCTCCAGCGCGCAGCCTCGCCATACCAGGTGCGCTGGACCTCAACGCGCTCGTCTTGGGACAGCCGCTGCTCCGTTGTGGAGGGGCGGACAATCTCCGGCCGCAGCGCAAACGACACCGCCAACCACAACACGAACACGCCGGCCAGCGTGGCGCCGATGCGCCCCAAATACTTCATGATGGATCTCCGCCTTGGGACGCCTTGCGCGATCGGCCACCACGGCTGCGGCCCATGGCGTCCGCAATGGCCGCGACGCAAATCGCCGCCGTGCCCGCGCCCAACAAGCCGAAGCCGACAATCAACACCGCCACGGCGCGGAAGGAGCCGCTGGAATCCACCGGCAACGTCCACCCCATCAGCCCCGTTAGCCCGATGACAATGACCGCCACGCCCAGCCCGGCGCACATCCAGCCCAGTCCGATGGCGTTGCCCATACCCCTCTCCCTCGCCCGCAATCGCTGTGTGCGTCCGACGCTAACCGCCCGCGCCCGCCGGCTGCGTCAGCACGGTGATCTCGGTTCTCAACCGATCCTCAGGCGTCTCAGCCGGATCATCCACATACAGCTCCCAACAGGGCATGCCCATGGTCAAACCCTGGGGACCCAGCCAGGCCGCGACGGCCTCATAGGCGGCCCCGAGTTTCTGATAGGGGCCCACATGCGTGTACCGCACGGCCTGGCCGCCGGGTGTACGCCCGGCCTGGACATCGCCCGCAGCTTTGGCGGCGTCAGCTTCCGAGACGAAAAAGCCCATATGAAACTGCATCAGCTCAGGGCTGAAGGCCTGATAGATCACCGCCGGCGCGCTCAGCGGGGTGATGTGGGTTTCGTTCAAAAAGCCAAAGACGCGCGGCAGGCCTTGCCCGATGACCGCGCCTATTTGCGGCGAGCCCGGCGCAACCTCGCCCGGCACATGGATGTAGAAGTGCGGCTCCACATGGGTGAGCTGAAAGTCAGTCATGGCGGGCCTCCACATCTGCTGCCAACGCTAGCATGGCGGCCCGTGCGCCGCGAGCGCATGAGGACCGCCGCCCGGGACCTAAGGGTGATCGCGATAGCGATTGGTGAGTGGGTAGCGCCGATCGCGGCCGAAATTCTTCGCTCCGATTTTGGCGCCGGGCGGCGCTTGGCGGCGCTTATACTCCGCGCGATAAAGCAGGTTCTGCACCCGCGCGACGGTGTCGGCGTCATGGCCGCGGGCGAGCAAGGCCTCCACCTCCGCCTCGCCATCCACCAAACCGCGCAGGATGTCGTCCAGCACCTCATAGGGCGGCAGGCTGTCCTCGTCCTTCTGATCAGCGCGCAGCTCGGCCGAGGGCGCCTTGGTGATGATGCGCTCGGGGATGACGACGCCATCGGGGCCCAGCAGAGCGCCCGGCTTGTTTGTGTTGCGCCAACGGGCCAGCGCGAACACCTCAGTTTTGTAGAGATCCTTCAGCGCGTTATAGCCGCCATTCATATCGCCATAGAGTGTGGCGTAACCCACCGCCATCTCCGACTTGTTGCCGGTGGTGAGCAGCATGTGTCCATGGGCGTTGGAGAGCGCCATCAGAATCGCGCCGCGAATGCGCGATTGGAGATTTTCCTGCGCCAGCGCGCCGCCCGGCGTTTGCAGATGGCCGTCCAGCATCGCGCCAAAGGCGCCCACTGCGGGCTCAATGGGAAGGGTGTCGAGCTTGACGCCCAATAACCGCGCGCATTCGGCCGCATCATCCAGGCTGTCTTGGCTGGTGTAGCGGCTGGGCAGCATCACGCACCACACCCGCTCAGGCCCCAGCGCATCCACCGCCATGGCCGCCGTCAGCGCGCTATCAATGCCGCCAGACAAACCAATGACCACGCCGGGAAAGCCGTTTTTGTTCACATAATCGCCAATGGCGAGACAGGCTGCGCGGTAAGCGGCGGCGTCATCCGGCGGCTGGCTGGCCGTGGACGCGTCGGCGCCCGTCCACGCGCCGTCGGCGCCGCGGCGCCAGGTCGCCACCTGTAAGCTCGTCTCCAAGGCTGGCAGCTGTTGCACCAAGCCGTTACGATCCCAGGCGAAGGAGGCGCCGTCAAACACCAGCTCATCTTGAGCGCCCACCTGATTGGCGAAGATCAGCGGAACCGCGCCATCGCCGAACCATACGCGAAAGGCGTCCGCACGCTCCCGGTGCGCACTGCGCCGCCAGGGCGAGGCGTTGATGCAGATCAGCATGTCCGCATTGTGCTTGATGAGATGCTCGGGCGCGTCGGGCCGCCAAATGTCCTCGCACACGGGCAAGCCAAGCGTCAGGCCGCGCCACGCCGCCACATCCGGCAGCGCCCCCGCGGCGAACACGCGTTTTTCGTCGAACACGCCATAATTGGGTAGCTCATGCTTGAAGCGTGCAGCCTGCACCCGCCCCTCATCCAGCAGCAGGGCGGCGTTGAAGGGCTTGGGATCGCCGTCACCGTCAGGCCGCCATGGACAGCCCACGACCAGCGCAGGCCCTTCATCGCCTGTGTCTTTGGCGAGTTCCTGCGCCGCGGCCATGGCGTCGGCGACGAAGGCCGGCTTCGACACCAAATCCTCCGGCGGGTAGCCGACAACGGACAATTCCGGCGTCACCACCACATCCGCGCCCTCAGCGGCGGCCGCAGCGCGCGCGTCGCGGATCAGCGCGACATTGCCGGCGATGTCGCCCACGACGGGGTTCAGCTGGGCGATGGCGATGCGCACAGTGTCAGTGATAGGCGGTTTGGGCGTGCTCATGCCTGTCAGTTAGCGTGCGCCGCGACGATGGGCCAGACGCTGCGCTTTAGGCGAGCGCGGCTTCCAACCGATCACACACATAATGCGCTTGCTCAGCCGTCAGATAGGGGTGGATCGGCAAGGATAACACGCGGTCCGCGGCTCGTTCGGCATGCGGCAAGCCGCCCTCCGGCGCGAAGGGCGCGAACACCTGCATCTGATGCAGCGCTTGCTTGTAATAAATCGCCGTCGGCACGCCATCGTCTTTCAGCTTGGCGGCGATATCCGCGCGATTGTCCAACGCCATGGTGAAGAGGCCATAGCCGCTCTTTTGACCCGCGCGCGGGCGGTGAATGTCCACACGTCCCGCCAAAGCAGTGAGGCGCTCTTCATAAATAGCGCCGACCACGCGACGCTGCGCCAACTCCTCGTCGAAGATTTTCAGCTTCTCGGTCACGACAGCGCAATTGAGAGAGTCCAGCCGCCCATTAAAGCCCACACGGATGCTTTCTTGTTTGGTCGCGTCCGTGCCGTGCCAGCGAATGGAGCGCAAAACCTCCGCCATCTCAGCGTCGTTGACGAAAATCGCGCCGCCATCGCCATAGGTGCCCAGGGCTTTCGCCGGATAAAAGCTCGTCGTGGTCAACGGGCCGATGCCGCCCACCCATTTGTCATCCAGCTGGCCGCCAAAGCTCTGCGCCGCGTCAATGATCAGATCCAAGCCGTCCGCCGCGGCCTGGATGGCGGCGATGTCCGCAGGCAGGCCATACAAATCCACCGGGATCACCGCGCGCGGCGTCAGCTTTCCTTCAGCTTTCACCGCCGCGATGCGGCGCGCCAGATCCGCGGCATCCATATTGAAAGTGTTGGGATCGATATCGACAAACACCGGCACGGCGCCGGCCAACAACACGGCATTGGCGGTCGCGTTATAGGTGAAAGCGGGAATGAACACCGCGTCCTGACGCGACACCTCGCCCGCGCGGCTGGACTGCCCGACGCCAAGGGCCATCAGCGCCATGATCAACGCGTCCGTTCCAGAGCCGACCGCCACCGCATCGGCGGCGCCGGCGCGGTTGGCGATGGTCTCCTCCAGCTCGGTGACTTCCGGGCCTTGGATGTAACGACCATGATCGAGGATCTCGCGCCAACGCTGTTCGGCGGCGTCGCGGATCCGCGCCTGCTGCGCCTTTAAATCGATAAAGGCGATGGGCGCGGGGGGCGTCGCGGCGGGGGCCGAGCGCTCGGGGGCGAGATCAACCATGGGCTTTCCTCTTTTACTACGGCCCGGCGCCCAGCGCGCCGCGCGGGTCCAGTGCGCCTTAGGCGGTGGGGATATCGGCGCCCGCTTCGGCGGCGGATGCCTCGGCTTGCAGCGCAATGCGCACCGCCTCCAACCCGTCCGCCCCCGACACCATGGCGGGCGCGCGCCCCGCGGCGGCGTCAATGAACGCGTGGACGCCCGCGCCGAGGGAGTCGCGCGCGGACGGATCCTCCATAAAATCTGGATTGAGATCGTGCTCGCTTTCATTGACGAAGGTCTTGGCGATGAAATCCACCTCCACCGCGCCACTGGCGTATTCCACGCGCATGACGCGATCGCGCGCTTCGGCGAGGCGGCTGGCCTCCAGCCGCGCGGTGACGCCATTATCAAACGTGATCGCCGCAGCGATGTGATCGGTCGTCTGCGACTTGCTGCGCACCCCGCGGGCGTTGACGGCGGTCACCGGCGCGCGCCCGGCCAGCAAGCGCACCAAATCCACATCATGGGTCATCAAATCGAGCGACACGCTCACATCAGCGCCCCGTTCGCTGAACGGCCCCATGCGCCGCGCCGTGATGGTGCGCGGGCGCTCCACAACATCCAACAACCCCATCGCGGCGAAGACAAACCGTTCCTGATGGCCCACCTGCAGCACCAGGCCCGCCCGTTCGCTGAGCGCGACGGCGGCCTCCGCCTCCTCCACACTCGCGGCCAGGGGCTTTTCCACCAGCACATGCAGCCCCGCCTCCAGCGCGCGCACGGCCAAAGCGCCATGGGTCAGCGCGGGGCTGGCGATGGTCACCATGTCCACCATGGCGAACAGCATGTCGGGATCAGCAAAAGCGCGGGCGTCATGCTTTTGCGCCAGCGCGCCGGCGCGCGTCGCGTCCGGATCGCAGACCCCCACCAGAGCGACGCCATCATGGGCGGCGTATTTGCTGGCGTGATAACCGCCAAAAACACCGGCTCCGATCACCCCCGCGCGCATGGTTTGCATGCCGTACTCCACCCTTCAGCGGCCCGCACAGGGGCGGCCCGCGCCGCCCCGCTGGGCTTCGCCGCGTCCCTCACAGCCTGAATATGCACAGGAAAACACATGTGTGCAGCGCAGCATGCAATGGCCCAGGGCATCAAATATTGTTTCCGGTTTCTTGCATGCCCGCCGCGCACGGAGCATTCAAGAGGTCATAATGCCGCAAAAACGGCCATATCCCCGCAGTTGTGGGGGAAAATCGCGCTTTGAAACGGCCTGTCAGGGTAAATTTGATCCACCCCCGCCGCCCGCGCGCCGCTATGGCGCCGCACCATGGTCGCCGGCCTGTAAAAGCATCGGAAACTCAAGGGACTTGCGCATCCGCGTACGAATCGTAGGAGAGAACCGCACCCAGAAGTCGCAGCCATTCCGGCGGCGACCCATTGAGGGAGGGGCTCATGAACAAGTCCGAGCTCATTAAGGCCGTCGCAACGGAAGCGGGTCTGACCCAAACCCAAGCCGGCGGCGCGTTGGACGCGGTGATCAGTGTGGTCACCCAAACCTTGAAGGACGGCGATCATGTCGCCATCGCCGGCTTTGGCACCTTTCAGCCGAAGCACCGTGAAGCCCGCGACGGTCGCAATCCGCGCACGGGCGAAACGGTGAAGATTGCGGCCAAAACATCGGCCACATGGAAGCCGTCCACGGCGCTGAAGGACCTCTAAACGTTCGGAGTCTTCACCCCGGCGGTGCGATAGCCCGCCGGGGGCCGAATTCGGCGGCGTTTGGCGGGTTTAGCCAGCCTCCACCGCTTCGCGCGGCGCGCTCGCATCTTGCAAACGCGTATCGCGCAGCAGTTCCGCCACTAAAAAGGCGAGCTCCAGCGCCTGATCGGCGTTGAGCCGCGGATCACAGTGTGTGTGGTATCGTGAGGAGAGATCCGCCTCGGTCAGCCCGCCCACGCCGCCGACACATTCGGTGACGTTTTTGCCGGTCATCTCCACATGCACGCCGCCGGGGTGCACGCCTTCGGCGCGGGCGATCTCCATAAAGCCGCGCACCTCCGCGAAAATCCGCTCCGCATCGCGGGTTTTGTATCCGGACTCCGCCTTGAAGGTGTTGCCGTGCATGGGATCGCTCATCCACACGACGGCGCGCCCCTCGCGCGCCACGGCTTGCACCAGCGGCGGCAGCCCTTCCGCCACCCCATCGGCGCCGAAGCGGGCGATCAATGTCAGCCGTCCTGGCGTGTTGTGCGGGTTGAGCACATCGATCAAGCGCAGCAGCTCGTCCGGCTTCAGCCCCGGCCCGCATTTCACGCCAATCGGGTTCTCAACACCGCGCAGGAACTCCACATGCGCGTGATCCAGCTGGCGGGTGCGGTGCCCGATCCACAAGAAATGCGCCGAAGTGTCGTACCAGCGGCCAGTGGTGGAATCGATGCGCGTCATCGCCTCCTCAAAATGGAGGAGGAGCGCCTCATGGCTGGTGAAAAAGTCCGTCTCCGCCAGCTGCGGCGCGGTGTCCGCCGTCACGCCGCAGGCCCGCATGAACTCCAGCGCCTCCGCGATCCGATCCGCGAGTTCGCGATAGCGCGCGCCTTGGTCGGTCTGGCCCACAAACTCCAGCGTCCAGCGGTGCACGTTCGCCAAAGCCGCATAGCCGCCGCTGGCGAAGGCGCGCAGCAGGTTCAACGTCGCCGCCGATTGGCTGTAGGCTTGGGCCAAGCGTTCAGGGTCGGGCGTGCGCGCTTCAGGCGTGAAGGCCATGGCGTTGATGTTGTCGCCGCGATAGCTGGGCAGGGTGACGCCATCACGCGTTTCGGTGGGGCTGGAGCGCGGCTTGGCGAATTGGCCGGCGATGCGGCCGATTTTCACCACCGGCTTTTGCGCGGCGAAGGTGAGCACCACGGCCATTTGCATCAAAACACGGAAGGTGTCGCGGATGGCGTCGGGGTGGAATTCCTCAAAGCTCTCGGCACAATCACCGCCCTGCATGACAAAGGCTTCACCCGCAGCAACCCGGCCCAGCGCGGACGTCAAGCGCCGCGCCTCGCCCGCAAAGACCAAAGGCGGGTAGCCGCGCAGCCGGTCGGCCACCGCGTCCACCGCCGCTGGATCGGGATAGTCGGTCGGAATGTGCTGGGCCGGCTTGGCGCGCCAGCTCGAGGGGGACCAGGTCATCGACACCGCCTTGTGGAAAAGTTTGCCCACAAACCTGTCTATTCGCACCGCCTTTGGCAAGCGTTGCCGTCTCCACGCCGCGTTGCCCCCTCGTCACGGTCGGCCCATCATCGACTATCGCCCGTTTCGGCGCGCCAGATCTTGGCGGCGCCCGCTACAGGCGCCTATAAGCCTGGTGGAAGGATCGCGGCGCCGCGTCGCGCTCCCTGGGGACTACGGAGCGGCCACGATGATCAGCCTGGGGGCCAAGCGCACCAGCGCGCGTGCTTATCCGACGAGCCTCGTGCACGTCGCCGGACATCACGCACACCGTCGCGCGCGACTGGCGCGCGGCGCCGTGATCGCGGCTATGCTGTTGGCGGGCGCGTGCAGCCTCAATTTCCCCCAACAGCCTGGGCGCGTGATCGGGATCGGCCCCCTGGTGCCGCCGCCCGAGACGTTGCCGGAGCATGAGGTGGCGGGGGCCGAAGCGCTGCTGGGCGGGGATGCGTTCAGTCTCTCCAATCCTGACACCAATTGGGGGCTGGGCTATTTGGCGGTGCGCAGCGGGCGCATGGAAGACGCGGACATCCCGCTGTTTTTGGAGCCCGGCGAAACCCATTGGGGCTGGCTGACGCAGGGACGCGCTTACGCCATCTCCACCGACAGCGTCACACCACCGCGGGCCGATGCCTGGCTGCGCCTGGTGGACGGGGATCAAGCCTTGGTTGTGACCGCCCGCACCACCGATGGCTGGCTGCAGGTGCGTTGGGGCCAACCCGGCGACTTTCGCAGCGGTTTGGCGTGGACGCGCCGTGATCTGATCCGCCAGCAGCGCACGCTGTTGGTGCCCTGGTCTTTGGAATTTGAGCAACGCGGCGGCCTCGTCTTCCGCGATCGCAACACCCAATACAATTTGCGCGCCCAGCCCGGCGTCGAGGGAGAGATCCTCGGCGCGATCCAGGGCGGCGACTACGATATGGAAGCCCTCGAACAGGCCGGCGACTGGCTGCGTGTTCGCGTGCAGGAACCGGCCCGTTGTGCGCCCCCGGCCGACGGCGCCGGCAGCGGTGAACTGCTCCTGGGGGGCCCGGATCGCGGCGATGTGGCGGCCGTCGGCGCGCCCACGGGCCCAGCGCAGGTCCGCACGGGATGGGTGCGCTGGCGCGATACGCGCAAAGGACCGTGGATCGCGCGGGCGTGGCCGTGTTTGCGCGGGGTGGTCGGCTAGGCTTCACCCCAGCCGCGCAACGCGCTCCGCGCTAGCCGCAGACGAAGCGATCAATCGTGCCATCGTCCCGCAAATAGATGTTCAGGCGGTTATACTTGAATTCTTGGCTCGCCAGGCAACCGGCGCAAATCACCCGATAGGGCTCCGGCAGCAGGCGCTGATCAATGCTGCGCAGCGGCCGGCCCACCAAGGCGGCCCACTCGCCCGCATCACAGCTTTGCGCCGCATTGGGCGATTCATCGGGGCCATCCCGCACGGGATCTTGGACATCGCCAAAGCGGCGATCCACCACTTGCAACGTCGGCTCGCCCAGGGTTTGGTCCACCGGCGCGTCAACCGGCGCCTCCTCCAGCATGCGCTGAGCGCGCCCGCCATCATCAAAATCGCGGGACAAAGCGGCGCACGCGGCCAGACAGCCAGCAGCCACCGCGACGATCAGCGTTCTCAAGCCTGCGTTCATTGTTTCTCCCACCGACCGGCGGGCCCCCTGCGCCAATAGGACACCGTGGCGCCAGCGCCCTTAAGCGCCTTCCAGCGCTCGCGCGCATGCTGGCGGGCGTCCCCATCGCTGTCTTCGAACATTATCACGACGCGTTCAACACTTTCCCCATTTGGCGGCGTCCGCGCGCTCAACACAAACACCGCTTCGGCGGCGTGGGCCTGCGCATTCTCCACCGTCAAAAGCACGGGCTGGCGGTCCGCCTCGGCCGTCCCCGCACGGCCATGGGGCAAGAAACTGTCGTCGCGATATGTCCAAAGCATGTCATCCAGCTGATCGCGTTGCAGCTCGTCACGACAATACACCACCGCACGCCAGCCCTTATGCAGGGTTTTCTCCAGCAAAGCGGGCAGCGCCTCATCAACGCCCGCCCCCTCCGGCAGATGGTAGAACCAGTATTCCGGTTCAGCGCGCGCCATGAACGCCCGCGCTCCCTCGCGACATGCGCCCGCTCGCTTTCCTCATCACACGCCCCTAGGCCTCATGATGATCGGCGATGAAGCGCTCCAGAATGCGTACGCCCCAGCCGGTGGCCCAGACCGGCTCGCGCGGATCATCGGACTTGCCCTTCCAAGCCGTGGGCGCAATGTCCAAATGCGCCCAGGGCGTGTCTTTGACAAAACGCTTGATGAATTGCGCGGCGGTGATGGAGCCGCCCATGCGTCCGCCAATATTTTTCATGTCGGCGACTTTGGAATCGATCATCCGATCATAGGCCTCACCCAACGGCATGCGCCACACGGGCTCATCGGCGGCTTGGCCGGCGCTGATGAGCTGCTCAGCCAGAGCCTCATCATTGGCGAACAGGCCGGCATATTCATGGGCCAGCGCGATCACCATCGCCCCGGTCAAGGTCGCCAAGTCCACCATCAATTTGGGCTTAAAGCGATCATTGGCGTACCACACCGCGTCCGCCAGCACGAGGCGGCCCTCCGCGTCGGTGTTCAAAATCTCGATGGTTTGACCCGACATGGAGGTGACGATGTCGCCCGGGCGCTGCGCATCGCCATCGGGCATATTCTCCACCAGGCCGACCACGCCGACCACATGGGCTTTGGCTTTGCGCTGAGCGACCGCGCGCATCAGGCCGGACACCGCGGCGGCGCCGCCCATATCACCCTTCATCTCATCCATGCCGGCGCCCGGCTTGAGCGAGATGCCGCCGGTGTCGAACGTCACGCCTTTGCCAATGAACGCCGTCGGCGTTTCATCGGCGCCCTCGCCGCGCCAGCGCATGAGCACCAACTGGCTTTCCCGCCGTGAGCCGCGACCGACGCCCAATAATGAGTGCATGCCGAGCTCGGCCATCTGCGCCTCGCCCAACACCTCCACCTCCACGCCGAGCGTCTCCAGCTCCTTCAGGCGCTGGGCGAACGCTTCGGGGTGCAGAATGTTCGGCGGCTCGCTGACCAGATCACGCGCCAGAGCCACGCCGTCCGCCACCGCGTCATAGCGCACCCAGGCTGCTTCCGCGGCGGCCACATCATCGACCACAATATGCAGCGCCTCGAGGCTGGGCTTTTTGTCCTGCGGCAGCTTGGAGCGATAGGCGTCAAAGCGGTAGGCGCCCAAACGCGCGCCAAGGCCGGCGCGGGCGGCCGCCTCCGCGTCCAGCGCCACGCCGTCAAGGCGCAACACCGCCTGCGCGCCGGCGCCGATCAACAGACGCCGCACCACGCCCGCGACGGCTTTTTCAACTTTGGCCGCGCTCACCTCCGCCTGCGGGCCCAGCCCCACGAGCACCAGGCGCGCCAAAGCCGGCTCCGCGCTAAAACCGGGCAGCACCAAAACCGAGCCCGGTTTTGCCGTGAAGCGCGCGGCCGCCATCGCCGCCTGCACGCGCCCCCGCGTGTCCTCGTCCCACCGCGCGGCCGCCGGCGACAAAGTCGGCCCCTCCCCATCGCCGCCGGCGAAGGCCGGTGCGATCACAGTCTCGTGCGTGTCAGCGGACGCGGCAAACGCGATTTTCATCAGCTTCTCCATGAATGGGCGCGCCGGGCAAAGCGTGAGGCGAACGCCGGACGGTGCGGTGGCGGTGGGTCAATCCTTGCCTATCTGATATTCCTCTGCGAGAGAAACAACAGTCGCGCATGCGGCGCAAAAGGTCGGAGCGGCCGCCCCTGTGATTCACGCCTACATCCTTCGTCAAGCCGTGTGGCCGCTGATCGCCTCCGTGGGCGCGCTCGGCGTGTTGGCGCTGCTGACCCAGAGCATCTCGACGCTGGATTTGATCATCGATCAGCGCCAGAGCGTGCTGACTTACCTGCAGATCACGGCGTTGGCCTTGCCGCAGCTGGTGTCGTTGATCCTGCCGCTGGGGGTGTTCATCGCGGTGATGTTCGCGACCAGCCAGCTGAAAAACGACTCGGAGCTGATTGTGTGCTCCGCCGCCGGCATGAGCCGCTGGCAAATCGCCTCCCCGCTCATGAAACTGGCCACGGCCGCGCTGGTGGTGAATTTGGCGGTGAATCTGTGGGTGCAGCCCTATTCCTTCCGGGAGATGCGCGAAAAACTCTACGAGGTGCGCAGCGATTTGGCCGCCAAGCTCATTCGTCCGGGCGAGTTTCGCGTGCCGGCGCCGGGGCTGACGATTTACGCGCGGGAAATTGAGCGCGGCGGGCGCGTGGTTGATCTTTTCATTGAAGATGCCTCGGACGCGGACAATCCCGTGGTGTATATGGCGGCGGTGGGTCAATTTACGGAGCTGCGCGGCGAACCGGCTCTGGTGATGACCGAAGGGTCTATCCAAAATCGCGAAGAAAACGGCTCGTTATCCTTCCTCAAATTCGATAGCTACCCCTTTGAGCTTTCGACGTTTATCGACGGGCCGGGCAATTTATTTTACAAACTTAGCGATCGGTACCTGCATCAACTTCTATTTCTGGACCCCAACTCATTATGGGACTGGAAGAACAGCGCGGAGCTCTACGCCGAGGGGCATTACCGCTTGGCCGGCCCGTTGTATAATATCGCGTTTGCGTTGATTGCGCTCACCGCCGTGATGGGCGGTCAGTTCTCCCGCACGGGGTATGCCCGGCGCATCGCCATCGCCTCGGTGGCCGCACTGAGCACGCGCTTGGTCGGCTTCGCCATGCAGTCAGCCGCCGCCGACGATCCCAGCGCCAATGTGTGGCAATATGTGGTGCCGCTGACGGCGGCCGCCATCGCCGCCTGGATGTTGTTTCACACCCAACTGCGCCTGCGCGCGCGCCCTGCGCCCGCGCCGGAAACCCCGCAGGCGCGAGCCGCGCCGGCATGAAGTTGACGCTGCCCCTTTATGTCCTGCGTCAGGTGGTGACGGGCGTGCTTTTGGCGCTGTCCGTGATCATGTCCGTGATCGTCATGGTGGATGTGGTCGAGTTGTCGCGCACCTTGGGCGATCGCGCCGGCGTCTCCACCTTAACGTTAGCGGGACTGGCGCTGCTGCGCGCGCCCAATCTGGCCGAAGCCACGTTGCCGTTTGTGTTCTTGTTTGGCGTCATGTGGGGCATGTATCGGCTCAACCGCCGCAGCGAACTCGTGGTGATGCGCGCGTCGGGGATGTCGGCCTGGCGCTTTGTGGGACCGGGGGCGATTTTCGCTCTCATCACCGGCATCGCGGCGTCCACGCTGATCAATCCGGCCGCGGCCCGCTTGCATGAAGAATTCGAGCGCCAGCGCGACCGCATTGTCATGGGCGCACGCGCCGCCCAGCAAGCCCGTGCGAACCGCAATGAGCAAAGGGTTCTGTGGCTGCGCGAGCGGCGCGACATGCAGCAAACCGTGATCCGGGCGGCCCGCGCGGACGCCAAACAAAGGCGGTTGGAGGGCGTGACGCTCTATATCTACGATCTCAATCGCGACGGCTTGCCCACTTTCACGCGCCGCATTGACGCTCAGGTCGCCATTCTGCGGGCCGGTTTTTGGCAGCTCACGGATGCTTGGGAAGTTCAGCCCGAGGATGAACCCCAGCACCATGACCAGCTGTCTCTATTCACCGAGATCGATCCCGAAACACTGATCGAAAACGCCGGCGCGCCGGCCGCGCTCAATTTTTGGGAATTGCCGAACCAGTCACGCGTGCTGCGCGAAGCGGGGTTCTCGTCGGTACAGTATGAGCTGCGTTGGCAGCGGCTCCTGGCGTTGCCCATCACGCTGGCGGCCATGACGCTTGTGGCGTCGGCGGCGTGTTTACGCCTATCGCGGCGCGGTGGCGCTCTTCAACTCACCTTCACCGCCGCCGCTGTCGGTTTTGCGGTCTATTTCGCGGACAATATGCTCGCCGCCCTGGGCTCAACCTCGGTGTTGCCAATCATGCTGGCGGCGTGGGCGGCGCCATTGCTGACGCTGCTGGGCGGGCTTTATGTCATCGCCAGCATGGAGGATGGCTAAGTCGGCCAGACGCGCCGGCGCACGGCGCCGGGGCGGCTGGACGCCCGCTTTATGCCTGGGTTATCGAGGCGCAAGATGAGAGCCATCGGCGATTCTGCGGGGACAACGCCCGGCATTCGCCCTGTCGCGCCTATGGGAGGCCGCCATGTTCCAGCGCAAACGCAAACGGTTCGCGGCGGCCCTTTCGGCCGCCGGCGCGGCGACGGCGGCCCTCACCGGCGCGCACGCACAGACCAGTGTCGCGGAGGCGGAAGAAGCCGTCTATCTGGAGGCTGATCAGGTCATCAACGAAGAGCGCGGCGGGCGCTACATCGCCCGTGGCAATGTGCAGGCGCGCTATGGCGGGCGCACGCTCAGCGCCGATGAAGTGCTCTTCATGCCTGAACAGGGGCGCGTCATCGCCCGTGGCAACGTCACGATTTTGGAGGATGGCGGCGCCGTCACCTTCGCCGATGAAGCGGAGCTGTCCGATGATTTGAGCTCGGGCGTGATCGTCAATTTCTCTGCGCGCCTGCCAAGCGACGCGACGATCGGCGCGCGGGTGGCCACCCAGTCCGCCGACAACACCGTGCGCTTCACCCGCGCCTTCTACACGCCCTGCACCCCCTGCGCCGAACGCGGCTTCGGCGCGCGCCCGACCTGGCGGCTGAAAGCGCGCAAAGTCACCCGCGACGGGCCCAATGACATGGTGTTTTACCGCGACGCGGTGCTTGAGGTGAAAGGCGTGCCGGTGCTGTACACGCCCTTCTTCGCCCATGCCGACCCGTCGGTGGGCCGCAAATCCGGCTTGCTGCTGCCGAATTTCGGCGAGTCTTCGCGCACCGGCGGCTTTTACTCCCAGCCCTATTACTGGGTGCTCTCCGACAGCGCGGACCTCACCTTGGCGCCCCAGCTGATGGAGAACGCCGATCCCTTGATCGGGTTCGAGTACCGCAAGCGGTTTTTCTCCGGCAATGTGCTGATTTCCGGCTCCGCTACGCGCGAACAAGAATTCGCCAATTTCGATGACGACGACGATCCGAACACGCCGGAAGTCTTCACGAAGTTCGGCGAGGACCAGCTGCGCGGCCATTTGTTCGGTGACGGCGTCTTCGCTGTGAACGAGAATTGGCTGTGGGGCTTTGGCGCCGAAGCCATACTCAACGAAGACGACACGTATCTGCAGCGCTATGAAATTGACGGCGTGGACAGCCGGCGTGGCCTCTATCGCCGCGATGCGCGACGGCTGATGAGCCAGCTCTACAGCGTGCGCCAAACCGAAGATTCGTATTTTTCGGTGGCCGCCTTGGATTTTCAAAGCCTGCGCGTGCCCGCCTCAGGGCAAATTGACGAGGAAGACACCTTCCCGTTGGTGCTGCCCTTCGCGGAGGCCCGCAAAGCCTTCAGGGCGCGCTTTCTCGGTGGACGCGCGGAGGCCCGCCTCAGCGCCGTCGCTTTGGAACGCAACCCGCCCCAAGAATTGGCTTTTGAGACGGGCCTCGATTATCGCCGGATGACGTTGGAAACGGAGTGGAACCGGCGGATCACCACCAAAGGCGGCATCGTCATCGAGCCGCAAGCCTTGGCGCGCGGCGATCTTTACAGCCTATCCGACGTACCGGTGACAGACACGGACACGGCCAACGGCCTCCAGGACGAGTCCGTTGATGATGAGACTGTTGTGCGGGCCTTGGGCTATGTCGCGGCGACAGCCAGCTATCCCGTGGGGCGGCGCATGGGATCGGCGCATGTGGAGCTGTCGCCCATCGCCAACGTCACGCTGGCCTCAACCGGAGACAATGACGAGAACATCGTCAACCAAGACTCGCTCTCGGTGGACCTGGACGAGGCGAACATTCTGCTGGCCAATCGCTCCCCAGGATTTGACGTCTGGGAGGAAGGCGCGCGGGCGACGGTGGGCGGGCGCGCCTCCGTGCGTTGGGGACCCGCGCAGGAGGCCAGTCTGTTCGTGGCGCAAAGCTATCGCGCCGACGACTTCACCGATTTCGAACCGATCGAAGACGCCAATGGGGATCTGGTGGACGCCACCGGTCTGGCGGGCGACGTCACCGATGTTGTCGCCGCGGGCGCGTTGAGCCTCGGCGTGCGCAACGCCATTACCGCGCGGGTGCGGCTGGATGATGAGGACTACGAAGTCCAGCGTTTGGATGTGGACGCCCGTATCGGCGTCGGGCCCATTTCGGCCTATGGCCGATATCTGCAGGTGCAAGAACGTGTGCGTGTCAACAACCCTGACACGGATGAGCGGGAATCGTTGGATTTCGGCGGCGAGGTGCGGCTGAATAAGAATTTCGCTGTGCGATACAACGCCAATCGGGACCTGGCCGACGGCGAAACGCGCCGCTCTGATCTGACCCTCGTCTATCGGGACAACTGCACGCAGGTGGAGCTGATCTATAAAGAAGAAAATTTCCCCGACGATCCCTCGATTGGCACCGAAGAGTCGATCTCGGTGCGGTTCACCCTGGCGACCCTCGGCGGTTTCGTGACCAAATGATTGATGACCGGACGCGATATAGGCCGCATTCGGCGCCTGATCGCGGCCCGATCACTGCAACGCGCGTTAACGGCGTGTGCGGGGCCGGTTGCTTAGACTGCGCGCTTAGGTAACGTTCTGTCCAAACGATGCAGACGGCGCGGGCATGGTCACACGCCGCTGCGCCCATGAACAACACGTCGCACTCGGCCGATGAAAAACGGATTGTCAGGATGATCCGCGTCGCTTTCGCTCCGCTCGCCCTTCTCGCCGCCCTCGGGCTGTGTCTGCTGGCCGCCGCCCCGCGCGCCCAAGCACAGGCCATGGAAGGGGTCGCCGCCATCGTCAATGACGAGGTCATCACCACCTATGATTTGCGCCAGCGGGTGCGGTTGATCCTCACCTCCTCAGGCGTGGAGCCGACCCCTGAATTGCTGCAGCGCGCCCAGTCACAAGCGCTGCGCGGCCTTATTGATGAACGTGTGCAGCTGCAAGAAGCCGCCGAGTTCGATATCGCCGTCAGTCCCGACGAAGTGAACGCGGCCATCGACCGTCTGGCGCGGCAGAACAACGTCACCGCCGACGCCATCCAACGGGATTTGGCGCAAGTGGGTGTGGATGTGCGCACGCTGGAGGATCAGCTGCGCGCTGAAATCGCGTGGCGATCCTTGATGAACGGCTTGTACGGCTCGCGGGTGCGGGTCAGCGACGACCAAATCAGCCAGGCGTTGGAACGCATGGCGGCCAGCGCCAGCAAAGATCAGTACCGAATGGCGGAGATCCTGGTCGAGCCGCGCATCACGCCCCAGGGCGAAGATGTCTCTATGCAAGATGTGCAGTATGTCTATCAGATCCTGCAGCAATCACAGGGGCGCGCCTTTGCCGAGCTGGCCCGGCGCGTCTCGGCCGCCCCCTCGGCGGTCAATGGCGGGGATGTGGGCTGGGTCAGCGCCGGGGATCTGCGCCATGAGGCCTTGGAGCGCGAGCTGGCGGGAATGCGTCCGGGCGCGATCTCGCAACCGGTGCAGACCCGCGAGGGCATCTACATTGTGCTGCTGATCGAAAAGCGCGAGGGCGCGGATTTGGAACGGGTCCGCTTGCGCCAACTTTTGCTGTCCACCACGCAGGCTGGCGGTCGCGACGCACAAGAGGAGGCCGCGCGCCAGCTCAACGACGCGACGCGCCGTATGCGCGCCTGCGATGATGTGGCGCGCGTGAAACGCAGTTTACCCCGCGTGATCGCTTCGGATTTGGGCCTTGTGACACCACGGGATTTATCGCCGTCCATCCGCGCCGCGGTCGAGGCGCTGGAGCCAGGGCAGACCAGCGAGGCCATTTTGGTGCCCGCTGGCGCGATCGCCCTGAGCCTATGCGAGCGGGTGGACATGACGCCCGAAAGCCTGCCCAGCCGCGCCGAGGTGGAGAACCAGCTCATCGACCGGCAAATTTCCCTCCTGTCGCGGCGCTATCTGCGCGACCTGATCGACACCGCCACCATTGAAAACCGGTTGCGCTAAGCCGCGCCGGCCGGGACGCGCGTGATGAGCGGGCCGCACGCCATGGGCGCGATGAGCGCGCCCCCGCATGGCCCGCGTCCGCTGGCCGTTAGCATGGGCGATCCCGCTGGTGTCGGACCGGAGATCACCATCGGCGCCTGGCGTGCTTTACGCGTGCGCGGGCCGGCCTTCGCCGTGTTCGGCCCGCCGGATCTGTATGCCGCCCTCGGCGCGCCCATCGCCGCGATCGCGTCCCTGGACGAAGCGTCCGTGTGCTTCAGCGACGCGTTGCCCGTGCTGCCGCTGGCGCTTCATGCGCCGGTCGAGGCGGGGCGAGCGAACGCCGCCCACGCCGCGCCTGTGCTCGCCAGTATTGAACGCGCCGTGGAGGCGGCGCGCATGGGCGCGGCGGCAGGCGTGGTGACCAATCCCATCGCCAAGCACGTGCTGTATGAAGCCGGCTTTGATCTGCCCGGCCACACGGAATTGTTAGCGCGCCTGACGGAGGATGATCCCTGCGCAGCGCCGCGCGGGCCGGTGATGATGCTGGCCGGCGGCGGGCTCAAGGTGTCGCTCGCGACCATCCATGTGCCGCTGGCGGACGTGCCGCAGGCCCTCACGCGCGAGCGCATCATGCGTGTGGCGCGGGTCACGGCGCGGGCGCTGCGGGAGGATTTCGGCGTCGCGGCGCCGCGTCTGGCCCTCGCCGGCCTCAACCCCCATGCGGGCGAGGATGGCGCGCTCGGCCGCGAGGAACAGACGATCCTCAACCCGGCCGCCGCCGCCTTGCGCGCCGAGGGCCTGACCATCAGCGACGCCCAATCGGCCGATGCTCTGTTCGCTCCCCACGCCCGTACGGGCTATGATGTCGCCATCGCCATGTATCATGATCAGGGGCTGATCCCGGTGAAAACCTTGGACTTTGACGGCGGGGTCAACATCACCCTCGGCCTGCCGATTGTGCGCACCTCCCCCGATCATGGCGCGGCCTTCGCCATCGCCGGACGGGGCGAGGCGCGGCCCAACAGCCTCATCGCCGCACTCGACATGGCCGCCGCCATCGCCGCACAGCGCACCGCCACGCGCGCCACCCTCGCTGCGCCGTGAGCGCCTCCCATCACACGGGCGATCCCTCACCCGATCCCCATGGCGTCGCCATGCAGCACGCCCCGGCGCTCGACGACGCGGTGCGCGCGCGCGACGCCGCCGCGCTCGACGCGCTGGAGCCGCTGCGCGCAGTGGCGGCGCGCCATGATCTCGGCGCGCGCAAAAGCTTCGGCCAGCATTTTCTGTTTGACCTCAACCTCACCGGCAAAATCGCGCGGCTGGCGGGCGATCTCAGCCACGCGCAAGTGATCGAGGTCGGCCCGGGCCCCGGCGGGCTGACGCGCGCTTTGTTGGCGGCCGGCGCCGCTCAGCTCATCGCCATCGAGAAAGACGCACGCTTTTTGGACGCGCTCGCGGAAATCGCGGCCGCCGCGCCGGCACGCCTGCATGTGGCCCAAGCCGATGCGCTGCACGCCGACGAGGCCGCCCTCCTGGCGGCCCATGGCGACGGCGTCGCCCGCCCGGCGCTGGTGGTGGCGAACCTGCCCTACAATGTGGGCACTGCGCTGCTCATCAAATGGCTCACGGCTGCGCCGGTCTGGTGGACGCGCCTCGTCCTGATGTTCCAACGTGAAGTGGCCGAGCGCATCGTCGCCCAGCCGGGCGAGGACGCCTATGGCCGGCTGGCCGTCCTCACCGCATTGCGGGCGCGGGCCGAGCTTGTGTTGTCCGTACCCGCGCGGGCGTTCACGCCGCCGCCCAAGGTGGAGTCCGCCGTGGTGCGTCTGGAGCCGCTGGGCGCCGACGCCTTTGCTGATGTTGAAACGCTGGGCGCGGTGACGGCCGCGGCCTTCGGCCAACGCCGCAAAATGCTCCGCCGCAGCCTCAAAGCGCTGGCCGCCCAGCGGGGTTGGACGGTGGAAGATTGGCTCGCGGTCGCGGACTTGCCCGCCGATGCGCGCCCGGAAACCATCCCGCCCGCCGGCTTCGCCCGCCTGGCCCAGTTTTTGGCGCAGCGGACCGCCTGATCAGCGCGCGCCATCCTCCCGCTCCGCCATCAAGGCTGCGACGAAGCCGGCGATATCGACATCGCCCTTGCCGTCGCGACTGCGTAGGCGGCGGTTGCGATGGGGTCGCAAAGTCTGCGCCAAGCGGGCCGCTGTCTTCTCCGCGCGCGTTAGGGCGCGGCCGGACGTCTCGGCTGCGGCCTGCGCCCGTTCGGCCGTCACCACCGCCTGCAGCGCCGTCTTGGCGCGCGGCAAATCATCATTCACCAGCACATACCCGTACTCGGCCCAGTGGCTGATTTCATCGACGGCCTTGGCCATACGGCGCTGGATCACCGCATCGCTGTCAGCCGCGCGGGCGCGCAAGCGGCGCTCCAACTCCACCAGGCTGGGCGGCAGCACAAAAATCGACACCATGCGGGCGAAATTCGCCTCCGAAAGCTGCCGCGCGCCCTGCCAATCAATGTCGAAAATCACATCGAGGCCTTGGTCCAGCCACACCGCCACATCGTCGCGCAGCGTGCCATAGCGATGATCGAACACCGGGGCCCATTCCAAAAACGCCGCCTCAGCCAGGAGCTGATCAAAACGCGCATCATCGACAAAATGGTAGTGGACGCCGTCCTCCTCACCCGTCCGCTGGGGCCGGGTGGTGGCGGAGACCGACAGGCGCACCTGCGGGTCGGCATCCAAGAGCGCACGGGTCAATGTGGATTTGCCGGCCCCGGAGGGACTGGACACCACGATCATGGCGCCGCGTTGGGGCGTGGGGGGGTCTTTGCGCGGTCTGCGTCTAAGCCACATTTTGCACTTGCTCGCGGAATTGCTCGATCACCGCCTTCAAAGCGAGACCCGAGCGCGTCAACGCCATATCCGCAGACTTTGCACACAAGGTGTTTGCTTCACGCATCAATTCCTGCGCCAAAAAATCCAGCCGACGGCCAATGGCCCCACCCGCAGCCAGCAGTTCATGGGCGGTGGCGATGTGAGCGCCGAAGCGATCCAACTCCTCACGCACATCCGCCTTCACCGCCAGCAGCGCGGCCTCCTGCGCCAAACGATCCTCCGACACATGTTCGCCGGTGAGCTCCGCCAACCGCGCGGCCAAACGGCTCTGCACGCGTTGGGGTATGTCCGCCGACTGGGCCTTAGCCTCGCCATGCAGGCTTTGCAGCTGCTCCAGCAAGTCGAGCAAAGCCTGCGCCAACACCGCGCCCTCCCGCTGGCAGGACAACGCCATATTGTGCGCCAGTTGTTGAAGATCGGCTTTCATCGCGGCGCGTGTCGCATCATCAAGGGTTGTGGCGTCGCCATCGCCGCTGGTTTCCACCACGCCGCGCAGCGTCAGCAACGCGTCCGCGCTGGCCGGTTGCGCTAAGCCCCAACGGGCCAAGCGCGCCGCCTCGGCCGCATAGGCCCGCAGGCGCGTGCGGTTGATGCGCGACACCGGCTCGCTTTGGCCCAGACGCATTTGCAGGCTGATGTTCACGGTGCCGCGGGCCAGATGCGTCTTCACCGCATCACGCGCCAGCAACTCCCACGGTTCGCCCGCCAGCGCCGCGCTCTGCGGCAGCCGCACCCGAATATCCAGGCCGCGGCCATTGACGCTGCGCGCCTCCCAGGCCCAGGACGCCGCGCGATCGGCGCCGTCGACCCGAGCAAAGCCGGTCATGCTCGCGACGGCGCCGCTCAATTGCCAGCCGCTCGGCGCTGCTCCTCCAAGCGTTGCGCGCGGATTTGGCGCCAGCGCTGGCGCGCTTGCTCATGCTCGGCCAGCGTGTCGGAGAACACATGCCGGCCCGTCCCATCGGCCACAAAATAGAGCGCCGTCGTCACCGCCGGGTTCAACACCGCCTCCAACGCGGCGCGCCCCGGATGGGCGATGGGCGTGGGGGGCAAACCATCGATATGGTAGGTGTGGTAAGGATTGGTGCGGTCATTCAGCTCACTGCGCCGGATGGTGCGTCGCTGGCCCTGCTCATTCACCAAGGGCGCGCCGCGCGTGATGCCGTAGATGATGGTCGCATCCGCTTGCAGGCGCATGCCTTTGCGCATCCGGTTGACGAACACGCCGGCCACCAGATCATGCTCGGTCCCACCCGCCTCGCGATCGACGATGGAGGCGAGATTAACCGCCTCCTCCACCGTGTCGAAGGGCAGCGCATCCGCCCGTTCCGGCCACAGCTCCGCTAGCAGCGCGTCCTGCGCCGCCGCCATACGGGTGATCACGGCCATGCGGCTTTCACCGCGGGTGACGGCGTAGGTTTCCGGCAAGAGGGAGCCCTCCGCCGGCGGCGTGTCGATTTCCCCTGTCAGCACCGGGCTGGCGTTGAGAATCTCGATGATGGCGAGCGTGGTGGAGCCCTCCGGAATGGTGACGGCATACTGCACCACATCGCCATCGGTCATCATCCCTACGATGTCGCGCATGCTCGCGCGGGCGGGGATGTCGTATTCCCCCGCTTGCAACGCGCGATCGCGACCCAGCAGCCGTGTCGCGGCGCGGAACAGGAGGCCATTCTCCACCGCGCCGGCCGCTTCCAACTGAGCGGCGATGGCGTTGAGGCTGGCCCCACGCGGGGCGGTCACCAAAACGGGCTGCGCGTGGGGCCCCGGTGCGGAATAACTGCGCAGCACCCACCACGCGCCGCCAAGGCCCGCAGCCGCCACCAGCAAGACACCGGCCAGACACACCGCCAGAGTCGCCATAATAAGGGTAGAGAGCAGCCTGCCGCGGCGTGGCGCTGCGGCCTCGGCGCGGCTCATGGCAGCGCCGCGAACACCACTGAAGCGTTCGTCCCTCCAAAGCCGAAGGAATTGCACAAGGCCGCTTTGACCGGCCGCTTCACCGCAGCATTCGCGCCCAGATTAATCGGCGTCTCCACCGACGGATTGTCCAAATTCAAGGTCGGCGGGCACACGCCGTCGCGGATGGCGAGGATGGAGAAAATCCCCTCAATCGCCCCTGCAGCGCCCAGCAAGTGGCCTGTGGCCGACTTAGAGGATGTCATGACAACGTCACTGGCTGCATCCCCAAACAAGCGCTCAACCGCGCGCAATTCAATTTCGTCGCCCTTGGGCGTCGAGGTGCCGTGGGCGTTGATGTAATCGATGTCCGACGGCGTCAGGCCGGCGTCCTTCAACGCGGCTTGCATGCTGCGGAAACCGCCATCGCCATCCTCCCCCCGGGCGGTGATGTGGTAGGCGTCGCCGGACAGGCCATAGCCCTTCACTTCGGCG